>DATJIX010000420.1:0-3049 GCA_035492865.1 Mycobacterium sp. | reverse complement strand
CCACGCGCAGCTCGTCGCGGGAGCGCCCTCGTACACCAGGCCGTGGTAGACCTCGTCGCTGACCAGCCGGACGCCGGACGACGTGCACCACGACGCGATGGCAGCCAGCTCCTCCGGTGGAATCACCGTGCCGGTCGGGTTGGCCGGGCTCGCCACGATCACGCCCTGCACCGGTGGGTCCAGCTCGGCGAGCATCTGGGCCGTCGGCTGGAACCGGGTCTCCGGTCCGCACGGCAGCTCGACGATCTCACAGCCCAATGCCGACAGGATGTTGCGATAGCAGGGATAGCCGGGGCTGGCGATGGCCACCCGGTCGCCGACGTCGAAACACGCGAGGAAAGCCAGCAGGAATCCGCCAGAGGAGCCGGTGGTGATCACCACGTCAGTGGGCTCGACGACGAGGCCGTGCCTGTCGGCGTACGAGCTCGCGATCGCGGCGCGCAACTCGGGGATGCCCAGCGCCACGGTGTAGCTGAGGACGGTGTTGTCCAGGGCGTCCTTCGCTGCTGCCCGCACCGCCGTTGGAGCGCCCACGCTCGGCTGGCCCGCCGACAGATTGACCAGGTCGCCGTGGGTGCGTTGGCGTTCCCCGGCAGCCAGCCACACGTCCATCACATAGAACGGCGGAATCCCGGCACGCAGCGCAACGCTCATCGGATCGAGGCTAACAAGCGGCCCGGCGCACCGTAGCGTTGTATCCATGGACGACGAGCACTACGCGATCAACAGGGCATGGTGGGACGAACGCGCACCGGCGCATGCGAGTGCACCCGACTACGCCGTGGCCGAACTCATCGCGGACCCGACGCGGCTGTCCGATGTCGTCCGGTTCGATCTACCCAGGCTCGGCGATATCAACGGACAACGCGGGATTCATCTGCAGTGCCACATCGGCACCGACACGATCTCTCTCGACCGCCTCGGTGCTTCGATGACAGGGCTCGACTTCTCTTCGGAATCGATCGCAACCGCGCGCCGCATCGCCGGCGACGCCGGCGCCGACGTCACCTTTGTCCAGGCGGACGTCTACAGCGCGGCTGACGTAGTCGACGGTGGCTTCGACTTCGTCTACACCGGCGTCGGTGCGCTGTGCTGGCTGCCTGACGTTCGGCGCTGGGCGCAGACCGTCGCGGGGCTGTTGCGCGTCGGCGGCGGCCTGTTTCTGCGCGAATACCACCCGATGATGTGGGCCGTCGACGAAACCCGGATGGACGCGCTGGTGTTGGGCTACCCGTACTTCGAGCAACCCGAGCCGGACACCTTCGAGGATCCCGGAACCTACGTCAACACCGCGATCACGTTCGGCCACAACGAATCCCGCAGCTGGAACCACGGCCTCGGCGAGATTGTCTCCGCTGTTTTGGAGGCGGGCATGGAGCTCACCATGCTGGTCGAACACGACTCCGCGGCGAACGAAGCCCTACCCGGGCGCATGCGTCGGGAAAGCGACGGCGAATGGCGGCTCACGGAGCACGGAGAGCGTCTCCCGTTGAGCTATACCCTTCGAGCCATCAAGCGCTAGAACACTTCGGATTCGAGCCGGCGCAGGTGCTCCCGCGGCGGACCCAGCAGCTGTGCGCTGCCGTGCGCTCGCTTGAAGTACAGCTGGATGTCGTGCTCCCAGGTGATCGCGATGCCGCCGTGCATCTGGACCGCTTCGGCGGCGACCTTCGAGAACGCCTCGCTGGCCGCCACTCGCGCCAACGCCGCCGATGTCGACGACGGTTCGGCGATCGCATCATTGACGACGGCACGTGCGGACTGCACGGCGACGTACAGGTCGGCCATCCGGTGCTTGAGCGCCTGGAAACTACCGATCGGACGGCCGAACTGGACGCGGGCCTTGGTGTATTCGACGGTCAGATCCAGGCACCTGGCCGCGGCGCCGATCTGCTCGGCGGCCAACAGGATCGCCGCTGTGTCGGCAAGCCCGGGGTCATCGCCGATGGTCGTGGTGTCCCCCGCCTCGACCCTCGCCAGTCGACGCGTCGGGTCCATGGGCTCGACCCGCTGCGCTGTGAAGGTTGTCCAGCGGGTCAGCGTGGTGCCGTCCGCGGCGATCATCACATCAGCGGTGTCGCCGTTGATCACGTAACCGGGGTCGAACACGACCGTCCCGAGCGAGGTGCCCTCGGCCAGTCCTTCCAGCGTGTCGGTGTCGGCCTCGGCCGCAGCCAGCAAGGCGAGCTCGGCAAGCGTGGTGCCCAACAGCGGCGTTGGCACCAACCCCTTCCCCAGTTCTTCGAGCACCACGGCAGCGTCGGCGAGTTCACCGCCGGCGCCGCCCAGTTCCTCAGGAACGACGAGCGCCGCCGCACCGACCTGCTCGCACAACAACTTCCACAGCGCTTCGTCGTAGCCGCGTTCGGACGACATCGCTTCACGCACCGCCGCAGGCGACGCATGCTTGTCCACCAACGCCGCGACGGTCTCCCGTAGCAGCTCCCGTTCTTCGCTCACAATGCCTCCAAGAGTCTGCGCCGGTGCGCCGTCGGGTCGCCCCATGCCGAACGAAGGGCCTGCACCCGCAACAGCCACAGCGACAGGTCGTGCTCCTGCGTGAATCCGATCGCACCGTGCGTCTGCAGTGCCGAACGCGCCGCGAGCAATGCCGCATCGGACGCGGCGACCTTGGCGGCACTGACATCACGCGCGGTGTCTGTCGAGCTGTCACCGAGGGACAACGCCGCGCCGTACACCAACGGCCGGGCCAGCTCGAGCGCGATGTGCACGTCGGCCAGCTTGTGCTTGATGGCCTGATACGAGCCGATCACCTTGCCGAATTGGCTGCGCTGCTTGGCGTATTCGACCGAGGCATCCAGCAGCCCCTGCCCGGCACCGACCAGCTGCGCCGCGGTGGCAAGCGCACCGAACTCGTAGGCACGCGCGACGTCGGCGGCCTGTGCGTCGCCGGATGCGGTGACGTCGAACAACTTTCGGCTCGGATCGACGGACTCATGCTGCGCTCCCGCCGCGCCGTCACGGACGGTCCCGTCGGCTGCGATCAAGACGACGCCTGCGGCTTCTGCATCCACGGCCCGCGGCACCT
>DATJIX010000419.1:0-13502 GCA_035492865.1 Mycobacterium sp. | reverse complement strand
GGCTGAGCCCCATCGGTGTCGCGGCGGGCACATCACCTGCGGCGACCACCTTCCGCGTGATGGGCGTGAGCACCCGAAACAGCCGCTCGATCTCGTCGTCGGACAGTGCGTCGAGCGCAGACAGCGCCATTTGATCGGTGGTGTCCTCGATGCGCTGCTTGAAGTCTCGGCCGGCTTCGGTGAGTGCACCCTTGCCGTCGAGCAGCCCACGATCGGCCAGCCGCGAGCAGTAGTGCGCCCACTGCTCGTCGTCGTAGTCGCGGGCCCGCATGATCATCTCTTTCGGCACCCGGTCGGCGGCGGCGTGCAGCACATTGCATTCGCGGCCCGAAAGCCCGAGCGTGGCCAGCACCGCGACATGACCGTCGCCGCGCTGCTCGCGCAGCAGCGTCATCGCGTGCCACAGCCTGGCCACGGGTTCGGTCGGCCAGTCCAGCGCGAGATTCGCCGCGAACAGCGGGCGGCCGTCGAGCGGTGCGCTGCGCGCGGCCTTCTCGGCCAGTTCGGCCGCTGCGGCGGCATCGTCGTCGGTCACGCCGTAGCGGCTAAGCGCCGCCACCGCCGACTCCTGTCGGGCGCGCAGCGCGTCCGGCGGCGAGGCGACATCCCATGCCGCGGGCAGTGCCTTGGCGACGCGTTCCGGTGCGAAGTTGTAGAACGCAGCCGTGACGACCTGCGCGGGCACCACCCCGAGCGGGGCGGAGCGAGCGGCGAAGTAGCCCATCCAGAATCCGCGAAATCCCAGCCCGTCGAGGGCCGTTCGAGCTTCGGGCGCGAAGTAGGTGACGGCGTGCACGGGTTCAAGGCGATCAAAGAATCGGCGTGCAAGCGAAGGTGGTCTGCTCACTTCTGCAGTTAACCATCACGTCGGCAGCCACCTTGCTATGGTCCGTGCAAACTCCCGGGTGGCGACATGCCAGCAATGGTCCAGGAGGCGGCCCTTGCATACGGTGACTACAGCCGTGGGCGCTTTGGTGACCCTAGGAGCACTGGTTTCGGGCTGCGATGCGAGCGTCGGAGTCGACGGTAAACAGGCGGTCGGCAAGGACGCTCTGCAAACCGACATCGCCAACCGGCTCGCCAAGGCCGGCGAACAACCGCAATCGGTGACGTGTAAAGAGGACCTGCTCGGCGAGGTCGGCAAGACCGCGCACTGCGAGGTCGTGATGAGCCCGACCAACAGCTTTGAGCCCGTCATCACGGTCACCGGTGTCGACGGCAGCACCATCAACTACGAGATGACGCCCGCGCTGTCCAAGGAGCACCTCGAGAAGGCGGTCTCGCGGCTCGTCGCCGATGCGTCGCATGCCGCGGTCGCGTCGGTGTCGTGTGAATCAGGCCTCGACGGCAAGGTCGGCGCGACCGCACACTGCGACGTCGACTCGGGCGGCCTCAAACTGCGGCGCACCATCGAAGTCAGCAGCGTCGAGGGGCTGATGATGAACTTCGACGTGGTGCCGGTGCTGACCGAGGAGGAAGTCGCGAATTCGCTGCTCGACGATTTCGAGAAGCAACTCGGCCGACGTCCCGACTCCGCACAGTGCACCGGCAACCTCGAGGGCAAGCCGGGCAACACCGTCGACTGCACGGTCGCCACGGGTTCCGACATCGCGAAATTCACGCTAACCGTGACCACGGTCAGCGGCGGCAGCATCAAGTACAGCTACGTGCCGCGGCCCTAGGGCGGCTACGAAAACTCTTCGGCCACAGCCGATACCGCCTCATCGATGATCGCGCGCATGGCCCGCTCGGCAGCGGCCTCGTCGCGCAGCCGGATGGCGCGAGCCACCTGATCGTGCAGTTCGATGGCCGCGGGATTCGGCAGGTCGGGCATCATGCCGTGGTGGGTGCGGCCGGCGAGTACCTCGGCGACCACACCGTTGAGCGCGCGGAACATCTCGTTACCGCTTGCTTCGAGCAGGGTCTGGTGAAAGATCTTGTCCGCCAACAGGTATGCCTCGAGGTCTCCCGCTCTGCCATGCACCACCATGTCCGACACGGCTGCCGCCATGATCCGGCACTGGTGCGGGTCGGCGCGTCGCGCAGCGAGCGCGGCGGCGGCCGGTTCGAATCCACGCCGCAGTTCTGAGAGCGACACCAACTGTGCCGCCCGATCGCCTGCCTCCAACCGCCAACGGATCAGCACCGGATCGAAGACATTCCATTTGTGGGCCGGCTGAATTGTGATGCCCACCCGTCGGCGCGATTCGACCATGCCCATCGACTCCAGCACGCGGATCGCCTCGCGGGCGACACTTCGCGACACGCCGTGCTGTGCGCTGACCCCTTCGAGGGTGAGCACCTGGCCGGCCGGATGCTCCCCGGACACGATCGCGGTGCCCAGCGCGGTGAGCAAATTGCCGTGCAGAGCGCCGACGATTGCTTCGGTGGCCACGCATACATCTTGTCATACGTTTGCTGGTGTTATTAAAGACATATGATTCCGCTGCACAGTTGCAATCGTATGACTATTGAGGCATGCTGTGTGACGTCAAGCACAACTGGGTAGGCGGAGGGTATGGCGTCACCAATCGTCGTCATGGGAGTTTCTGGCTCCGGGAAGTCGACCGTCGGCGCGGCGTTGGCGCAGCGCCTGCGGGTGCCGTTCGCGGACGCCGACGACTTCCACCCACCCACCAACATCGCCAAGATGACGGCCGGTGAGCCCCTCGACGACGACGACCGCTATCCGTGGCTCGAGGCGATCGGGGAGTGGCTCGCCAAGCACTGCGGCGACGGCGGGGTGATGAGCTGCTCGGCCCTCAAGCGCACGTATCGCGACCAGTTGCGTCGACACTGCGAGGGCGTCGAATTCCTGCATCTGGCAGGCACACCTGAGGTCATCGGCAGGCGACAGGCCAGCAGGCCGGGACACTTCATGCCCGCATCGCTGCTGGCATCGCAATTCGCCACCCTCGAGCCACTGCGACCCGATGAGAGTGGCATCGCCATCGATGTCGACCAGGACATCGATTCCATCGTCGACAACTACGTCTCGTTATCCGCCACGCGCACAACCCAACAGGAGAACCGATGAACCCGTCACTCACCATCCTGGCGGCCGACACCAAGCTGGTCGAACCCGTAGCAGGCGGCTGGCAGCTGATCCTGGCCGCGCTTGCGGGCATCGCGCTGATCGTCGTGCTGATCACCATCGCCAAGCTGCACCCGTTTCTTGCATTGATTTTCGGCGCCATCACCGTTGGCGTCGTTGCAGGGCAGAACCCGGGGGATGTCCTCGATTCGTTCGGCAAGGGCTTCGGTGACACGGCGGCAAGCGTCGGCATCCTGATCGCCCTCGGTGCGATGTTCGCGAAACTGCTTGCCGACTCGGGAGGCGCCGACGAGATCGTCGACACCATCATCGGGCGCGCGTCGCCGCGAGCGTTGCCGTGGGCTATGGCGTTGGTGGGCGCCATCATCGGCCTACCCATGTTCTTCGAGATCGGCCTTGTTCTGTTGATGCCGGTCATCTATCTGGTCGCCAAGCGGTCGCAGCTCTCGCTCATCACCGTCGGAATCCCGGCGCTGGCAGGGCTTTCCGCCATGCACGGGCTGGTGCCCCCGCACCCGGGGCCGTTGACCGCGATCGGTCTGTTGCACGCCGATCTCGGTGTCACGCTGGCGCTCGGCGTCGCCGTCGCGATCCCGACCGTGATCGTGGCAGGGCCGCTGTTCGGCCGGCTGGCTGGACGTTGGGTCGTCCTCGACGTACCGGACCGGTTCGACGCCGACGACTTCGCACGCAACGGCGGTGGTTCGGTGACGAGCGCCGCAGCGGGAAGTGAGGCCGACGGCACGACGACCCAAACCGCGACTCGTGTTGAGCGCCAACGGCCCAGCTTCGGCATCACGTTGTTCTCGGTGCTGCTCCCGGTCGGGTTGATGATGGGCAAGGCACTGGCCGACATCTTCATCGACGACAAAGCCAACCCCCTGCGGCAAAGCCTCGACATCCTCGGCCGCCCGCTCGTGGCGCTGTTGATCGCGGTCGTGGTCGGCATCTTCACCCTGGGCCGCGGTGCGGCGATGACGCGCGATCAGGTCGTCAAATGCCTTGAGACATCACTGCCGCCGGTGGCAGGCATCATCCTGATCGTCGCTGCGGGCGGTGGATTCAAACAGGTCCTGGTGGACACCGGCATCGGCACGATGCTTGCGGAGTGGGCCAAGGGCACGGGAATCTCGGTGATCCTGCTTGCCTGGGTGCTTGCCGTATTGATCCGGCTCGCAACGGGTTCCGCGACGGTCGCGACCATCACCGCCTCGTCGCTGATGCTGGGCCTGGTGGAAGGCATGAGCACTGGCCAGGTTTCGCTGGTCGTGCTCGCGGTCGGCGCAGGCTCGCTGTTCTTCTCCCACGTCAACGATGCCGGCTTCTGGCTCGTCAAGGAGTACTTCGGGATGAGCGTGGGTCAGACCATCAAATCCTGGTCGATCATGGAGACCGTGCTTTCGGTGACCGGTCTGGTGTTGGTGCTGATCCTCGGGATCTTTATCTGACGAATCAGCCCTTGACGACCTGGGTGCCGCCGGCGAGTTCGTCGTGCTTGCCCTGCTTGGTCGGGCTGCCGTTGATGGTCACCGCGATCACGATGACGGCGACGAGGGTGAGCAGGCCGCCGACGAACGGCACGATGTTCAGCAGCGTCCAGACATTGCGGATCGCGGCCTGCTGAATGTCGGGCTTGGCCGCGCCGCCCGGGCCGCGAACGCTCAGACCGAGCAGCTTCTTGCCCGGCGTCCAGCCCTGGGTGCCCTCGAAGGCCAAGAAATAGAGGAAGGTCAGCAGGCCGGAGAACAGGCCGGTGACCCAGTAGTTGTTGAGAGAACCGATCGCGAACGCGATCAAGAAGGCGACGACGTTGACGATGATGCCGTCGATCAGTCGGGCGCCGAACCGGATGCCGAGCCCGCCCGGTTCCTGTCCTCCCGGCGGCGGATAACCGCCAGGTTCGCCGTACGGTCCGGGCTGGGGTTGATACTCACCGCTTGTCATGCGGCAAATGTACCGCTCACATGCGCAATCGCGAGCCGTTTGACGCGCCGCGATCGCAAGAGCCGGTTATGGCGCGCAACGCAATTGGTGAGGTCAGCTCCAGCCGCGGCGGCGCCGCTTTACCTGCGTACGCGCCGTGTCGGCCAATTCGGTGCCGCGTTCACGGGCCACGTCGGCCAGCTCCGGTGCCCGTTCGCGGGCGAATTCGGCCCATTCCGCGCCGCGTTCACGGGCGGCCTCGGCGAGTACGGGGGCCCGATCTCGCGCAACTTCGGCCCACTCCGCGCCGCGTTCGCGGGCGGCCTCGGCGAGCACCGGCGCACGTTCCCGGGCGACTTCGGCCCACTCCGCACCACGTTCGCGCGCGACGTGCGCCAACTCGCGCCCGCGCTCGGCGCCGACCTGCAGCCCGTGTCCCACCTTCTCGGCGAGCGCACTGTCGGCGAGCGCGCTGCCAGTCGTCGCGTCACCGGGTAGGGCGGCTGTGACCGCCTCAGACACCTTGCGGGCCGCACGCCGTCCGCGCCAACCCAGCGACGGCCTGCCCTCGGTGTCGACGGCGGCGATGATCAGGCCGCCGATCAAACTCACATCGGTCAGGAACGCACGGCGTTCGTCGGCCTTGCGCTGAGGGTCGGTCTCACTCCAGAACGTATGTCCGCCAAGGCTTCCCGGCACTACCGTGAACGCCAGTGCCGCAGAAGCCAGGCGCGGCAGCTTGCCGCTGGCGAGCAGCAGGCCGCCACCGATCTGCACGGCGGCGTTCACGCGGGCGACGGTCTCGGCATTCGAGGGGACGTTGGTACCCAGGGGATCCGGCAGCTTGCTCAGCCCCTCCAGCGTGGGGCGCGCGGCGTCGGCCGCCGGTTTGGGGCTGCGCAGAGCATCGATGCCGCGGCTGATGAAGACCGCCGACAACATTGGGCGCGCGATTCGTCGGATCAACATGTGCCCTGTGTTCCCCGGCCGTGCAGTGCGCAAACGTCAGTAGCGGTTGTTCCGATCGCGTCGGCCGATCAGCGGCATCAGGTACCAGAACGCCACCAACGCCAGCAGGGTCGAACCGCCCGCGATCCACGCTTCCGTTGCACCGACCACCGCGTCGAAGATGACCACCGCCACCCCTGCGAGTGCAACGCCAAGCAGGATCAGTCCGACCATCGCGTAGCTGTGCGCGGCCGACACCAGGGTGTCCAGCCGATGCTGGCGAAACAGCAGTCGATGCATGCTCACCGGCGCGATCAGCAACACGGTGGCCCCGATCGAACAGCCGACCGTGACGAGATACACGCTGCGCATCACGTCGTCGAGCTGCGCGAACCGTTGCTGAAAGGGCAGCGTCAGCAGGAAGCCGGTGAGCAACTGAACGCCGGTTTGCGCCACCCGCAACTCCTGCAGCAGGCTCGACCAATTGCGGTCCAGCCGTTGTGCTTCCGTCTCATCGCGATCCCGGTCCCATTTCTGGGCCTCGGGATGCTCGATGTCCGCCACAATCCGATTCTGTCAGCCCGCGCAACCCCTCATCGGCCCGCCAGCAACAGCTGGGAGAGGTGCGTCGTGGTGGCGACTCCGTCGTCGTAGCCACCCGCACCACCGAGGTCGTTCATCACCGCGAGCGTGTACCGCTGGCCCCGGCCCGCGAAACCCACGGTGTTGACCACCCATCCGCTGTCCTCCAGCGACCAGCCGTCCTTGTTGCCCGGCGCCATCGCGGGGCCCGCACCCCAAACGCCCCATTGCTGGTTCGCATCCACGTGCTGGAGCTGGTTGACGATGCTCGCCGTGTCGGCGGGATTCAACCGGGTGAGGGTGTATGTGATCAGCCGATCGAGGTCATCGGGCGTCGCCTTCTGGAATCCCCAATACGGGAAGGTGGCGGTGTAGCCGCGCTGCGGCCGAAGCCCCGTCATGCCGAAGGCGGGGAAGTCGTTGTTGTAGGCCTGGTGGTCCGGTCCGCCGTAGCGCGACCACAGGGTGTCGGCCGCGTCGTCATCCGAAGAATGCAGCATGGCGGCGATCAGCTGGTGGTCCGCGTCGGTCAACGTGATCGACCCCGCGCGCTGCCGGGTCAGCAGATCGACCACCATCGCCAGCTTGATGGTCGACGCCGTCCACACCGGGTCGCCGGCGTGGGAGTTGCGGTAGACCGCGCCGGTCGCGCGGTCGCGCAACACGTAGCCGACGGTGCCTGGTCGCGTGGCCAGGTACGCATCCGCGGTCGCGATCCGCGCCACCATGTCGTCGTCGGCATGTGCGACAGGCGTGGCCAGCACCGCCAACACCAGCAGCCAGGCCGCAACCATGACGCGTTTCACCGGAGTAGCTTCGCAGGCGTGGCACTCGTTGCGGGAATCGACTCGTCCACCCAGTCCTGCAAAGTGGTGGTCTGCGACGCGGAAACCGGTGAGATCGTGCGGTCCGCATCGTCACCCCATCCGAACGGCACCGAGGTCGATCCGCGGCTGTGGTGGTCCGCGTTGGCGGCCAGCATCGAAGCCGTGGGTGGACTCGACGACGTCGCGGCAGTGTCGGTCGGTGCCCAGCAGCACGGCATGGTGTGCCTGGACGGCGCAGGCGCGGTTGTCCGAGATGCATTGCTGTGGAACGACACTCGCTCGAGCGAAGCGGCGGTCGCCCTCGTCGACGAACTCGGCGGGCCCGGCGAGTGGGCGAAGCGGATCGGCGTGGTGCCGGTCGCGGCCATCACCGCGACGAAGCTGCGGTGGCTGGCCGACCACGAACCTGCGCACGCCGATGCGACCGCGGCGGTCTGCCTGCCGCACGACTGGCTGACCTGGCGGCTGAGCGGTTCGACCGACATCACCGCCCTGCGCACCGACCGCAGCGATGCGAGCGGCACCGGTTATTTCTCGTCAGAGGCCGACAGCTACCAGCCCGATCTGCTCGAGCTGGCAATGCGTGGCCGTCGACCCGCGCTGCCGACCGTGCTCGGCCCGAGGGATCCGGCGGGGCAGACCGCGGCGGGCGCGGTGCTAGGGCCCGGCGCGGGCGACAACGCCGCCGCGGCGCTCGGCCTCGGCGCGGCCACCGGCGACTGCGTCGTCTCGCTCGGCACCTCCGGCGTGGTGAGCGCGGTCGGGGAGGCCGCACCGCATGACCCCGAGGGCATCGTCGCGGGTTTCGCCGACGCGACCGGGCGGCAACTGCCGCTGGTGTGCACCCTGAACGGAGCGCCCGTGCTCGCCGCCGTGACGACGATGCTCGGCGTCGATTTCGACGAGATGGACCGGTTGGCGTTGTCTGCGCCGTCCGGCGCCGAGGGGCTGACGCTGGTGCCGTACTTCGAGGGCGAACGCTCACCGAATCTTCCCGACGCCGCGGGCGCTTTGCACGGTGTGAGCACACGTAATCTGTTGCCCGCCAATGTCGCTCGGGCCGCTGTCGAGGGTCTGCTGGCGTCGATGGCGTACTGCATCGAGAAGATCTCGGCGCAGGGCGTCGAGGTGCAACGCATCATCCTGATCGGCGGGGGAGCCCGTTCGGAAGCGGTGCGCCGCATCGCACCGGCTGTTCTCGGCGCGCCCGTTCATGTGCCGACGCCTGCTGAATACGTCGCGTTGGGAGCGGCCCGGCAGGCGGCCTGGACACTGTCGCAGCAGGATTCGCCGCCCTCGTGGTCGGTGCAAGCATCGGCGTCCTTTACCGCGGACCCGACGCCGCAGGTGCTCGAGCAGTACCGCGCGGCGCAGCAACTCACGCTGGGACAGTGACGCCTCGCCATTGTGACGAAGTTCAAATAACGGATGTGACGTAGATCATTGCCCTCGCTAACCATCGCCCGGAAAGCTGGCGCGATGCGCGACCTGGACTTTTCCTACGACCTCACGCTCGACGAGGCCCGACGCCGCGCCGCGGTCCTGGAGGCCATCGGCGAGGACTGGGATCCCATCGCGGTCATGGCCGAGGAAGAGAAGGCCTACGACATGCTGTACTCCGACCTCGACGAGGAGCAGCAGCGGATTTACGACGAGCTGGTGACTGCGGGTGTGCTGCCGGATCGGACGGTGACCCGTGTTGCCGATTGATCCGACCGCCGACCGGTCCCGACGGGCGTGGTTGCCGTGCCCTGCGTGCGACCACGGTGCCCAGTGTGGGGATTGCCGGAGCAGCACAAACTGCGAAGCGCATTGGCAGTATCTGTTGAGCAATCAGGCCACCGTGGTGCACCTGCAGTGCCCCAGCTGCGGCACGCTGTGGTCGACAGACACCCGCGAGCGCACCATCCGCCGCCACGACGCGGCCTGACGCCCGACTTTCGCGCTCTCCAGACCCGGGCGGGTCTGTATATGGTGGGCGATCATGAGTGATCCGCGGCCGGCCGCGCTGAGTCGGCGGCGGTCCCAGCTTTCCTGGGCGCTGTGGGACTTCGGCGCGACGGGCCTCAACGCGATCGTCGTGACGTTCGTGTTCTCGGTTTACCTGACCAGCAGTGTCGGCCGCGACCTACCGGGAGATACGAGTTCGGCCAGCTGGCTCGGGCGTGCGTTGGCCCTCGCGGGTCTGGTGGTTGCCTTGTTGGCGCCCGTCACCGGGGTCTGGGTCGACGCGCCATGGCGTCGCCGCCGGGTCTTGGCGTTTCTGACGGCCGCGGCGGTGGTGATGACGGCGGCCATGAGCCTGATCCGCGACGACTACCGCTATCTGTTGCCCGGCCTGATCCTGCTGGCCTGCACCGCCGCGTGCAACGACTTGGCGACGGTGCCGTACAACGCGATGTTGCGGCAGGTCTCGACGGAATCGAGCCCGGGACGGATCTCCGGATTCGGTTTGGCCATGGGCTTTCTCGGCAGCGTCATGCTGCTGCTGATCGTCTACTTCGGCTTCATCTCCGGCGACGGCGACGTCCACGGGCTATTGGGCCTGCCCGGTGCCGACGGCCAGAATGTGCGCGCGGCAGTCCTGTTGGCCGCCGCCTGGTTCGCTGTGTTCGCGGTGCCGGTGTTTCTTGCCGTGCCCGCTGCAGAACCCGCAGAGCGCAGGCAGTCGGTCGGCCTTCTCGGTGCTTACCGCACGCTGTGGGCAGAGATCGTCGGCGAATGGCGGCGCGACCGCAACATCGTGTACTACCTGCTCGCCAGCGCGGTGTTCCGAGACGGACTCACCGGGGTGGCGACGTTCGGCGCGGTGCTCGGCGTCAAGGTGTACGGGATCTCGGCGGCGAACGTTCTGTTGTTCGGTGTCGCCGCGAGCGTGATCGCGGCTGTCGGCGCCGCACTCGGCGGCCTGTTCGACGACCGGCTCGGCTCGAAGCCGGTCATCGTCGGTTCGTTGACCGCGATGGTCGCGGTGGCGGTCACTTTGATGGCGCTGTCGGGGACAGCGGCGTTCTGGGTGTGCGGGCTGCTGCTGTGCCTGTTCATCGGTCCGGTGCAGGCGTCCGCGCGCACGTTGATGCTGCGGATGTCTGCGGAGGGCAAGGAGGGCGTGGCGTTCGGCCTCTTCACGACGACTGGACGTGCGGTGTCGTTCCTTGCGCCATGGCTGTTTTCGGCGTTCATCGACCTGTTCGGCGCCGACCGCGCTGGCATGGGCGGGGTGGTCGTGGTGCTGGTGGCCGGGCTGGTGGGGATGCTCATGGTGCGAACGCCAGGTCGGTCGTTGGCGACCGCAATCTGACGAAAATCTCTTGCGATAACACCCCGGACATTGTCACTATCGACGGGCACACGTTTCGCTCAGTTTCAGGCATTTGAGGTCGCATGCGTCTGGGGGTAGCTGAAATTCGATATCGCAAAGGCGATTCCATCATCGCCCGACGGCAGATCGACGGCATGAACGTTCCAGAAGTCCCGGTTGGCAGCGTCGGGACGGTCGAGTCCACGACAGTACTCGGCAAACCAAAGACAGTTTTCTTCGCTCTGGACACCGGATGGGGCCCTAAGCGATTCACCGTCGACGTCCGACCCGGGGACGTCGAACGAGTCGAAGAGTCGTTGGAATCGGCTCTCGGGCACAAGGATTAGCGCGCCGTTTCGGCTGATCACGATTCTGCGGACAGCGCTGCGCGAGGCCGCCGGCGCACGGCGGCTGCCAGGACGAACAGAATGGTGGCGACCTCGGCGACCACGGTGAGCGCGGCGTATGGTGCTGGTTGCCAACCGGTTTCGATGAATCCGAATAGCCCCGCGGTGCGCGACAGCGCGAACGCGAGCAGCGAACCGGCTGCGCCGATGGCTGCCGCCAGCCACAGCCATGCCGGACCGCCTGCGAGAATCAGCACGGCGAGTGCGCAGAAGGCGCTGCCCTGCACAAGGAACGCCGGGCCGACCGTCGGGATGTCACGGTAGCCGTCGACGTAGAGATAGCCGTGCACGACGCCGCTGACCGCCAGTGAAACACTCAGGGCCACCCGTGTGGCCAGACCGGTGATCGTCATGTCAGGTTCCGTTCCTTCAATGCGAGCGCTTGCTGCCCCTTGGTGTAACTCACCTCGCGGATGCCGAGGGCGTCGTGCAGTTTTCCTGCCGGCAATGTGACCGGTTTGGGCGCCGGGCCTTGGCCCGGTGCGGGCAGCGGATAGGCGGTGGTAGTTCCGCTGTGGAAGGTCACATTTCCCTCGGTCTTGGAAAATACTTGGTGGACATGGCCATTGAGGCAAGTCACTGACGAGAAGCGTTTCAGGTAGCTCAATGCCTGCACCGCATCGTCGGTACCCCAGCCCCAGTCGGGATACATGGCGAACAGGGGAATGTGGCTGAACACGATGATGGGCGTATCGCTGGACAAGCCGGCCACATCCTTCTCCACGAACTCGAGTTGTTCGGTGCCCAAATGCCCGAGCTTGTTCATATTCAACGTGTTCACCAGGCCGATGAGATGCACGCCTGCGATGTCGAAGCTGTACCAACCGTCGCCGCGGGTGCCCGCGCCGAACGCTTGCCGATACTTCTGTCCCGCGTCGTCGGTGGAGTCGTGCTCACCGGGCACGGTGAACACGTGCGGCGTATTCAGTTCGGTCATCATCTGTTTGACCTGATCGAACTGTGCCGGTGTGGCCAGGTGGGTCAGATCGCCGGTGTGGATCACGAAGTCCGGGGTATAGCCGAGGCGGTTGACCTGCCCGATGGCCTGGGTGAACGTGTCGGCGACGTTGGGATTGGCCGGACCGTTGAACCCGATGTGGGTGTCGCTGATCTGAGCGAATCGTAGCGTCGGGCTTGTTGTTTCCTTGGCGTGGGCCGATCCCGCGACATGCGAGATCACCTCGCCGCCCGCGACCGTGAGCGCAACGGCAGCACCGAACCACGCGCTGTGCCGGATCAACTGACGACGGGTCATGCCCTGCGGATCGTCGGTCATTTGGTCACCACCACTGTTCCTGTCATGAACGGATGAATCGAGCAGATGTAGTCGTAGGAGCCCGGCTTGTTGAAAGTGAAGCTGTAGGTGGCGTGGGTATCCATGCCCGGCGAATGAAACGACCCGTCCTTGGCGGCCACCGTGTGGGGCTCCTCGTCCTGGTTGGTCCAGGTGACCGTCGCACCAACGGGAACCGTCAGGGTCGCCGGGTTGAACTTGAAGTCGCTGATGCTCACCGCCGTTCCTCCCTGCGGTGCTGGACTGTCCGAGGACGGCGCGGACGCTGGGGCTTGCATGCCGGGCATGGCGGGTGCCATACCGGACATCCCCGGTGTCATGCCGGACTGAAAGGTGACCGATGCCGGGCCAGAGGTGGCCTCGGACGTGTGGCTGGAACACGACGTGATGAGCAGGACGCCCGCAGCGGCGAGCCGGAGTATGACCTTCACGCCTTAGAGATATGGGGGTGGGTTACAGACTGACTCAGCACCGCGGCTCGCCGCAGGGCGCGGTGCTGCAGCACCTTGGCGTTGCCGACGCTGATGCCCATCTGGGCGGCGGTGTCCTTCACCGAACACCTCTGCAAAAACCTCAGTTCCAGAATCCGTCGGTAGGTGTGGGGCAGTGCGTCGAGCACGAGATGGGCTTGTTCAACCGCAGAGCTGACGCACTGTTCCGCGACGTCGGGGACGTCTGCCAGCTCATCGAGCGACGTGGTCTCGCGGCGGTTGGCCTCCCGCCAATAGGCGCGCAGGACCGTGCGAGTGGTGGCGCGCAAATACCCACGGACCTCCGCGATCTTCGCAGTCACCCGCAGTGGTTTGAGCACTCTCAAGAACACCTCTGCGGTGAGGTCCTCGGCGTCGGGATGATTGCCGACGCGTGCAAACAACATGCGGTGCACCCAGGCGGCGTTGTCGACGTAGACAGCGTGCAGATCTGAGTAGTGGCCGTCGACGGTCGCCTGCGGGCGGTTCCGAATCAGGTTCCCCGGCAAGAGATATCGCAGTCAACCATCGAACCCCCTCGTTCTTACGGCTTCTACGAAGAGGTAGTGCCAAGGGTTACGCGGTGGTGGGCAGAGCTATGACACCGGTCGCGGCCATGGTCGCAACCTGTCCAGCACGACGCGCAGTGGTGGCCAGGTGGCCCTGCCGCGGCGGGTCACGGCGATCTTCGGTGA
>DATJIX010000418.1:0-3955 GCA_035492865.1 Mycobacterium sp. | reverse complement strand
CGGTCGAGTTGCGCACGGATGTCGGCGATGGCGTCGGCCTGGGCGGCGGCTGGCGTGGCGGGCAGCGCGACCTCGACCTCATGCGCCGCCGCGAGCACCTTCTCGATGCGGCCGACGATGTCGAGCGTCGTCGGCGCCAGGGCACCGGCCACCCGTTGCTGTAGCGCGGTGAACTCCGAACGGCTCCAGATCGGTGCCGGTGCCAACACCGCGACCGCGGCGTCCGCGCAGTCGTCGAGCAGTGCGGCCAGCGAGCCGTCGGGATTCGCGCCGAGCACCAGCCGTGTGCGCGGATTCAGCTGGCGTTCAATGCCTTTGATCGGTGAAGGCACCGTCAGCCGCAGCAGCCGGCGGATACCCCGCTCCATTGCGCCGTCCTGCTCCGCTTTCGTCGCGAATACCCGCACCGCCGCTGCATTGCCCGCGTCGACGAACGCCGGATAACCGCGCACGGTGTGGCCACCGCTGGCCCGCTCGATCGTGCGGGGCAGTTCGTCGAGGTCATCCGGCCAGCCGCGAAGTCCGGTTCTTTCCACCCCGTCGGCGACCGCGGCGGCGACCGCCTTTCGCGTCGGCGCTGCCAACCGCACCTGCAGTGCCTCGAGGTCCTTGCCGCGCGCGACCTCGGTGCCGTCCGTCGACTCGACGGCGAACGTGACACGCAGATGTGACGGGAGCTTGTCGAGATCGAACGCGTCGATCGGCACCAGCACACCCGAAAGCCGCTGCAACGCCCGCTGTAGTGACTGCAGCAGCGGTTCCGTCCCCGGATCCAGGGTGGTCAGCACTGCGCGTGCGGTGTCGGGCGCGGGAACGAAGTTGCGGCGCAGATCCTTTGGCAGGGACCGGATCAATGCGGTGACCAGCTCCTCGCGGAGCGCGGGCACGTGCCACGCGAACTCGTCGCCACCGAGACGCGCGAGCACCTCGACGGGAACATGCACGGTGATGCCGTCGTCCTCCGCCCCCGGCTCGAAGCGGTAGGTCACCGGCAGCGACAGATCGCCCGCCTGCCAGGTGTCCGGCCGGTCCGCCGCGGTGTCCTCGGCGCGGAGCAGGTCGTCGCGGGTGAACGTGAGCAGATCCGGCGTGCGGTGGCGCTGCTTCTTCCACCACGCGTCGAAATGCCGCGCCGAGACGACCTCGGCCGGGATGCGCGCGTCGTAGAGGGCGTAGATCTCGTCGTCGCCGACGATGAGATCCCGGCGGCGGGCCCGCTCCTCGATCTCCTCCAATTCCTCACGCAGCCGGGTGTTGTCGCGGAAGAAGTGGTGGCGGGTCCGCCAGTCACCTTCGACGAGCGCATGCCGGATGAACAGCTCGCGGGCCAGGTCGGGTTCGACCTCGGCGTAGTTGACGCGGCGGCGCGGCACCAGCGGTAGGCCGTACAGCGTCACCCGTTCGAAGGCCATCACGGCGCCGCGCTCGGCGTCCCAGTGCGGTTCGCTGTAGGTGCGCTGCACGAGGTGGCCGGCAATGCGCTCGATGCCCTCCGGCTCGATGCGCGCCGCCGTCCTGCCATACAGCCTGCTGGTCTCGACGAGTTCGGCGACCACGACCCACCTCGGCGGGCGCTTGGTGAGCACCGATCCGGGCGCGAGGACGAACTTCGTGTTGCGGGCACCGCCGTATTCGCGGGAGTCGCCTTCGCGCAACCCGATGTGCGAGAGCAGACCCGCGATCAGCGCGGCGTGGATGCTCGCCGGGGAGGCATCCTCTTGAGAAGGAGAAGTTTCCCGGATTCCTATATCTGCAGCGATGCTGCGCAGCTGCCCGGTGAGGTCCTGCCACTCGCGGATCCGCAGGTAGTGCAGGAACTCCTCGCGGCACATCCGCCGAAACGCATTGCCCGAGCGTTCTTTTCGTTGCTCGCGCAGATAGCGCCACAGGTTCAGATACGAGATGAAGTCCGAACGCTCGTCGGCGAACCGGGCGTGCTTCTGCCGCGCCGCCTCCTCGCGGTCGACGGGCCGCTCCCGCGGGTCGGGAATCGACAGGGCGGCGGCCAGCACCAGCACCTCACGCACACAGCCCTCGGTGTCGGCGGCCAGGATCATCCTGCCGATCCGCGGGTCGACGGGCAGCCTCGCCAGGCGGCGGCCGACCTCGGTGATGGCGCCGTCGCGGTCGAACGCACCGAGTTCCTGCAGCAGCAACACCCCGTCGCGGATGCTGCGCTTGTCCGGTGGATCCAAGAATGGGAACTTCTCGATGTCGCCGAGTTGCAACGCGGCCATCTGCAGGATCACCGCGGCGAGGTTCGTCCGCAGGATCTCCGGGTCGGTGAATCGCGGGCGCGACTCGAAGTCCTCCTCGGAGTACAGCCTGATGCACACGCCTGGCGCGACACGGCCCGAGCGGCCTGCCCGCTGGGCGGCCGACGCCTGCGAGATCGGCTCGATCGGCAGCCGCTGCACCTTCGTCCGCCTGCTGTAGCGGGAGATCCGAGCGGTGCCGGGGTCGACGACATAACGGATGCCGGGCACGGTGAGTGACGTCTCGGCGACGTTGGTGGCGAGCACCACGCGTCGGCCAGTGTGCGGCTGAAAGATCTTCTGCTGCTCCGCGGTCGGCAGCCTCGCGTAGAGCGGCAGCACCTCCGTGTGTTTCAGATCGCGTAAAGCCTCTGCTGTATCGCGGATTTCGCGCTCGCCCGACAGGAATACCAACACGTCGCCGGACGGTTCCGCTTCCAGCTCGTGTATCGCGTCGACGATCGCCTCGGTCTGATCACGCATCTCGGTGCGGACGATCTCGTGGTCGGGGTCGTCCGGGTCGTCGTCGCCGTCGTCGGAACGGACGGCGACTTCCAGTGGGCGATAGCGGATTTCGACGGGATAGGTGCGCCCGGACACCTCGACTATCGGCGCACCCCCGAAGTGCGCCGCGAACCGCTCAGGCTCGATGGTCGCCGATGTGACGATCACCTTGAGGTCGGGCCTGCGCGGCAGCAGCTCGCGCAGATATCCGAGCAGGAAGTCGATGTTCAGGCTGCGCTCGTGCGCCTCGTCGAGGATCAACGTGTCGTAGCGCAGCAGGCGCCGGTCGCGCTGAACCTCGGCAAGCAGGATGCCATCGGTCATCAGCTTCACCAGCGTGCGGTCGCTGGCCTGGTCGGTGAAGCGCACCGTGTAGCCGACGGCGTCGCCCAGCGGCGTGCCGAGTTCGTCGGCGATGCGCTGTCCGACGGTGCGGGCGGCCAGCCTGCGCGGCTGCGTGTGACCGATGGTGCCGCGGATCCCGCGGCCCAACTCCAGGCAGATCTTCGGCAGCTGGGTGGTCTTACCCGAACCGGTCTCGCCGGCGACGATCACCACCTGGTGTTCGGCGATGGCCCTGGCGATCTCGTCGCGCCGATCGCTGACCGGCAGGTCGGGATACGTGATCGCGGGGACGGCGGCCTGGCGGGTGGCGACCAACGCCTCGGCGGCGGCGATCTGCGAGGCGATCTGCGCCAGCTTGTCGGGGCTCACCCGGCCGCGAAGGCTCTTGAGGCGACGGCCGAGCCGGGCGGCGTCGCGGATGGTCAGGCCGTCGAGACGCTTTCGAAGCTCGGGGACGGACGGCTCGGACACCCGGGCCAGGCTAGCCCTTGTCGGGCGACCAGTAGTCGAGCATCTCCGCGAAGGTCTCGAAGGCGGGCGCCGACGCACCGTAGGCGGCCTCGAGGTGGATGCTCAACGGGAAGCCGAGGTCGACGACACCGTCGATGACGCGCTTGTACAGATCGATCAGCAGCTTGCGCTTCTGCGCTGGGTCGGTCTCCGCCAGCTGCGCGACGAACGCCTGCTCGTCGGCGACGGCGGCGTTGCCAGGATCCTGGATCAGCCAGTTGATCAAGCCGATGCGCGTCTCGACCTTCGGCACGAAGCCGAACGACAGCAGGATCTCCGGGCGGTGGTCGGTCGTCTTCGCGAATTCGGTGAGGAAGCCGACGATCGCGTCGGAGTACAGC
>DATJIX010000417.1:0-16591 GCA_035492865.1 Mycobacterium sp. | reverse complement strand
AATCGACGTGCGATACCGGCGACAACGCCGAACTGGGTGAACACAGACCGTCGGCGCGGCGCAGCGTTCGCGCCAGGCGATGCGGTTCCGTACGTCCGCGCCGCGTGGGACGTGGCGCCGGACATCAACATTTACGTCGAGACGGTTCATCGGCTGGGCAACGTCGGTGCGGTGGTCACCTACGCGGCGACCGGGACCTCGGGAGAGGGCTTCCATGCCGAGTGGCGGGAAATCGCGGTTCTGATGTTCGAAGGCGAACTGATAAGTCGCTGCGAGATATTCGACGACACAGACCTCGACACGGCACTCGCGACGTTTGACGAATTCAACGCCGCGGCACCGCAATTCGGAAACGCCGCGATCCGGACCTGGACCCAGATAGTCGAGGCGATAAACCGCCGCGACGCGAGCGGTTTTCACGCCCTCTCCTCGGCCGACGGCCGGTTGGCGGACCGCCGAAAGGGCCTGCGCGCGTGGCATGAGGGAACGGAACGGCGGAAAGCCGCGGAGAGTATGTGCCGAGCGCCCGCGAGTTGGCGTATGGAGGTAGAGCCGGTTGCTGTCAGGGGAGACCGCTTCGGCCTGACCCGCGAGAGATGGCGTGACACCGACGAAGCCGACAGCCCGATCACCGTCGAATCCTTGACGCTCACCGAAGCGACGGATGACGGATTAGTGTACTACACAGTGGTTTTCGATCCTGACGACATCAATGGCGCATTCGCTGAGCTCACCGCTCGCTGGATCGCATCTGGGGAAGTCGCCCACCCCGAGGTTATAGAGACTCAGCTCCGAGTTGTCCAGGCTGTCAACAATCATGACTGGGATACGTACACCGCACTCTGCGGTGGCGCGAGCGGCATCAACCACCGGCAGTTGGGGATTGGCGACACTTTTGCTGACTTCACTGCATCGCTCCAAACGATGGTGTCGCTCGCCCCCAACCTCTGGGTCGAGCTGAGCGAGATCCTCGCGTGCTCGGCCTTAGGAGTGGTGTCATCCTTCGCCATCAGGGGCACTTTGACTCACGGAAGCGAGGTCGAAATCCCGGCCGTCTTGCTCTACCTAATGGATGGTGACCACGTCAAATGGATCGAATCCTTCGACGGCAACCAACGCGACCTGGCCTTAGCCCGCTTCGAGGAACTCAGCAGAGCCTAGGCTCTTGCGATGGCCCCACCGTCTGGAACCGAACTGCGTGATTCGTTGGATCGGCTTGCGATCCAGGACCTCATCAATCGCTACTCCGACGCTGTAACGCGAGCCGACTGGCGACAGTGCGAAGTGTTGTTCGCCGTCGACGCGGTCTGGGAGACACCGGCGGGATTGCGGTTCGACAGCGCCAGGTCTTTCATCGATTTCCTGACGCCCACCACGTCGTACGACGTATTGATCCAGACACCTCATTCGTCAGTCATCACACTCATCGATGCCGACCAGGCGTCGGCAACGACCACTGTCCACGAGTTGACGCGCGGAGTCGGCCTGGCGGACTCTACGTTCGGTGCGGCCGGAACTGAAATCAATCTCGAGCAGTACGGGGTCTACTACGACGACTTCGCCCGTATCGAGGGGGAGTGGAAATTCAGTCGGCGGGAATTCGTCCCCATCTACATCGGACCGGGTCAGGTGACAGGACATGTGTTCACTCCGCGGTCTGACTTGGTGCGACGGAGCTGAAGCCGGCGAATCCGCCTGACCGTTGACATGCAGCCGGACGGCTGCCTATAGTCGGACATGCAGCCAGTCAGCTGCATGTTAGGAAATGGCAGAGATGGACGAGGTGTTCAAGGCGCTGGCCGATCCGAGCCGACGCCTTTTGCTCGACAGCCTCAACGAGCGCAACGGGCAGAACCTGCAGGAGTTGTGCGCGCGACTGTCGATGGCACGGCAGTCGGTCAGCAAGCATCTCGCGGTGCTCGAGGCAGCCAACCTGGTCACCACGGTGTGGCGGGGGCGGGAAAAGCTGCACTACCTCAATGCGGAGCCGATCAATGCCATCGCCGACAGATGGATCACTCAATACGACCGCGCGCGGATACAGACGCTCGCGGACTTGAAAACAGCATTGGAGACCGAATCAATGAGCGACAGCAGGGAATTCGTCTACACCACCTACATCCGCACCACGCCCGAGAAACTCTGGCAGGCGATCACGGACCCGGCGTTCTCCCACCGATACATGGGTCACGCGATGGTGTCCGACTGGAAGAAGGGCTCCACGTACGCGTGGGAGGACCACGGACTGAAGATCGAACACCCCGAACAGGTCATCCTCGAGTCCGATCCGTACCGCCGGCTCGCGTTCACCTTCCACACGTTCATCCCCGAACTCGCAACGGCCGTCGAACAACTCGACGAGGAGACCGTCGCCACCTGTGCGGCCGAACGGCGGTCGAAGGTGTCGTTCGACCTCGAGCCAGACGGCGACATGGTGAAGCTGACCGTCATCCACGACGATTTCGCACCGGACAGCACGGTGCTGGGACTGATCTCAGGCGGCTGGCCGTGGAAGCTCTCCAACCTGAAGACCGCGCTCGAGCAATCATGAGCGCGGCGCCCCGGCTGGTCGACCGGCGCACCTTCCAAGGTGAGCTCGACGCACTTCGGGCGCGCGAGAAGGCGCACACCCGCCAGGGCGACGCGATCGCCGCGGCGCGCCGACGGCTGCCGATGGTCGAGGTGGACGGGACAACACCGCTCATCGGGCCCGCGGGTCCCGTCACCTTGCTCGACGCGTTCGAGGGCCGCAGCCAACTGATCGCGTACTACTTCATGTGGCACACGGGCCATCCCGCACCCGAGCAGTGCGAGGGCTGCACATGGTGCACCACCCACGTCGCGGAGTTGTCCTATCTACATTCCCGCGACATCACCTACGCCGTCTTTTGCCAGGGTCCATATGCCGAGAGCCGCCGCTACCGCGACTTCATGGGCTGGGAGATGCCGTGGTACTCGGCGCAAGACTCCTTGGACACGCTGCTCGTCGGGCGACAGCACAACCTGATGCACCTGGTGTGTTACCTGCGAGACGGCGAGCGGGTATTCGAAACCTATTGGACCAACTACCGCGGCGTGGAGGCGATGGACTACAGCTTCGCGCTGATGGACCTCACCGCCTACGGCCGCCAGGAAGCGTGGGAGGACTCACCACCCGGCTGGCCGGTACGCCCGGTCGCCAACAACAGCGAGCGGGTGCGCACCAACGGACGACCGATCGCGCAATGGTCCCGACTCCAAGCGGGCCGTTCCGACGCATTGAGCTGAGCATGAAAGGGAGACAAGGCAAATGAAGACACCACCGATCGTGTCGGCACAGGAATGGGACGCCGCATGGCAGGAGATGCTCGTCAAGGAGAAGGAAGCGATGCGCGCCAGGGACGCACTGGCCGCGCAGCGCCGCCGGATGCCATGGCTGGCGGTGGAGGAGGAATACACGTTCGACGGGCCCGACGGCAAGCTGAGCCTGCTCGACCTGTTCGACGGCAGGCGTCAGCTGATCATCTATCGCGCATTCATCGAACCCGGCACGGGCGATTGGCCCGAACACGGCTGCGTCGGTTGCTCTTTGATGGCCGATCACGTACCTGACCTTGCCCACCTCAACGCCCGCAACACCACGTTCGTGTACGCCTCACACGCGTCGCAGCCCGAACTCGAGCAGATGAAGGCGAAAATGGGGTGGCGGCACCCCTGGTACACCATCACCGATGACTTCGCCGCGGATTTTGGTGTCAAGGACTGGCACGGCACCAACGCCTTCGTCCGTGACGGTGACCGCGTGTACCGCACCTATTTCGTCAATGGCCGCGGCGACGAGGTGTTCGTGAACACCTGGAATCTCCTAGACATAACCGCATTTGGCCGGCAAGAGGACTGGGAGGATTCACCAGAGGGTTACCCACAGAGCCCTCCGTACGAATGGTGGAGCTGGCACGACAGCTATGCCGAGCACACGCCGTGGCGATGGTTCGGCGATCCCGACCCGAACGACCCCGACGACCAACGGCCGCCGCGCAAGGACTCCTAGTCACATCAGGACGGGACGGTCGTCAGGGCCTCGGCGACGAGGCCCCGCCACCGGCCGTCGCCGAGGGTCTCGATCGCCGAATCCCCGCCGAAGGCACTGGAGATCGCGATGTCGGGCTGCACGGTCGCAAGCAATTCGAGGCTGGAGCGCAGCGCATCGGCGCCGCCCCGGCCGGGCACCAGGAACGTCGACCAGGTGCCGTCTGCCGTGGGAAACATGGTGTCACCGGTGAACAGATACTTCTCGCCGTCCACACCCGGCACCAAATAGCAGGTGCTGCCGTCTGAGTGCCCCGGGGTCGGAACGATCTCGACGCCGTTCTCGTCGATGTGGCGGCGCGACTCCACCGGCACATCGACATGGGCGTGCTTACTTATTGCGTCCAGTTCCATCGCGGGGGCGTGCAGCCTCGCCCCGAATCGGTCGGCGATGCGCATCAGCATCGGCCCCGCCTCATCGAGATGCGAAAGGTATTGAGCGCGTACGCCACCGAGCTCGTCGATAGCCGCGAAGTCCGCATCCGTGACCGGGCTGTAGAAGAGGATGTTGCCGCGTGGACCCCGCCACAGGTAGGCGTGCGTGGTCACCGCGGCAAACGGAGATTCCGTGCGCGTCTGCCAGAGATCGTCTCGAATCTGCGTCATGGTGTCGGTCATGACTCCACGGTGCGTCCTCAACATTGGTTGAGGTCAAGCCGTCTTTCGACGCCGCCCGTCCTGCGTGTAGGCCGCCCAGGTCTGCGCTTCGCTCGGCAGAGGCAGATACGTGTGGCCGCAGTCCAGGAGCCAGGCACCCGGGCCGGCCATCCGGGTCAACCGGAATCGATTGCAGTACCGACAGTGCACCATGGCTCCATCTCCTCTCGTGGTGGTCGGTCGTATGAAACACACGCTATGCAGCTGCGACACCGGCTGAAACGGGTGCTGAACCCCTCGATGTCCGGCGCACCATGGGCATTGCGCAGCGTGCGGCGTTGGGGGATTAGGGGGTGTCGATCTGTCAAGTGATTCTTGACAGATCCGCGTATGTCAACTCACCATTGACGCATGTCCGGTTCGTTCACTGTGACTGGTCAGCAGCTTCACCGCCAGCTTGGCCAGATCCTCGCCGCCCCCGTTCTGCGCGACGAGAACGACTTGCTCGAGTTGGTGCGTGCGGCGCACGAGGTCCAGGACCGGGCTGAGGCGTTGATGACAGCGGCGGTGCAGGAGGCGCGAGAGGGAGGTCGAACGTGGCAGGAGATCGGCGAAGTGCTCGGGATATCGCGTCAGGCCGCTTTCCAGCGCTACGGCAAGCCCATTGATCCGCGAACCGGAGAAGTCATGAATACCAGTGCACTTCCTGAGGCCGACGAGCTGGCCAGGACGGTCATCGATGATCTTGCTCATGCCCGGTGGGCTGATGTCAGCGCTCGCTTCGATGCCACGATGCGCGACCGGCTCACCGACGAAGGGCTTGCCGAGGCGTGGGCTCACATCGTGGGGTTGGCTGGGGCCTATGAGAGCCGCGGCGACACCGTCACCGTGCGCGCCGGCGAGTTCACCACCACCAACACGCCATTGGCGTTTGAGGCTGGTGATTTCGTCGCTCGCATCACCTTCCGTGACGATCGAACGATTGCCGGGCTGTACATCCTCAATCCCGATGTGGCCCAGCTGAATCAGTAAGTCGCCCAACCCCCCGAGCGGGTGGTCATTTGGTGCCGAACATGCGGTCACCGGCATCGCCGAGGCCCGGCAGGATGTAGCCGTGCTCGTCGAGCTGGCGGTCGATGGCCGCGGTGTAGATGGGCACGTCGGGGTGCGCCCCTTGCATGGCCGCAATGCCTTCCGGGCAGGTCAGCAAGCAGACGAACTTGATCGACTTCGGACCGCATTCCTTCAGCCGGTCCACCGCCGCCACTGCAGAGTTGCCGGTGGCCAGCATGGGGTCGACCACCACCACGTCGCGCTCGTGCAACTCGCCGGGCATCTTGAAGTAGTACTCAACGGCGACAAGCGTTTTGGGATCGCGGTACAGGCCGATGTGCCCGACGCGGGCGCCGGGCACCACGGTCAGCATGCCATCCAGAATTCCGCTACCTGCGCGCAGGATCGAGACGAACACCAGCTTCTTGCCGTCGATCACTTTGCCGGTGGTGTTTTCCAGCGGAGTCTCGACGGCGATGTCGTGCAGCGGCATGTCGCGGAGCACCTCGTAGGCCATCAGGGCCGAGATCTCATGCAGCAGTTGGCGAAAACTGTTGGTCGAAGCGTCTTTTCGCCGCATCAAGGTGAGCTTGTGCTGAACCAGCGGATGGTCGATCAGTTGCACTGCGGCCATGGCGTCTAGAACACCGTCCCGTCGCTGACCACCGACAGTGGCGGACACCCGTCGCGCAGGCGCTGCGCGAGCGCCCGGCCCGCCGCCCAGGTCCCGCCCTCGAGTACGCAGGCCAGCGGCAGGTCTGCGGCATCCAGCCGCGAACGCACCAGCGGCGCAAGTTCGTCGAGCAGGGCAACGGTGAGCGCGCGCCACTCGACCACCAATTCGTCGCCGACGTCCCAGCTGCGCGCCGCCCAGTCCGGGTCGCGCAGCCGCAGCACACCAGTGTCGAGGAGCAGGCCGCCGTTTCGGTATTCGGGCAGGCCGGTCAGTGCGTCCAGATCCTCCACCCGCACGCCTGCCCATTCGAAAGGTTCCAGTAGTGAGTAGGTCAGCCATTGCGACAATTTGTGAAACGGCATCCAGCCCTGAGTCATGCCGGGTCCCGGTACCGCATCGTGGTGCCAGCAGTCGCCGAGCGCTTGGTCGCCAATCCTGTTGGGCGCCAACCAGACCGCTGACAGCGATGTCAACACTTGCGACAGTATGTCGTGTGCCGCGATTCGGTTTCCGGCATCGAGGTCGAAGAAGTCGGCGGGTCGACCATGGGGATCCAACGCATCGCCGAGTCGGTGCAGTACCGACACGCGGCCTTCCAGACCCACCAGCGGGTTCGCGGGTCCGCACTGGAACGCCTCGGTCAGTCGCTCCACGGTCAGATTGCGCAGGCCCGCGGCGTCGACCTGCAGTGGCTGTGCCGGTTCGCCGGAAAACACTCCGCCGAAGAAGGCGTGCCAGCTCGCCACGCCCAGCCCCTCGGACCGGCTGAACCGCTGCCCGCTACCGGCTTCGAGATAGTGCCAGTCCGGTCCCGCGCCCGCGTCGAGCAGCACGCTCACCACGGTGAGGTCGATCATGCCGCGGGGATCGAGGTCGGCACTGCGGTCGATACCGCCGGCCTCGAAATGCCGCCACCGACTGTGGTACGGGATCCGCAGGTCGGGATAGCGGGCCCTGGTGACGTCGGCGACGTCGGCCGCGGCCGTGGACAGCGCGTCGTCGTCGACGATGAACCAGGGGGAGTCGCCGGCCCGTGCGCGCTGCAGGAGAAACTGCGCGCGCTCCCGGATGGCGGTCGTCGTGCGCAGAACCGCAGCCGCGCCTGCCGGCCGGCTGGTGTCACGATCGGTGTGGACGCCGACGGGGCTCATCCGTCGAACCCCCGGCCCTTCGCCTTGCGCAGTTCGTCGGCATCCGGCACGGGGCCGGGGGTGAAGTAGCCTGCCGCCATCTTCGCGTCGATCTCCACGCGCGCATCGGCTGGGATCAGCGCATCGGGGATGTTGACCCGTTCGCCGACCTCGATGCCTGATCCGGTGATGGCGTCGTACTTCATGTTGCTCATCGAGACCAGGCGATGGATCTTCTTGATTCCCAGCCAATGCAGCACGTCGGGCATCAGCTCCTGAAAGCGCATGTCCTGCACACCGGCCACACATTCGGTGCGCGCAAAATAGCCTTCCGCGGTGTCGCCACCGACCTGGCGCTTGCGGGCGTTGTAGACCAGGAACTTGGTCACCTCACCCAGTGCGCGGCCTTCCTTGCGGGAGTAGGCCACCAGTCCCACCCCGCCACGCTGTGCGCCGAGGATGCATTCCTCGATCGCGTGCGTCAGATACGGGCGACACGTGCAGATGTCCGACCCGAACACGTCCGAACCGTTGCACTCGTCGTGCACGCGGGCGGTCAATTCCACATTGGGATCACCCAAGTCGGCGCCGTTGCCGAAAATGTAGATCGTCTGCCCGCCGATCGGCGGCAGGAAGACCTCGAGGTCCGACCGCGTCACGAGTTCGGGGTACATGCCGCCGGTCTCCTCGAAGAGCACCCGACGCAGACTCGTTTCGCTGCAGCCGAATCGGTGCGCCACTCCGGGCAGATGCCAAACGGGCTCGATGGCCGCCTTCGTCACCAGCGCCGCGCCGTTGGGCAGCAGGATCCGGCCGTCCGGGATCAGGCGTCCTTTCTCGACGGCATCCATGATCTCCGGCACGATCACATGCGCCTTGGTGATGGCGATGGTCGGCCGGATGTCATAGCCGGCGGCCAGGTCAGCGGCGAAGACGTCGGCCACCATCGCGCCCCACGGGTCAAGGCTGACGATCGTTGCAGGCGCGCCCCACTGCGGATACGGGCCGATGACGTCGGTGGGCGCGGTATCCGTCAGGTCCGCCTTGTGTTCGCGCGACAGCGCGCCTGACGCCACCGCCAACGCGCGATAGACGCTGTAGGACCCGCTGTGGGTGCCGATCACATTGCGGTGGGCCCGCTTGGTGGTCGTGCCGATGAGCGGCCCGCGCTCGCTTGCCGTCGGCGCGCCCCAGCGAATCGGCGGAGCGTCGAGTCCGCCGCTGTGCGAGGTCAGGCGGATATGGCCGGAGGCGCTGTTCGACTTGGCGGGAGTGGGCGCATCGGCACCAGCATCAGCAGACATGGTCGTCCTCCGTCAAGAAGGCGCAAGCATATCCACTCTGCCCGTTCGGTGCGCTTATTGCAGACGCGCCGCGAGGCGGCACCCGCACAGCAAACACCAATTCGGAGACAACGTACCCCGGCGGCAAACGATCCGCGTAACATCACGGCATGCTGCGGGAGGACCTCTCCGGACGGTTCGACTACCTGTTCGAGCCGCTGGCGATCGAAGAGTCCGCCGGTGACGGCGACGAGGCGGCCACCGACGTATTCGCGCAACCTGTGGACGAGGGCCGGTGGTCACGCCGAATTGTCCTCACCGGCGTCGTCGTAGCAACGCTTGCGGCGGCAGCGGCGACGGTCGTCGCGATGCTCCAGCCGGCCAAGCCGGCGCCGCTGACAATCAGGCCGACCGACGCCACCCCGCTGTCCACTCCGGTGTCGACAGCCGTGGCCCCGGCGATGTCCACCCCGGTGCCGTCCACGACGGAGCCGCCTGTTGCAGTGCTGCCGGCCACGGTCAGCACCACCGTCGTCCGAACGCCGACCGCGGTGCCGACGGTTGCGCCCCAACCACCACCGGTTCAGCCGCCGCGCACCGTCGCCAGCGAGCCTCCCGCGACGATGCCGCCGCCCCCGACGACACGGGCGCCGATCAGTGTCAGCCCTGAGACCCGCGCGCCGTTCCCGAACCAGGCTCCGCCCCGCAAGAACGAAGACGGCGGCGGCGGGCTGCTCGGCGGCCTCGGCGGACTTCTGTAGACACGCGGGTTTTACAGGAACCACACAGCATTCGGTGCACGCCGATCCGGTGGCCGCGCTGATATTCTGCCAACGTCGCAGCGACGTGACCCGAACGAAACAACAGAGTCCCTCACGAAAAGAGATTTGTGCGCACCGGAGAGATAAAAGCCCTATCCGGCTTGCGCATCGTCGCCGCAGTGTGGGTGGTGCTTTTCCATTTCCGGCCATGGCTCGAGGTCTCCGCGCCCGGCTTCCGCTCAGCGCTCGCCCCGATAATCAATTGCGGCGCACAGGGCGTCGACCTCTTCTTCATCCTCAGCGGTTTCGTGCTGACCTGGAATTACCTCGACCGCATGGGCGACTCGTTCTCGATCAAATCCACCCTGCATTTCCTGTGGCTACGGCTGGCCAGAGTGTGGCCGGTCTACGTCGTCACCCTCCACCTCGCGCTGGCGTGGATCATCTTCACCCTGTACGTCGGCCACTTGCCGTCACCGGTCGCCGACCAGCTCAGCGCGGTCAGCTATGCCCGCCAGGTGCTGCTGGTGCAGCTGTGGTTTCAGCCGTTCTTCGACGGATCGAGCTGGGACGGACCCGCCTGGTCGATCAGCGCAGAATGGCTGGCCTACCTGTTGTTCGGGGTGTTGGTGCTGGGGATCTTCCGGATAGCGCGGGCGACGCGGGTGCGGGGCTTGCTATGGCTGGCGGTCGCCGCGTGCTTGCCGCCGACGCTGCTCCTGCTGGCGACCGGCCACTTCTACACCCCGTGGAGTTGGCTACCGCGGATCGTCATGCAGTTCACCGCGGGGGCGCTGGCATGCGCGGCGGTTCGCAAGATGCAACTGTCGGAAAAGGGTGAGCGTCGGGCCGGTTACCTATCCCTGGTGCTCGGTGTCGGCATCATCGGCATTCTCTACTTCCTGGACGCGCATCCTGTGCCCAAGGTGTCCGACTCGAGCGGACTCGTCGACGTGCTGTTCGTGCCGCTGGTCGCATCGTTGGCGGTGGGAATCGGCAGTCTGCCCCGGCTGCTGTCGACGCGAGTGATGGTGTACGGCGGCTACATCTCATTCAGCCTGTACATGGTGCACGAGATCGTGCACACGGCCTGGAACTGGTTCACGGCGCAATTCGAGATCATCCTCACACCGAGTTGGTCGGCGAAGCTGATCATGGTCGGCGTGTTCGCGGTCGCACTCCTCGGTGCGGTACTGCTGTACCACTTCGTCGAGGAGCCCGCCAGGATTTGGATGCGCAACATGGTCAAGGAGCGAAAGCCTCCCGTGAACTCGCTCGAGTCGCATACAGACGCCCACGCCGACGCGGCCAACGGCAGGCTTGCCCCGTTGCACGGCCCGCGCCACGCGCCCACGAAATCAGCCACTGCGCGCGCCGGCTGATGATGGTACAGAGCCGAATCTCGCTGCGCGCGATGACAATGCAGCGATTCCGTAACGCCTTGTGCACAATTTCGTCCACCCCGGCGATTTCGAGGATTGGGTCGTAGGCTGTTCCGGTGAGTCGTCTGGTCACGTTCGTCGTCGCGGTTGCGCTGCTGGTTGGCGCGCTCAACGCTGGATCAACCCCGGTGAGGCACAACGAGTTAAGGACGCTCGACGCGTCGATCAACCGCGTCGCGGTGGTCGGGGACTCCTACACCACGGGGGGCGAACTGGGTGGCCTCGGCTCCAAGGGATGGACCACCCGCGCCTGGCAGCTGCTGTCGCGGCAGGGCATCGCGGTAGCGCCGGATGTGGCCGCCGAGGGCGGCGCCGGGTACGGCACGCGTGGCAACCACGGCAGCGTGTTCGAGGACCTGACGGCCGATGTGGTCAAGCCCGACGACGCGCTGGTGGTGTTCTTCGGCTCGCGGAACGACCAGAACGTCGACCCGACCCAGCTGTCGGTGCTGGCGTGGGGCACCTTCCAATTGGCGCGCCGCACAGCGCCATCCGCGAAATTCCTGGTGATCGGGCCGCCATGGCCGACCGCCGATCCACCCGACGCGGTGCTGAGGATTCGCGACGCGCTGAAGTACCAGGCCGGTGTCGCAGGCGCGACGTTCATCGATCCCATCGCCCAGGGCTGGTTCGTCGGCAGGCCCGAGCTCATCGGCGCGGACGGTGTGCATCCGACCGACGCGGGGCACGCCTACATGGCCGACAAGATCGCACCGCTGATCGGTTCACAACTCGCTCGACAGATCTGACCAGGCTTGATGCACAACGCCCCGCGAGTCGGTTGACCCGCGGGGCGCTGTGGTTGGTTGATCAGGCCAGGTCGAACCTGTCGTTGTTCATCACCTTGACCCACGCCGCAACGAAGTCCTCGACGAACTTCTGCTTGTTGTCATCCTGGGCGTAGTGCTCGGCCAATGCCCGCAGCTGCGAGTTCGAGCCGAACACCAGGTCATTCGCGGTGGCCGTCCACTTCGGCTGTCCCGAAGCGCGATCGGTGCCCTCGTAGACGTTCTCCGCCGACCCCGACTTCCACTCCGTACCCATGTCGAGCAGGTTGACGAAGAAGTCGTTGGTCAACGTGCCGACCTTGTCGGTGAACACTCCGTGCTTGGTGCCACCGTGGTTGGCGCCGAGCACCCGCAGCCCGCCGACGAGCACGGTCAGTTCCGGAGCCTTCAGGTCGAGCAGGGAGGCCTTCTCCACGAGCAGGTGCTCCAGCGCAGTCTTCTCACCGGGACGGACATAGTTGCGGAAGCCATCCCATCGCGGCTCGAGCACCGCGAAGGATTCCACATCGGTGCTCTCCTGCGACGCGTCGGTACGGCCCGGCGCGAACGGCACGGTGATATCGAAGCCGGCGTCCTTGGCCGCCTTCTCGACCGCTGCCGAACCCGCCAACACAATCAGGTCTGCCAGCGAGACGTTCTTACCGAATTCCTGCTGGATCTTCTCCAGCACCGGCAGCACCTTCGCGAGTTCGGCCGGCTCGTTGGCTTCCCAGTTCTTCTGCGGCTCAAGGCGAATCCTCGCACCGTTGGCGCCGCCGCGTTTGTCGGTTCCGCGGAAGCTGGCAGCCGACGCCCACGCCGTCTTGACGAGCTGCTGCACCGACAGCCCTGAGTCGAGCACCTTGGCCTTCAGCGCCTTGATGTCCGCCTCGTCGATCAGCTCACCTTCGACGGCAGGCACCGGGTCCTGCCACAGCTGCGGCTCGGCGACCCACGGCCCGAGGTAACGCGTGATGGGACCCAGGTCACGGTGCAGCAGCTTGTACCACGCCTTGGCAAACGCCTCGTTCAGCTCCTCGGGGTGATCGAGCCAGCGGCGGGTGATGTCGGCGTAGATGGGGGATTGGCGCATCGCCACATCGGTGACCAACATCGTCGGCTTGCGGTTCGGACCGCCGAACGGATCCGGGATCGTCGCCTCGGCATCCTTGGCCTCGAACTGCCATGCACCGGCCGGGCTCTTGGTCAGTTCCCACTCGTTGCCATAGAGGATTTCCAGGAAGGAGTTGCTCCACTTGGTCGGCGTTGGCGTCCAGACGACCTCGAGGCCGCTGGTGACCGTATCGCCGGCCTTGCCCGAACCAAACGGGCACTTCCAACCCAGACCCTGCTGCTCGATCGGGGCACCCTCAGGCTCGGGACCCATGCCTTCGTCCGGGCCCGCTCCGTGGGTCTTGCCGAGCGTGTGGCCGCCGACGATCAGCGCGGCGGTCTCCTCGTCGTTCATCGCCATCCGGCCGAACGTCTCTTTGATGTCGATCGCCGCGGCCAGCGGATCCGGCTTGCCTTCCGGCCCTTCGGGATTGACGTAGATCAGGCCCATCGTGGTGGCCCCGTACTGCTCGGCGAGTTCACGCTCGCCGGTGTAGCGCTTGTCGGTGCCGAGCCATTCGCTCTCTTCGCCGAACAGGACCTCCTCGGGTTCCCACACGTCGGGGCGACCGAAACCGAAGCCGAAGGTCTGGAACCCCGCCGACTCCAGCGCCACGTTGCCCGCGAACACCAGCAGGTCGGCCCAGGAGATCTTGTTGCCGTACTTCTTCTTGACGGGCCACAGCAGACGACGCGCCTTGTCCAGGTTCGCGTTGTCCGGCCAGCTGTTCAGCGGCGCGAAGCGCTGCATGCCCTGGCCGCCGCCACCGCGGCCGTCGAAGATGCGGTAGGTGCCTGCGGCGTGCCAGCTCATCCGGATGAACAGACCGGCGTAGCTGCCGTAGTCGGCGGGCCACCAGTCCTGCGACGTGGTGATCACCGACAGCACGTCGGCCTTGAGCGCCTCCGGGTCGAGCTTCTTGAACTCCTCCGTGTAATCGAAGTCCGCGCCGTACGGGCTGGATGCCGAATCGTGCGCGCGCAGCTTGGACACGTCGGCCTGGTTGGGCCACCAGTCCTTGTTCGTCAGCGGAGCGTTCGCCTTGGGTTCCGGCGCTGGGATTACCGGATTTTCGCTCTCGGACACGTCGATCCTTCCTTAAGGGGAGTGGGTGAAACGGGCTGTGATCACGGATGTGATCGCGACAGTTGAGATGCCGAGCAGTCGGGGCACAGGCCCCAATAGATGACCTCGGCTTCGTCGAGCACGAAGCCGTCCAGTGCGCCCTCGGGATCGGACGGCGTCAGGCAGGGCGCTTCGCCGACCGCGCAGTCGACGTCGGCGATGACGCCGCAGGACCGACAGACGACGTGGTGGTGGTTGTCACCGATGCGGGACTCGTAACGCGCGACGGAGCCGGACGGCTGGATCCGGCGGACCAGCCCCGCAGACGTCAGTGCGGCCAGCACGTCGTATACCGCCTGGCGCGACACGTCGGGCAGGTCGGTACGCACGGCCCCGAAGATCGACTCGGTGTCGGCATGCGGGTGCGCGTGAACCGCCTCCAGCACCGCCAACCGAGGGCGCGTTACGCGGAGGTCAGCCGAACGAAGCTGATCCGCGTAATCGGGTGCGGGCGTCACGGCACCCAATATCGTCCCTTTTCTGGAATGAGTCAAGTATTTCCGGGGGCCAGTTTTCCGGCGCGCCATTGGGTCCATCCGCCGAGAAAGAATCGCGTCGATTCCATGGCTCCCGCAGACGATGCCATTGCGGCATGGTGCTGACAACAACATTAATCCGCGAATCCTCCGGGCGCGCAACGTAACAGCGCGCCCGGCCGATGGACGTCGCCTTGGAAGGCAAGCAATGGCCCTACTTGCACCCCCCGCGCCCGCGAGCGCACCGTCGCGGCCGCGCGACGTATTCCTGCCCGGTGATTCCCAGCGCCAGTCCCGGCTGGGCACCCTGCGTCGCCGACTGCGCTGGCCGCTGGGCGTCTACACCACCCCGGTGGTGATCCTGATCGTGTGGGAGATCTTCGCCAAGGCGGGCGTCCTCAAGCCGTCCTACGCGCCGGCGCCGTCTGACATTCTGACCACGACGGTCGAGCTGTGGCGGGACGGCATCCTGGGACCCGATTTGGCGATCTCATTGCAACGAGCGGGAATTGGCCTCGCCGTTGGGTTGGCTATCGGGATCGTGGCCGGCGTGCTCGGCGGCTTTCTTCGCACCGGCGAGTACCTGTTCAACGGTGTCGCGCAGATCTTCAACACGATTCCGCTGCTCGCGGTGCTGCCGTTGTTCGTGGTGTGGTTCGGCATCGATGAGCTGACAAAGGTTTTGCTGATCGCGTTCGGGGCCGGTGTACCCATGTATCTGAACCTCTTCTCAGCGATCCGCGGAGTCGACCAGCGGCTGATCGAGATGGCACGCACCACGGGCGCCGGCCCCTGGCGAATCGTCACGCGGGTGCTCGTCCCGGGTGCACTTCCCGGTTTCCTTGTCGGCCTTCGCTTTTCACTGGCATATAGCATCCTGGGTCTGGTCGCCGCCGAAACGGTCAACGCCGACGAGGGGCTGGGCTTCCTGATCACCCAGGCCCAGACCTACCTGCAGACCAACAAGGTGTTCGTCGGCTTGGTGATCTACTCCATCCTCGGCCTCCTCGCCGACCAGTTGGTCCGGGCTCTCGAGCGGGTGTTGCTGCGGTGGCGACCCAGTTACGAGGCGATATGACCGCCGCGTTGCGCACCCAGACGGGCGTACTCGTCGAGCAGGTGGTCCGCCGGTTCGGTGATCGTGTGGTGCTGGACCACCTCGACCTGGTGATCGACGAGGACGAACTCGTCGTGCTGCTCGGGCCGTCGGGCTGCGGAAAGAGCACCTTGCTGCGCCTGCTGGCCGGCCTGGACAAGCCGGACGGCGGCCGGATCGAAGTGCCCGCCAACCGCGCGATCGTGTTCCAGGGCGACCGGTTGTTGCCGTGGCAACGGGTGCTGCGCAACGTCACACTTGGCCTTCGCGGGCCCGACGCGGACCAGCGCGCGCGCAAAGCGCTCGCGGAAGTGAACCTGTCCGGGCGCGAAAGGGCATGGCCCAAGCAGCTTTCCGGTGGCGAGGCGCAGCGGGTCGCGCTGGCCCGAGCACTGGTCTCGGAGCCCGAACTCGTGCTGCTCGACGAGCCGTTCGCCGCCCTCGACGCGATCACCAGGCTGCGGATGCACGACTTGGTGCGCGCGCTGCGCCGTCAACATCACGCGTCCATGCTGCTCGTCACACACGACGTCGACGAGGCCATCGCCCTCGCAGATCGGATCGTGGTGATGAACAACGGACGAATCGGCGACGCGCACACGGTGAACCTCTCGCCCGCAGACCGGGAAGCAAGCGTCGCCCGCGAGGAACTGCGCGCGGCGCTGTTGTCCGACCTCGGGCTCGCAAGCCAACACTGACCCAATCTCAGGAGAAACCATGTCCCACAGATCGTTCCGACTCACCCTTGCCGCGGTGCTGCTCACTGTGACGAGCGTGCTTGCCGCCTGCTCGTCATCGAAGGCGCCCGACGCCCCACTGAGCAGCGCGGGTGGCTCAACAGCGGCCAGCCATCCCGAGTGGAGTCAGTACACCTTTACCATCGGCGACAACGGCGGCGACGGCAGCGAGGAGTTGGCGAAGGTGACAGGCGCCTTCGACGATGCGCCGTACAAGGTGAAATTCGCCCGGTTCGACTACGGTCCGCCGCTCGTCGCGGCCGCCA
>DATJIX010000416.1:0-6134 GCA_035492865.1 Mycobacterium sp. | reverse complement strand
CCTGAAGCGGCTACGTGATTCGGCGGATGTCAGCGGGTCGCAGCTCTCGCATTACTTCCACGACAAGCAGGATCTGACAAGCCAAGTCATCGCAGCGCGCCGCGCCGAGGTGATGGCCTTCCACAGGCAGCCGCGCCTCGGCGCGCTCGACAGCGTTCGTGCCCTACAGGCGTGGGCCGACGCCTGCGTCGGCGAGGTCGAGACCGTCTACCGACGCGGTGGTTGCATGTACGGCTCGCTGGCAGGCGAGCTGCTCGAAGCCGGGGACGAGGTGCTCGACGAGCTGGTCGCCGGTTACGACGAATGGATCGAGCTGTTCCACCACGGCCTCGGGCTGATGCGCAAGCGTGGCGAGCTGCGACCGGATGCCGACCCACGCCATCTCGCTGTCGCACTTGTGGCCGCGCACCAGGGCGGCACCATGGTCACCTATGCCACGGGCAGCCCAGAGCCGTTGCGTGCATCGGTAAATGCCGCGGTCGACTACGTGCGCTCGTTCGCTCCCGTCGACCGCAAGCGCTGACAGCGGATTGGCAGACACACGACCTGGACATCATTGGGTCGCCAGGCCCAGAATAGTGGGCTACGCGACCCAATAGTGGGAAGGACGGGACGATGGGACTGGCATGGCAACAAGGCCCGCTGGCCACCGCAACGGTAGGGCACTTCCTCACACCGCAACCGATGCCCGAGCGGCTGCTGTACGCAGAGCCCCTGCGCCGCCGGATGCGCGTCAAATTCGGCGGTCAGTACATCGTCGACAGCGAGGACGTCGTGCTGCTGCATGAACCCGGCCGCTATCCGGTCGCATACTTTCGCCAAACAGATATCCAGCCCGGCGTGCTGACCGCGGAAGACCGCGTCACCCAGCACGGCGATCTCGGAGCGACCCGGTGGTTCACCGTCACCGCCAACGGGCACGAGGCCAATCACGCGGCATGGGACTATGCCTCGCTGCCGGCGTATGCCGATGTGCTGGCCGGCCGGGTGGCCTTCGCATGGCGGGCGATGGATTCCTTCCACGAAGAGGACGAGCGCATCGTCGGGCACGCGGCGGACTTCTACCATCGCATCGACATCCGTTCCACCTCACGCCATTTGGTGGTGCGCGACGGAGATCGGGTGATCGCGGATACGCACCGCCCGATCGCGCTCTACGAATCGGGATTCGCCCCGCGCTGGTACGTGCCGCGCGACGATGTGGACGAGTCGGCGCTCGAGCCCGTCGACGGGCAGACCTTCTGCCCCTACAAGGGACTGGCCAGCTACTACACCATCGGCGCGCGCAAGAAGGCCGCGTGGTCATACCCCGAGGCATGGCCGGAGGTGGCGCGAGTGAGCAATATGCTGTCCTTCGAACCCGACAAGATCGACGTCTATCTGGACGACCGGCAGTTGCACCTCGAGCCGGGCCAGAACGTGGTTCCGCACGGCGTCGACCGAGGCCTCGACGCCGACGAGATTCTGCAGAAGAGCCCGGCGTAGGGCCTGCGATGAAGGCACTGCTCGAAGTCGTGATACTGCCCGTGTCCGACCCCGACCGATCCCTGGTGTTTTACCGCGACAAGGTCGGATTCGGGCTCGACGTGGACTACGCACCGACACCGCAGTTCCGCGTCATCCAGCTCACGCCCGAAGGAGCAAGCACCTCAATCCAATTCGGTGTCGGGTTGACCGACGCACCGGTCGGCTCGGTGCGCGGGCTGTACTTGGTGGTGCACGATGTCGAGGTGTGCAGAGGTGAACTGCTGGATCGCGGAGTAGTCGTCGGCGACATCCGGCACAAAGACACCAGCGGTGACGGTTGGCACGGCACGTACCTGCCAGGACTCGATCCGCATCGAAAGGACTACGCCAGCTTCGCCGAGTTCCGTGATCCAGACGGCAACGCATGGGTGCTTCAGGAGCGCGGGCATGGCTAGACCCTCCGTGCTGGTATTCGACGTGAACGAAACACTCATCGACATCGAAGCCATGGCACCGGTTTTCGAGCAGACCCTCGGTGACGAACACGCGGTGCGGGAATGGTACGGCCAACTCGTGGTGTATTCGATGACGACGGCCCTGTCTGGCTGTTACGTCGACTTCTTCACCCTGGGTCAGGGTGTGCTGCGGATGCTCGCCGAGATCCGCGGGATGACAATCTCCGACGCGGACCTGCTCCGCATCAAAGAGGCCATGCTGACGATGCCTGCACACCCCGACGTCCCCGACGGGTTAGCGCAGTTGCGGAACAACGGCTTTCGGCTCGTGACCCTGACGAATTCGCCGACCGGCTCGGGCGGTCCGAGCCCGCTGGAGAACGCCGGACTCGGCGGCTACTTCGAGCGGCAGTTCAGCGTCGATGTGCGTCGCACTTACAAGCCGTCCGGCGACGTCTACGCATACGCCTGCGAAGAACTGGGAGTCGCGCCCTCGGACTGCATGATGGTCGCCGTGCATGCGTGGGACATCATCGGCGCCCAGAGCGCAGGCTTGTTCGGCGCGCTGATCACTCGCCCCGGCAATGCCCCACTTCGGCTCGACGAACTGCCGCAACCGACGCTCGTCGCGAACGATCTGCGCGACCTGGCCCACCAACTCGCTACGGGTGCAGCCGCAGACCCGCGGTGACCTTGTCGACGGCCTTGCGGTCGGCGCGGATCGCGACGCCGGCCAGGTCCAGACGCCCCCGAGGCACCGCCGCGACAGCGGCGCGGTTCGCCGCGTCGTCGCCCGTCGCGAACAGGTCGGTGGTGAATACGGTCGGCACCACGCCGCGGGACAGCGCACGGTCGAGCGTGCGGCCGAGCGCCGATGAGTCGGCGGTGAACACCATCACCGGCTGGCCGAACATCGGTGAATACCGAGTGCCGTCCGCGTCGGAGTAGTCCTCGCCGATGGCATCGGGGGCAGTGGCTGCCACCCCGCTGGCCAGAAACGAGGCCATGTTCAGCTTCTGCCACACCGGTAGGTCGTCGCGAATGACGACCGCGATCTTGGTGGTCATTTGTTCAGTCACACGTCGAAAAGCTAGATGACAGATGGCTAAAGCGGGTGATCAGTCGAATATAATTCGGAAACCTACCCAGGAGGCCGGGCGATGGACGAACTTGATTCGGCGATCGTGGCCGCCCTGCAGAGCGATGGTCGGCGCAGCAATCGCGACCTCGCGCAGATGCTCGGCGTCGCGCCGTCGACCACGCTTGAACGAGTCCGCGCGCTCAGGGCACGGGGCGTGATCACCGGGATCCACGCCGGTACCGATATGGCCAAGATGGGTCGGCCGGTGAAGGGCATGGTGACCGTCCGACTTCGCCCGCAGTCTCGCGAGATCGTGCAGGGCTTCCGGGATTTCGTGATCGGGCTGCCGGAGACGCTGCAGGTGTTCGTCACGACAGGCCCGGAAGACCTGCTGATTCTGGTGGCGGTGGAATCCACCGAGGCGCTTCGGGATTTCGTGCTGGACTCGCTGACCAAGCGCCGGGAAGTCGCAGGGGTGCGCACGGAAGTGGTATTCGACCATCTGCAGAATCACGTGGTCGGTCCGCCGAAATAGCCGATTCCTGCCAACCGACGGTCAATTACTGCCATCGGAATTAAACCCGTGAGCTCCATGTTTAACCAGTTACATCGGCCAATACGGTTACAGAAACGGTCGACACGGAGACAACGAAGAAGGCATCGAAATGAAGAAGTTCGGATTTGCGAGCATCATCGCCAGCGGCTTGGCGGCGGCGGTTCTGGGTCTCGCCGCGCCGGCACAGGCCGACGCCACCCACCACTACTGGATCTACGACATCGTCCAGCCTCAGGTGAGCGTGCCGCACGTGGACACCAGCGTGCACCAGAGCCGCTGACCAACGAATCTTCAAATGAGGGGCACCCGGTAGCGGGTGCCCCTCTTCGTATGTCAGCGTGTGGTCATGAATCTGCGCCGCGTCATCATCGCCGGCCTCGGCGACAGCGGTGTGCTCACCGCGATCCGGCTGGCGCGGCATGCCGAAGTGGTGGGCATCTCGGCCAAGCCCGCGTTGGTCAGCGGACAGGAGCTGGGCTGGCGGCTGTCGCGTCCGCAGGAATGGGCGCGTGCCAACTGGATTCCGTTCGAAAGGTTCCGGGGACTCGACAGGGTGCGCACGGTGCACGGCACCTTGACAGGAGTCGACCTTGACGCGCGCAAGGTGCTCGTCCGGCGCGACGATGGTTCGACGTCGGCGGAGGCCTACGACGCGCTGATCATCTCGACGGGCGTCAGCAACGGCTTCTGGCGCAGGCCGAACTTCCAGTCGGCAGACGAGATAGGCGCCGACCTTCGCACGGCCCACGACCGTCTGGCCAAGGCCGATTCGGTGATCGTCGTCGGCGGCGGTGCAGCGGCGATCAGCAGCGCGGTCAATGTGGCGAGGACGTGGCCCGGCAAGCGAGTCGACCTGTTTTTCCCGAAGGAGCGCGCACTGGTCGAGCACCACCCGCGGGCGTGGGAGCGCGTCCAGCGCAGGCTCGGCGAGGCCGGCGTGGTGCTGCATCCGGGGCATCGCGCGGTGATTCCCGACGGCTTCGGGTGCGACCAGATCACCAGTGACCCGGTGCAGTGGAGCACGGGGCAGCCGCCCGCGTCGGCCGATGCCGTGCTCTGGGCGATCGGGAACGTGAGACCCAACACCGACTGGCTGCCCGCCGAACTGCTCGACGAAAACGGCTTCGTCCGTGTCACATCCGAACTACGGGTGCCAGGTCACCCGGGTGTGTTCGCGGTCGGCGACGTCGCGGCCACCGACCCGTTGCGAAGCTCGGCCCGTAACAGAGCCGACGGCCTGCTGGCGCACAACGTCCGCGCCGAGTTCGCGGGTCGACCGCTGCGCAGCTATCGCCCGCCGAAGCGGCGCTGGGGTTCTGTGATCGGCATCCAGCCCGACGGGCTCGAGGTCTTCGCACCCAATGGCCGCGCGTTCACCTTCCCGGCGTGGTCGTTCGACAGGGTGCTGATGCCGCTCATCGTCCGTTGGGGCATCTATCGGGGCGTGCGCGACAACCGCCCGCTTTCCTAGCTCTGGTATTCACGTAATACGTTGAGCGCCTTGCGTTCTGATGCGTGAGCGGCCTCGGTGAGCGCCTCGTGTTCGGCGATCGGATCGGCGGTCAGCAAGCCGCCGCCCGGCGCGCCTGCGGCGCCCAGCTTGTTCATCCGCTTGGGCACCGAGGCACCCTGGTAGGTCAACGGCGTTGATCCGAGGGGCTGGTGCAGCTCGATGTAGGCGCCGTGCGGCAGCCGCTTGATGATGCCGGTCTCGATGCCGTGCTGGAGCACCGCGCGGTCGCTGCGCTGCAGTGCCACACACCACCGGTAGGTGACGTAGTACACGACCGCGGGCAACACCACCATGCCGATGCGACCGATCCACGTCGTCGCGTTCAGCGAGATGTGGAAGTTAAGCGCGATGATGTCGTTCATCGCCGCCAGCGTCAGCACCAGGTAGAAGGCGATCGCCATGGCGCCGATTGCGGTGCGCACCGGCACATCTCGCGGCCGCTGCAACAGATTGTGATGCGCAGTGGTGGATTCCAAATCGCCAGCAACCTTCTTTTCGATCCACGGATAGATGGTCAGCAGCACGAAGACCAGCCCCATGATCGCGGCCACCCACACCACGGCGGGGATGGTGTGGCCGAAGAGGTAGAACTCCCACGCAGGCCACAGCCTCATCAACCCTTCCGGCCACATCATGTAGAAGTCGGGCTGGCTGCCCGCGGATACCTGCGACGGTTTGTACGGGCCGAGTTGCCAGATCGGGTTGATCTGCAACAAGCCGCCCATCAGGCCGAGGATGCCGGTGATGATCGCGAAGTACGCGCCGGACTTCACGGCGAACACCGGCATCACCCGCACGCCAACGACATTCGTCTCGGTCCGGCCAGGACCGGGGAACTGTGTGTGTTTCTGGAACCACACCATTGCGAGGTGAATACCGATGAGCGCCAGGATGATCGCCGGAATGATCAGCACGTGGAGTGCGTACAACCGCGGGAGCAGGACGTGGCCGGGGAAGTCGCCGCCGAACAGCGCCCAGTGCATCCAGGTGCCGACCACCGGCAGCCCCAGGGTGATCGACGACAGCGCGGCGCGCAGGCCGATGCCGGACAGCAGGTCGTCG
>DATJIX010000415.1:0-6924 GCA_035492865.1 Mycobacterium sp. | reverse complement strand
TGCTGCGGACCGATTCGTCCGAGTCAGCGTTCGTCTCGCGGGGCGTCACCAGGGGTTTTCTGCCTGCTTTCTGGGTTCTGGTCTGGTCGTTTGCTGCTGAATACCCAGTTTACCGCCGGGTACGGACGCTTCCCAATGCTTAACCGGCTGCCGGGCCGGCGGACTCTCCCATCAGAGGTGCGCGAGCAGTCGTTCGGCGAACGCGTCGGGGTGCTCCCTGTGCATGAAATGGCCGCCGCGGACCTCCTCGACGATGTACTCGTCGTCGAACATCCGCGCGGCGCTGCGATAGTCCGCGGGTGCGACGATCGGATCGTCGAGGCCCGCGAAGACGACCGTCGGCACCCTGATTCGCGCCTTCAATGATTCGGTGGGTACGGGTGAGAGCTTTCGGTAATAGCCGAACGCGGCGTTCAGGCTCGCCGGGTTCGAGAAGCTGGCGCGGACGGCATCGAACTCTGTTGGATCGGGGCTCCACGCCGGCGACCATCGCCGATAGATATCGGGAAGCGCCGCAAAGTCATCGCGTGCGAATCGCCCTGGCGCTCCCGGCACCTTGTAGAGCGCGAAATGGCGGACGGTCCACAGCTTCTTCAGCGATGGTTTGAGCGTCGCCGGGTGCGGGATGCCGATGACGAACAGCTTTCTGACTCGATCCGGGTCGAGCCCCGCCGCGCCATATGCGGCCGATGCGCCCCAATCGTGGCCGATGATGACGGCGTCACTGGCGCCAAGCGCGTCGATCAAGGCCAGCGGATCGCGCGCCAGCGTCTCCTGATCCACGTCACGGTCCGGGATACCGCTGGGGTGGTATCCGCGCATGAAGGGACTGACCGCGCGATATCCCTTGGCAGCGATGCGCGGACGCAGGTGGTCCCAAGTGTGGGCGGTGTCCGGAAACCCGTGCAGCATCAGCACAAGCGGCCCGCTGCCCTCGTCGAGATAGGCGAAGTTCAGCCCGTTCGCTTCGATGTTCTTGATCACGGCCGCCACCTCCCGGTCAGCGCACCCAGCGCCCCCAATGCGACGGCCGCTGCCGTCGATGTCCGCAGCACCGTCGGCCCGAGCCGTACGGCCGTCGCGCCCGCATCCGTCAGTGCCGCGATCTCGTCGTCGGCGATACCGCCCTCGGGCCCCACGATGAGCATCAGCGAATCCGCCTCTGCCACCGGCACTTCCGTCAGGCCGGTGGTGGCCGACTCATGCAGTACCAGCGCCGTCGCACCGTCGTCACGCACCCGCTGGGCCAACTCGGCCGTCGACACCAGACCCTCGACCGGGGGGATGTACGGGCGCCGCGACTGACGGGCGGCCGACCGGGCCACCGCGCCCCACCGGCGCAGCCCCTTGTCGACCTTTGCCGACGATTCCCACCTGGCCACGCATCGCGCGGCCTGCCAGGCGACGAATGCGTCGGCTCCGGCTTCGGTCGCCAGCTCGATCGCGAGTTCCGAGCGGTCGGACTTGGGCAAGGCCTGAACTATGGTCACCGAGGGCACACTGGCGGGAATGCTCTGGCGATCAAGCACTTTCGCCGTCAACCGGCCCTTCGCGACGTCCTCGACGACACAGTGCGCCACGATTCCCGCGCCGTCGCCGAGATCGAGTTCCTCGCCGACCCGGATGCGCCGGACATTGGCCGCGTGGAAGCCCTCGTCGCCGTCGACTACCGCGAGCTCACCGAGCGGGGGCAGCGCGTCGACGTAGAACAGCGCCCGGGTCACCGAGGATCAGCGGCCGGTGAACGTTTCGCGCAACCTGCTGAAGAAGCCGCTGCCCCCCGCGGCGCTCTGCGTGGAGCGGACCTCGGCGACGTCGCGGACGCGTTTTTCCTTCAGCTTGTGCAGCAGTTCGATGTCCTCGTGATCCAGCCGGGACGGCACCACGACGTCGATGTGGGCGTGCAGGTTGCCCCGCACCCCGGAGCGCAGATGCGGCATGCCGTGTCCGCGCAGCGTGGTCACCGATCCGGGTTGGGTGCCCGCCGGAATGGTGAGCTCGGTCGGACCGTCGATGATCGCGTCCACGGTGACCGTGGTGCCGAGTGCGGCGTCGACCATCGGCACCGAGATCGTGCAGTGCAGGTCATCGCCGTCGCGGACGAACACCTCATGCTGCTTTTCGTGCACCTCGACATACAGGTCACCGGCGGGACCACCGCCGGGGCCGACCTCGCCCTGCGCGGCCAGCCGCACCCGCATGCCGTCGCCGACGCCCGCCGGGATCTTCACGCTGATATCGCGTCGCGCCCGGATCCGCCCGTCGCCGCCGCAGCGGTGGCACGGGTCGGGGATGACCTCACCGACGCCGCCGCACACCGGGCACGGCCGCGACGTCATCACCTGGCCGAGCAGCGAGCGCTGCACGGTCTGGATCTCGCCGCGCCCGTCGCAGGTGTCGCAGGCGACGGGGGTCGAGGTGCCGTTGGTGCCCTTGCCCTGGCACAGGTCGCACAACACCGCGGTGTCAACGGTCACCTGTTTGGTCACGCCAGTGGCGCATTCGGCCAGGTCAAGGCGCATCCGCAACAGCGAGTCCGAACCAGGCCGGACCCTGCCGATCGGACCGCGGGAGGTGGTGCCGCCGCCGAAGAAGGCCTCGAACACGTCGCCGAGCCCGCCGAAACCGCCGAAGCCGTTGCCCGCCGCGGCCGCGTTCTCCAGCGGGTCACCGCCGAGATCGACGATGCGGCGCTTCTCCGGGTCGCTCAGCACCTCGTAGGCGACGCTGATCTCCTTGAACCGGGCCTGGGCCTCTTCGTCGGGATTGACGTCGGGATGCAGTTCGCGGGCCAGCTTTCGGTAGGCACGCTTGATCTCCGAATCGCTCGCCCCCCTGCTCACCCCGAGCAGCCCGTAATAATCGCGTGCCACGCCAGACCTTTCCAAAGCCGATTTATCGGCTGCCTAAGACTTCACCTATATAGAGAGCAACCGCAGCGACATTAGCGATAGTTCCCGGATAGTCCATCCGGGTGGGTCCCAGCACACCCATGCCGCCGTATATCTTGCCCAAACTGCCGTAGGTGGTGCTGACCACCGACGTGCCCGCCATTTGCTCCGCTTCGGTCTCATGCCCGATGCGGACTGTGATCTTGCCCGCCTCCTGCTGGGCCGCCAGCAGCCGCAGCACCACGACCTGCTCCTCCAACGCTTCCATCACCGAGCGCAGCGAACCGCCGAAGTCCGCGGTGTTCTGGGCCAAGTTGGCGGTGCCGCCCAGCAGCAGCCGCTCCTCGCTGTGTTCGACCAGGGTCTCGACCAGCACGGTGGCCGCGCGGCCGACCGCGTCGGCAAGGCCACCGCTGCCGTTGAGGTGCGAGGCCAGGTCCGACACCGCGATCGACGCCGCGGCCAACGGCTTGCCCTCCATCGCCTGGCCGAGCCGATCGCGCAGTTGAACGAGCTCGTGGTCGTCGATGGCGTCGCCGAGTTCGACGATGCGCTGGTCGATGCGGCCCGAGTCGGTGATCACCACCAGCAGCAGGCGGGCGGGAGTCAACGCGACCACCTCGAGGCGCCGCACGCTGGACGTGGACAGCGTCGGGTACTGCACGATCGCGACCTGGCGGGTGAGCTGGGCCAGCAGCCGCACGGCGCGGCGCAGCACGTCGTCGAGGTCGACGCCGGATTCGAGGAAGGACAGGATGGCCCGCCGCTCCGAGGACGACAGCGGCTTGACCTCATCCAGCCGGTCGACGAACTCGCGGTAGCCCTTCTCGGTGGGCACCCGTCCCGAGCTGGTGTGCGGCTGGGTGATGTAGCCCTCGGCCTCCAGGACGGCCATATCGTTGCGGACCGTGGCGCTGGAGACGCCGAGATTGTGCCGCTCGACGAGCGACTTGGACCCGATCGGTTCCTTGGTCGTCACGAAGTCGGCGACGATGGCACGCAGCACCTCGAAGCGACGGTCGTCGGCGCTACCCATTTGTTCACCCACCTCTCCAAAACAAGTAAGCAACGAGTCAGTACCCATTTTACGGGGACCAGCAGCGGGGATACCGCGCGAGCGGGTGTTCGCGTTGCGAACCGGCTAGCCTTTGCGTGTGAAGCCGACGCCGGAAAGATCACGTCGATGATCTTCAAGGGTGTCCGCGAGGGCAAGCCCTACCCCGACCATGGCCTATCGCAACGGCAATGGGCGCAGATTCCGCCCCGGCAGATCCGCTTGGACGAGTTGGTCACCACCACGACAGTGCTCGCGCTGGACCGGCTGCTTTCGGAGGACTCGACGTTCTACGGCGACCTGTTCCCGCACGCGGTCAGGTGGAAGGGCATCGTCTATCTGGAGGACGGTCTGCACCGCGCCGTGCGGGCCGCGCTGCGGAACAGAACCGTCCTACACGCGCGCGTCTTCGACATGGACATGCCGCTTGCCCACCAGGCTTAGCAGCACGACCGCGCTGAACACCTGCCACGTCAGGATCGAATACACCGGAATTCGCTCGAGGAGACCAACGGGTCCGTAACTGTGGCCCCACACGTTGTAGTTGGCCAGCGCCAGCCACGCAGCGAGGCCAAGCGCGGCGATCAGCAGGGACACCGCGCGATACCACCAGCGAGCGTCGACGGCGCGCGCCACGACCTTGGACCCCGGCACAATCGCCAAGTTGCCCGCGATGAACACCAGCAATGCGCCGGCCATGTGCAATTGCAGGCCGTCGCCTTTGGCAAGCGGCGAACCGCCGTGCACCGTCGCGACCAGGAAGTAGCCAATAGTGGCGGCAGTGGTGAACAAGAGGAAGAACACGCCGCGCCGCTCGGAGGCGCGCGTCACCAGCACGGCGCCGACGAACATCAGCGCGCCCTGAAGATAGAACGCCCCGTTCATCAGCCACGCGAACCGTCCCCAGTCGGGGACACCGAGCACGCTGATGTAGTGGTGGAGATAGCTGTAATGACCTTTGACGTGGTCAGCGGCGATCTTCTCGACGACCAGATAGACGACGGCGGCGACGGTCCACACGAGGGCCGCGACCCGCGTGAGTTGCACGCGATTGGTCGTTGCCGTCACCGTCACGCAATCAACGGTAGGGCACGGTGTCGCCGAAACTGCATTCCAGCACGCCTCTACTCGAAGTTTGCGTGCGTAGATGCAGTCTCGGCGGCCATCGCCTCGCGAAGGCCCCGAGCGCCGACAAGGCGGTGTCGTTAGTGGTGTTTCGCGATGTCATGCTTCAAAATGTAGAGCATGACATCGCCGCGGGTTGGTTCATCGGTACGAGGATCGACAACGGGGCGGCCAATCATGGTCGCCCTCGACCTCCTGGGGCGCCGCGGCGCGCTGCGCGTGATCTGGGAACTGCGTGACGGCCCGTTGACGTTCCGCGCGCTCCAGACGGCGGCCGATATGAATCCGGCGTCGTTGAACACACGCATCAAGGAACTTCGCGCGGTGGAGATCGTCGACCACAGCGGCGACGGCTATCACCTGACCAAGCACGGGCGATCATTGATGGCGGCCTTCGAACCGCTGCAAGCCTGGGCGGCCAATTGGGCGCGCCAGGTTGACATCTAGCAGGCGCTTTACTTTTTGTAGCACTCCGTTGTATCGTCGGCGAGGCAACGCTATGAAAAGCATAGCGTCCGAGAGAAGGAGTGAAAGATGCCGTTCGTCAGCGTGAAGGTCATTGAAGGAGTCTTCTCCGCAACGCAGAAGCAGGACATCGTCCGCAAGGTCACCGACGCCATGGTCGCCATCGAGGGCGAGAACATGCGTCCGGTGACGTGGGTGGTCGTCGAAGAGGTGGCCAGCGGGGACTGGGGCGTCGGCGGAACGCCGCTGCACACCGATGACGTCAAGGCTCTCGCTGCCGGTCAACCGGTCGGCTGATCACGAGGGGAGCGTGTCCAGCCGACCCGATCCCACCAGGACGACCTCGCCGCCTACCTTCACCCGCACCTCGCCGTCGGCGCTCCGTGCGCAGATGTCGATCCGGGACGGCCGACCGATGAATCGGCCCTGACGTAGCTCAGCGTCCTGACCGTCGCCGAGATGGCCGTGTCGATGAAGGTAGGCGGCGACGCAACCTGCGGCACTACCCGTTGCGGCGTCCTCGACGACACCGTCGTTGTTCCAGTGCCGGCCCTCTTTGGCGTCGACGTCGAGCAAATAGGCGTATTGCGCGCCGATTTCGGCCAGCGCCGCGTCGAGTTCGCGATGGGAAATACCTGCGCGACTGAGCGCGCCGTCCCGAAGCGGCACGATGAGATAGCGCAGACCGGTGGAGACCACTTCAAGGGGCAGTCGGGTGTCGAGGTCGTCGCCGATCAAGGAAAACCACGACGCCACCTGCGCGCGCGAGACACCGGACGGCTCGCAGAGAAAGTGGGCCTCCATGTCGGGTAAAACGGCGTGGAAGGCGCCAGGGCCGCGCCGCTCGGTCTCGACAGTCAGCGCACCGGAGGTCAGCTCGAGCGTCCAGCGTCCGTGAACCTGGTCGGGGGCATGCTGATGATGAAGGACGGACGCCGCGCCCAACACCGGGTGCCCCGCGAAGTCGAGCTCTTCGAGCAGGTCGAAGATGCGTGCGTGCCAATGATGTTGCGGCCCAGCCGGGTTGAGAAAGATGGACTCGAACTGGCGCAATTCCCTGGTGATTTGCGCCATCTGGCCGGCGCTGAGGTCGCCGGCATCGGGAAAGACGGTAAGGCTGTTCCCGCGGTATGCCGTCGAAGTGAACACATCGACCAGCTGGAACTGCATCGCAACGACGTTACCCGGGTGCCCCCCTAATCCAAGCGTCCCGCGTCGACCACGCGCAGCACCGCGGCGCCCTCCTCGTCGGAGGCCTCGAGGTCGACCTCGACGTCGAAGCCCCAGTCATGGTCGCCCGCCGGATCATCCAGGATCTGCCGCACTCGCCACACGCCCGGTTGCCGGTCGATGATCAGCATTGCCGGTCCCCTGGCATCGGCACCGATG
>DATJIX010000414.1:0-7245 GCA_035492865.1 Mycobacterium sp. | reverse complement strand
CGGCGCGATCGAGCCGCAGTTCTTCGCGCAACTGCTGACCGGGCTCGGGTTGTCGACAGCCGACGTGCCGAACCAGCTCGATCCGACGGCTTTCCCGGAAATGCACAAACTCTTCGCTGACAAGTTTGCAGGCAAGACCCGTGACGAATGGACCGCGATCTTCGCGGGCACGGACGCGTGCGTCACACCCGTGCTCACCTGGCGTGAAGCAGCGCAGAACGAACACCTGAGGGCGCGCTCAACAATGGTGACAGCCAATGGTGTTGACCAGGCGGCACCTGCTCCGCGGTTCTCCCGCACACCGTCAGGGCCCGTCGGTTCGCCGCCTAAGGGCACCACATCGATCGACCAAATCGACTGGTGAGGAAATTAGCTGCGAAAAGGGCTGCGCGAGGCGTACGAGTTAGCTAGACTTTGCCAGTATGGCTGTCCGAGCATCGCGAGAAGTCGTCTTCGAGGCCCCGCCCGAAGCGATTCTGGACGCGCTCGCCGACATCGATTCGGTGCCGACGTGGTCGTCGGTCCACAAACACGCCGAGGTTCTCGATCGCCATCCCGACGGCAAACCGCGCCACGTCAAGGCGACGTTCAAGATCATGGGCATCACCGACAAAGAGGTGCTCGAGTATCACTGGGGTCCGCGGTGGATGGTGTGGGACGCCAAGGACACGTTCCAGCAGCGGGGTCAGCACGTCGAGTACAACCTCACACCCGAGGGTGAGGACAAGACGCGGGTGCGCTTCGACATCATCCTCGACCTGGGCGCGCCGATCCCCGAGTTCCTGATCAAGCGCGCCAAGAAGCTCGTGCTCGACGTCGCGACCGAGAGTCTGCGCAAGCAGGTCATGGAGAAATACGCGTCATAGGTTCGCGTCGTGGCCGTCCGAACATCACGCAAGCTCGTGATCGAGGCGCCGCCGGAAGCCATCATGGATGCGCTCGCCGACGTGGAAGCCCTGCTGTCCTACACGCCCGCCTACCGGCAGGTCCAGGTGCTCGACCGGTACGACGACGGCAGGCCGCACCATGTTCGCCTCGCGGTCAGGGTGCTCGGCAGGCTCGACGAGGAAATTCTCGAATTCCGTTGGGGTCCGGACTGGTTGGTATGGGACGCGGAACAGACCAAGCAGCAGTACGCCCAACACGTCGAGTACAAACTGCGGCCTGACCACACCGGCGCGTCGACCGTCGTGACAGTCGACGTCACCGTCGAGCCGGCCAGCCTGATTCCGGACTACTTCATCAAGCGAGCGGGCAAGACGATCATCGATGCCGCGAATGAGGGCTTGCGAAACCGTGTGCTGCGGGGCAAGGCTTCAGATCAAGACGAGTAGATCGGAATAGCTCCCTGCGGCCGTGCGGTTGCTCGAGGTATGCCGACAGGAGTCGTACTTTTTCCCAGCCCGCAAGCCGTCAATCTCGTCGACGACGTGGTTTCTCAGGCGAAACGCGCCCACGCGCTCGGGGTCCGCCAGGTGTGGCTGGCCCAGCAGTTCGACCACGACGCGATCGCGTTGGCGGGGCTCGTCGGCGCGGCGGTGCCCGGGCTCGGCGTCGGCACCTCGGTGGTGCCGATCAACCCTCGTCATCCGCTGATCGTGGCGTCGCAGGCGCAGACGGCACAGGCGGCGTCGCACGGGAACTTCAGCCTCGGACTGGGTCTCGGCGCACACGAGCCGGAACGACAAGCCTTCGGATCGGTGTGGCCGAACACAATTGCACGACTTCGCGATCATCTGACAGTACTGAGGTCGATCTTCGACACCGGAGCCGTCGACTTCACCGGAGCCGAGATCAGTGCGCACCCAGGGTGGCCGGTGCGAGTCGCCGGCGGCACGCCCGTCCCGGTGTACGTGGCCGCGATGGGGCCAAAGGCGTTGCGTGTCACCGGAGAACTCGCCGACGGCACGCTGCCGTATCTGGCGGGCCCGCGTACCATCGCCGAGTTCATCGAACCGACCATCGCCAAAGCGGCGGCCGATGCCGGACGGCCGAAGCCCCGCATCATCGCGGCCGTGCCTGCGCTGGTGTCAGACGACGTCGACGCCGCGCGCAACTTCGCGGCCGAGCAGTTGAGCTTCTACGAGACCATTCCGTCGTATCAAAAGGTGATCGCGCGCGAGGGCATTGCGAGCGCAGCCGAGCTTGCCGCGGTCGGGTCTGCGGAATCGGTACGGCGCCAGCTGCAGAGCTATCTGGACGCAGGTGCGACGGATGTGGTGCTGAGCGCCTTGGAGCGCACGGATGCCTCCGTTGCCGAAGAGCTCTGGGCCGTCGCCGCTGAGCTCTGACTCCTAACACCGCTGAAACATGCCGCGCATACGGTGGCGGGATGTCGCCGCGACGACGATCGGCTCTCGTGGCCCAGCTGGTGGTTGACCAGCAGGGCTCACCACAGCCCGCCATCCTCGATGAAGTGCGGCGGGTGATCCTCGAGGGCGCCGTACCGCCCGGGACGCCGATCCCGCTGGCGGAGGTCGCAGATCTCTTCGGCGTCAGCCAGATTCCGGTGCGGGAATCCCTGAAGACGCTCATCGGCGAAGGCCTCGTCACACATCAGCGAAACTTCGGGTACAGCGTCGCGCAACTCACGCCGCAGGAGTTGCGGGAGATGTACATCGTGCGGGAAACCTTGGAGACCGCGTCGCTTGCCGCCGCGGTTGCCAATGCTACCGACGCCGACCGCGCAGCCATCGTCGCAGCGAATGATGTTCTCCATCAAGCGATCCGAGATGATGACCCGGTGACCTACCATCGGCACAGTCGCGACTTCCACATCGCGATCACACGGCCGTCGCGCATGTACCGGTTGCTCCACATGCTGGAAGCGGCGTGGAATGTCACCGAACCCGTGCAGTCGATGGTGCACGTAGCGGCGTCCGACCGTGAGCTTCTGCAGGCCGATCACTCCGACATGGTGGATGCGTTTCTCCAGGGCGACGCCGAGCTGCTGATCGAGATTTCGCAACGGCACGCACAGCGGCTCAATGCGGTCATTGCGACGCTGCCCACCGACACCGGATTGCTGGCGCCTCCGGATATATCTTTCGTGCAATAGCCAGGTAGTTCCTAGGAAATACCTGGGAAATACGCCGTGGATAGCGTCCGCCCATGACGGACATCGAAGCTCCACCCACATCCAAGGCATTGCCTCCCGGCGCCGTGGTGGGAGCCGGAGACCTCGTCGAGGCCGCCGGTCACCCGGTCGGCGGCGGGGACATCAAACCCGGCTACGACCCACGTTTGACCAACGAGGACCTTGCTCCGCTGAAGCAGCAGACCTGGTCGTCGTACAACATCTTCGCGTTCTGGATGTCCGACGTGCACAGCGTCGGTGGCTACGTGACCGCAGGCAGCCTTTTCGCTTTGGGGCTGGCCAGCTGGCAGGTGCTGGTGGCGCTGTTGATCGGCATCGTCATCGTCAACGTCTTCTGCAATCTGGTCGCCAAACCGAGCCAGGCGACGGGCGTCCCCTATCCCGTCATCTGTCGAAGCGTGTTCGGTGTCCTCGGCGCGAACATTCCGGCGATCATCCGCGGCCTGATCGCGGTGGCGTGGTACGGCATCCAGACGTATCTGGCGTCCGCCGCTCTGGACGTGGTGCTGCTCAAGCTTTTTCCAGGGCTAGCGTCGTACGCCGACGTCAACCAGCACGGTTTCCTCGGGCTGCCCTTCCTGGGCTGGGGAAGCTTCCTGCTGCTGTGGGTCTTGCAGGCCTGCGTGTTCTGGCGGGGAATGGAGTCCATCCGCAAGTTCATCGACTTCTGCGGCCCCGCCGTCTACGTGGTCATGTTCCTGTTGTGCGGCTACCTGATCTACAAGGCAGGCTGGGGCGCCATCGACCTCAACCTGGGCGAGGTCACCTACACCGGCCTCGACTCCGTTCCGGTGATGCTCGGTGCGATCGCCCTGGTGGTGTCGTACTTCTCGGGTCCGATGCTCAACTTCGGCGACTTCGCCCGCTACGGAAAGTCATTCGACGCCGTCAAGCGCGGCAACTTCCTCGGTCTGCCGGTGAACTTCCTGGTGTTCTCATTGCTGGTGGTCGTGACAGCGTCACTCACCGTTCCGGTGTTCGGCGAGCTGATCACCGACCCGGTCGCAACGGTGGCGAAGATCGACTCGACGTTCGCGATCGTGTTGGGCGCGTTGACATTCACCATCGCGACAATCGGTATCAACATCGTGGCCAACTTCATCTCGCCCGCGTTCGACTTCTCCAATGTCAGCCCGCAGCGGATCAGCTGGCGCGCAGGCGGAATGATCGCCGCGGTCGGCTCGGTGCTGATCACGCCGTGGAACCTCTACAACAACCCGGAGGTCATTCACTACACGCTCGAGACGCTCGGCGCCTTCATCGGCCCACTGTTCGGTGTACTGATCGGTCACTACTACCTGATCCACAAACAGAAGGTCATCATTGACGACATGTTCACCATGTCTGAAGACGGGACTTACTGGTACACAAAGGGATACAATCCGGCCGCGGTCATCGCCACGGCGGTTTCCGCAGTGGTCGCCGTCATCCCGGTACTGGCAGTCGGGGTGCCCGGTATGCACACGGCCGCACAGTACAGCTGGTTCATCGGGTGTGGTCTCGGGCTTGGCCTCTACCACCTGCTGGCCACCAAGACCAAACTGGCGGTAGCGCCGATCCCGTGAGCAAGATCTGGGTGATCAATCCGAACACCAGCCAGGCGATGACCGCGACCATCGAGATGTGCGCCCGCGCGGTGGTGGGTCCAGGAGTGACTGTCAACGGCATCACCTCGGAGATCGGTCCCGAGTCGATCGAGAGTTACTACGACGAAGCGATGAGCGTGCCCGGCGTGCTGAAGGCTGTCCGGCAGGGTGAGCGTGAAGGTGTCGACGGGTACGTCATCGCATGCTTCGGCGATCCGGGCCTTGACGCTGCGCGCGAGTTGGCGTCGGGACCAGTCCTCGGCATCGCCGAGGCGGCGATGCACACGGCCAGTCACCTCGGCACCGGCTTCTCCGTCGTCACCACTCTGGGACGGACCATCGGCCAGGCCGCGCACCTCGCCGAACGCTATGGCATGCAGCGGTTCTGCCGTGGGATCCACGCGTGCGAGATACCGGTGCTCGACCTGGACACCGACCCGGATGCGCGCAAGGTGATCACCGAAGCGTGTCGCGAGGCGCTGGAATCGGATCGATCGGACGTGATCGTTCTGGGTTGTGCGGGAATGGCGGACATGTGCCATCAGATCTCCGCAGAGCTGAGGGTACCGGTGGTGGACGGCGTCACCGCGGCGGTGTTGACCGTTCAGTCGCTGATCATGCTGGACCTGCGTACGTCGAAGCGAGGGGAGTACGCGGAGCCGCTGCCGAAGGCTTACTCCACGGGGTGAACCGCGCGCCAATGCTCAGCGATCTCTATGCGTCGCGCGAGCCATACCCGGTCGTGAGACTGAACATGGTCACAGAAGCGTTCGAGTGCCGCGGTGCGCGCGGGCCGTCCCGCGAGCCGGCAGTGCAGCCCCACCGAGAGCATCTTTGGGCTGCCGTCGAGGCCTTCCGCGTAGAGCACGTCGAACGCATCCCGCAGATGGCCGAAGAACTCGTCGCCATTGGAAAACCCTGCGGGAGAGGCGAATCGCATGTCGTTGGTGTCGAGCGTGTAAGGCACGACCAGATGCGACTTGTCGTAGACACGCACCCAGTAGGGCAGGTCGTCGGCGTAGGAGTCAGAGTCGTATACGAAGCCGCCGTGCTGCACCACCAGCTCGCGGGTGTGCGGTGAGTCGCGTCCGGTGTACCAGCCGAGCGGTGTGCTGCCGGTGAGTTCACGCAGGATCTGCACTGCCTCGGCCATGTGCCCGCGTTCGGTTTCCCGGTCGACGAGTTGGTAGGACGTCCAGCGCAAGCCGTGACAGGCGATCTCGTGGTCGAGCTCACCGAAAGCCGCCACCGCCTCGGGGTTTCGCTGCAGCGCGCGAGCTACCGCGAAGATCGTCAGCGGAATGCCACGCCGTTCGAAGACGCGAAGTACGCGCCACAGCCCGGCGCGCGAGCCGTACTCATAGATCGACTCCATGCTCATGTGGCGGTTCGGAAACGACTCCGCCGGTGTGATCTCCGACAGAAATGTCTCGGACCCCGGATCCCCGTCGAGCACCGAATTCTCGGCGCCTTCTTCGTAATTGAGTACAAACTGGACGGCTACCACTGCGTCGCCCGGCCACTGCGGATCCGGCGTTGTGCGGCCGTAGCCGACCATGTCTCTTGGATAGCTCACGCCAACTCACCGAACAGCCGCAGGCGGCTCAGGCCGCCGTCGGGATAGATGTCAAGGCGAGCCTGTTCGACGACGTCGTCGACTTCGATGAGGAAACGGTGCCGGGTATCGGGTAGCAGATCCGTGCGCGGCAGCAACTCGACTCGATCACCGCCCGGGCTGAACCCGGTCAACGTTGCCGCACCCGGACTGTTGCCGACAAAGTAGGACGTGTCGATCTCGGCAAGCCGCACGCGTCCCGGCCCTGCCAACCGCAGCAGCACCCAATCGTTTTCGTCATCGCGGCGCCGCGCGGTCTCCCAGCCGTCACCCATCACCTGCGCGACTCCCGGGAAGATGATGTTCTGCGGCGAGCTGTAGAAGCGGTTCGAGCAGTCCAGCACCAGACCGCCGTTCTCCAGCGCTGCGAGGTCCAAGGGACCCGCGCCGAGGAAGCGGGTATCCGGCCTGCCCTCACCGTGCACCCGTAGCCGTGCCACTCCGCCATCCGGATAGATGCTCAGTCGCACATGGGTCCAACGCTTTTCGGACGTCACCTCGAACGGATTGCGGCTGTCGCCGTACACCTTGGCTCGCTCGATGAGTGGCAGCCAACCGTTGTCGGCGGCCAGGTGCTCTGCGCGTGGATAGCCGTCGACCTCAATCGCCTCGACGGAGATCTCGGGAGGATAGTTGCCCTTGAACCAGGCGGTGTCCACCACGACGCCACGAATCACGCCAGGTACGCCGAGCCGCACAATGGCCGCGTCGTGGCCCTTCTCGCGGCGGCGCCGCGTCTCCCAGCCGTCGTACACCTGACCGCGGTGGCCGAAGGTTGCTGGTTGAAACGTGGCAGGGCCGGGGCTGATCAGGTTGTCCTTCTCGGCGAAGGTCTCATCGTTCGCCCAGATCACGGCGCCGCCGAGCGGTCGCAGCGCTAAGTCTGGCAGCCAGGTGAAATCGGGCAGAGAGTCCGTCGAGGCCATCCGACCATCGTCACAGATGCG
>DATJIX010000413.1:0-3787 GCA_035492865.1 Mycobacterium sp. | reverse complement strand
ACACCGGCGCGCGCGGCGGTGGCCGCGGCCTGTTCGACCGACGAGTGGTAGTCGCAGATGTCGCGGATGCGCTGCATCGGCATCTTGTCGATCAGATCCTTGCGAATCACGGTGTGCACCAACGCGCCGGCGCCCGCCGCCAGCGCATCGAGGGACTCACACGGCACGGTGTCTCCGGCCAGCACCACCGAGGCGCCGCCGTGCTCTACCCGGAAGCCGATCGTGGGTGCGACAGGCCGGTGGTCCGTCGGCGCCACCCGGATCGTCACGCCGTCGCGATCCCACACCACGCCGTCGGTGTACTCATGTACCTCCACAGGTGGCGGCGTGGTCAGGTCGGCGTGATGCGCGATCCGATATCCGATGTCGAAACCGAACGCCTTGAGGGTGGCGTCGACGACTTCGGCAGTGCCGGGAGGCCCAATGATCGGCAAGGGCACCGGGTTTGGATCGAAGGTGGTCACCCATCGCGTGATCAGCACGTCGCCCAGGTCTGCGATGTGGTCGCTGTGCAGGTGCGTCAGCAGGAGCGCGCTCAGCATGTTGGCGCCGGTGCCTACCGCCGTCATGCGCTGCTGCACGCCACGGCCGCAGTCGATCAGGAACGTCTGCCCGCCCGCGCGCACGAGGGTGGACGGTCCCGCACGTCGGGCGTCGGGAATGGGGCTGCCGGTGCCGAGCAGGGTGACCTCAATCATGACGTCATTCCTACCGCTTTCGGGCACGTCAGAAAGTGAAACGTTCGTTTCAATACTCTATTGAGAAGGGGCCGGAAAGACCCATGTAGCTGGCGTAATCACCGCGACCATCTGCACCCGAACTTTCAATAGGTCATTTACGGCCACGAAACGGGACCGCAACAGAGCGCCCATAGCGTCGGCCTCATGACATTCGACTACTCCCGACTCACCGCGACCTGTGCGGTCGAGTCGCCGGACAAGGCGATCACGCTTCCGCCCGAGGCGTACGGAAGCGACGATCTATACGCCGCCGAGGTCGACCGGATCTTCAAGCGGGGCTGGATTCCGCTGTGCCGCGCCGAGCAGGTGGCCACCCCAGGCAGCTACTACAGCATCGACATCCTCGGCACCCCGCTGGTCGTGACCCGCGACAGGCATTCCGAGATCCGCGTGCTGTCGCGTAACTGCACACATCGCTGGATGGAAGTCTGCAGCGGCGCGGGGGAGGCGAACGTGCTGCAGTGCCCGTATCACCTGTGGTCCTTCGGCTTGGACGGCCACCTCGCGGGTGCACCCGAGATGAAGAAGTCGCCCGACTTCGACCGGAATGACTACCCGCTCAAAAAGTTCCGTCACGAGGTGTGGAAAGGCTTCGTGATGGTCAACTTCGACGGGCAGGCGGAGTCACTGGCGAGCCAGTACGCCGCGCTCGATCCGATCGTCGACGCATACGACCTTGAGAACTACCAGACCGTCGAACAGACCGACTGGGGTGTGTGCGACTGGGACTGGAAGATCATGGTGGACAACTTCATGGAGTGCTACCACCACATGGGTCCGCACCGCGGATCGCTGGAGGACCGATTCCCCGCCAACATGAGCTTCACCGGCGAGGTCGGCGACTACTTCACCACCATGTGGTCACAGCAGAGGCCCGAATACCCCTCGGATCCGCCGTTCCTGTCGCCCGGCGCCGACACGCTGACCGCGGAGCACAAGGACAGGTCACTGATCTTCATCGCGTACCCGCTGCTGCAGATCGCGATGGGTCCGGCATATATGTACTGGCTCAAGACACTTCCGCTTGGCGCGGGCAAGATCGAGCTCCAGCTCGACATCTGCATGTCGCCGGCCTCACTCGCCGCGCCCAACGTCGAGGAACGCCGCAACGAGCTGGTCAAGCTGATCTGCGACGTCCACCGGGAGGATCTCGACGTCTGCGCGGCGGTGCAGCGCGCGGTCCGGGCCGGGGTGACCAGCAAGGGGCGGCTGTCGCATCTCGAGCGGCCGCTCTGGGAGTTCTACCGCTACCTCGGCCGCGAGCTCGGACTCATCAACCCCACCACGTCTCTCGCATCGACAGGATGACCAACAGATGACCACGACCCTGAACGGACAGACCGGTGTCGCGTCGGCCGCCCGCGAGATGGCGGACGCGCTCGCGGCCAAGGGCGTCAAGTACGCGGCGATCAGCTTCGTCGACATGCACGGCAAGCCCAAGAGCAAGATGGTGCCACTGAACCATCTGACTCAGGCGGCGCTGGGCTCGGAGATGTTCACCGGCGCGGCGCTGGACGGCGTGCCTCAGGATGTCAACGACGACGAGGTCGCACCGCACCCCGACCTCGAGCACCCGATCATCATGCCGTTCAACCGCGAGATCGCTTGGTTCCCTGGCGATCTGTGGATCGGTGACACCCCGTTCACCGCATGCAGCAGGCAGATCCTCAAACGCGTGACCGCCGATGCCGCCACGCTCGGCTACACCTTCAACCTGGGCATCGAGACGGAGTTCTTTCTGCTCACCGACTCCGACGCGCCGGGACCTGCCAGCCCCGACGACAACCTCGACAAGCCGTGTTACGACCTGCGTACCATGCTGCACAACTATCCCGTGGTCGACGAGATCGTCTCTGCGATGAACGAACTCGGCTGGGATGTCTACTCTTTCGACCACGAGGACGGCAACGGCCAGTTCGAGACGGACTTCACCTACACGAATGTGGTGTCGATGGCCGACCGGTTGGTGTTCTTCCGGATGATGGTCGGCGAGATCGCCCGCAAGCACGGATTGTTCGCGTCGTGGATGCCCAAACCGTTCGCCGACCGCACCGGAAGCGGTGCCCACTACAACATGTCGCTGGCGAATGCCGATGGCACGAACCTGTTTGCCGCCGATGATGATCCGCGTGGCTGTGGGCTGTCCACGCTCGGCTACCAGTTCATCGCGGGCGTGTTGCGGCACGCGGACGCCATCTGCGCGGTCATCGCGCCGACGGTCAACAGCTACAAGCGGCTCGTCAAGCAGGGCAGCATGTCCGGGCTGACATGGGCGCCGGTGTTCGCATGCTACGGCGACAACAACCGGACGAACATGCTGCGCATTCCGAGGGGCGGCGGCCGCGTCGAGTGCCGCGCCGCCGACAGTGCAAGCAATCCTTACCTCGGTGGCGCGCTCATGCTGGCCGCCGGACTCGAAGGTATTCGCGAAGGACTCGATCCGGGAGAGCCGAACCGCGACAACCTCTACCGGCTCACCGAGCCGGACCTGGCGGCGCGTGGAATCGGTTGGCTGCCAAGATCACTGGGTGAGGCAATCGACGCGCTGGAAGCCGATCCACTGGTCCGTGCTGTGTTCGGCGACGAGATGTTCGAGTCCTTCGTCACCGAGAAGCGCACCGAATGGGACGGCTACACAGCGCACGTCTCCGCCTGGGAGACAGAACGCTACCTGAGGTTCTGGTGACCATGAGCCACCTGTGGGAAGAGCTCACTTCGGGGCAGCTTTCCGACCGCCTCGCCGCCGACCCGGACTGTGTGGCGCTGATACCTGTCGGAGCGACCGAGCAACACGGACCGCACCTGCCGGTGGGCACCGACACGATCGTCGCGACCGCGCTCGCCGACGCCGCGGCGGGTGAGGTGGCGGTGGTATTGCCGCCACTTGCGTTCGGCGCCAGCTTCTTTCATGGCACCCGGCTCGCGGGCACGGTCGCGTTCTCCGGTGAGGAGACGGCCGCGACGGCCTGGCTGGTCGCGGAGGCGTGTGTGGACTCGGGTTTCCGGCGGCTGCTGTTCGTCAACGGCCACGTCGGCAACGCGGCCGC
>DATJIX010000412.1:0-2069 GCA_035492865.1 Mycobacterium sp. | reverse complement strand
GTTGGCGCGCGGTGAGGCCACCTTGGCCTGCCAATGCGGATCAGCCGATTGCCCGGCCGGTGCTGAGCGTGCCGCCGCGAAGGCGGCGGTGATTCATGTGCTGGCCGAACAAGCCACCGTGGAGGGCAGCAGTAACGCTCCGGGGTATCTGCGCGGGTTCGGGATCCTGCCTGCCGAATCGGTGCGCGACATAGCGGCCACCGCCCAACTCAAACCCGTCGTCATGCCGTCGGCGAGCCCGGATCCGGGGTATCGGCCCACCGCGGCCACCCGGGACTTCGTGCGGTGGCGGGATCTGACGTGCTGTTGGCCGGGGTGTGACAAACCGGTCGCCAAATGCGACCTCGACCACACCGTGCCCTATCCGGCTGGGGCGACGCATGCCTCAGATCTCAAGCATTACTGCGAAATTCATCATTTGATCAAGACGTTTCACGCCGGCTGGTCTGAACGCCAGTTGCCCGACGGCACCATCGTTCTGACCGCGCCAACCGGGCACACCTACACCACCCAGGCCCACGGCGCGGCACTGTTCCCCATGCTGGCGCACTCCACCGGCGAGCTACCGACACCGATCGTCGAGGAGCCTGGCGCCTACCGCACGGTGATGATGCCGCGTCGCAAGCAAACCCGCGCACAAAACAAGCGCGACCGCATCAACGCCGAACGACACCAACGCACCGAACTCATCGCCCAAGAAGAACAACAACGCCAAACCTGGCTCGCCAAAAACTACGAACCCCCACCCTTCTGACTTAGTCGTACCTCTTTATTCTGCAGTCGGTTTCAGCATCGCCGAACCCCTGCGCGTACTCTGCCGCCTGCGTCGACAAGTCGGTTCCAGAGGCTCGCCGCCGCGGGTCGAGGTGGCATTGCCGGGACGGTGCGTCCCCTCCGCGCTCCGTCATACCTGAGTCAGACGACCGGTCCGCTCCGGCGGTTCCACCCGTATGGTCATAATGGCGGTCATGGCAGACAAGGGTGGCAAGCCTCCAGCCCGCACTGGCACCGAGCGGATCCGCAAGCTCGCGCAGGCCGCGCTGAATGCGGACGTCACGGTGGACCAGGTCGACACCATCCTGCAGGGACTCGGCGAGACTCTGATCGACCTGGACAACTCGACGGCCACGCTCGACACCACCCTCGAGCGGTTCAACGAGACGATCAACCAGATCAACGAGCTTGCGCCCCGGCTGTTCGCGATGGTCGACCGGCTGGAAGCCATCGTCCAACGTGTCGAACGCATCGTCGATATCGGCGAAGCTGCGGTCGCGCCGATCGCGGCTACGGAAACTGTGGTGCGCGGGATCGTCAACAGGGTGCGCCGATCGACCGGAACCTAGTGCCGCAGGACCTGCCGGTTCCCACGCCGCCGATTGCCGAAGGCACCGGTCTGCCGTGGGATGTGCCGGTCGGTGACGCCGTCGCCGCGATCGCCGATGCCCGTGCCCGGCACGGCGACACCTTCGTCGTACACAGCGGTCGCGACCACTATCTGTTCACCTTCTCCCCCACAGGTGTCGAGTCGTTCTACGCGCTACCGGAGGAGGTCGCGAGCAAGGGACTCGCCGACTATTTGATGTTGCGGCGCAAGCTTCCCGACGAGATCTTCGACGGCAGGCGCACCCTGCCCGGCTCGTTGTTCCGGCGCGACGACGTCGCCTCGTATCTGGTCAACCTCGACCAGGCGTTGGAGCAGACAGTGGCCGAACTCGGCGCCGAAGGCATGACCGACCTGTTCGACCTCACCCGTCGGCTGGGACACCGGATGGGTCTCGCGTCGTGGGCCGGACCCGAATCCGCACAAGGCGATACGTTCGATCGGCTCGTTCGCGCCTTCGACACCCTCGACGGCTCCGACGCGTTTGTGCATCCCGACGCCATGGCGGCCGTCGCCGCGTCCGACAAACGCGCCGAGCGCGCGGCCCTCGACGAAGTCGTCGAACTCATCGCAATCGCGGTGCAGCGCTTCGACTCTCAGCACCCGGATACCCTCTTCGGACGCATCGTCGAAGCCTGGTCGGCGGAGCCGCCTGAGATTCGCACCCGCGGAATCGCGTTGGACGTCG
>DATJIX010000411.1:0-10147 GCA_035492865.1 Mycobacterium sp. | reverse complement strand
CGACTACCAGACGGTGTGCGCCGAGTTGGCGCGCCTGGACGACGAGGGCAACGGGGCGATTCGGCAGCGGCGCGCGTGGCACCGACGTGAAGACGTCAACGATGTCATCGCAGAATTGGTGGCCGCGACACTGTCTTAGGTCAATGACAGCTTGGCGAAGGGCGCCGTGGTGGGTTGCGCCGAGCCACCCGGCGGTTCGACGGTGAACGCCAGCGTCTGCGAGTTGCCGAGATCGGGTAGCACCGCCGTGGTCGACGGGGCGATGTTCTTGGCGTCCATCGTTCCCGCCGACTTCGGCACGTCGTTGTCGATCAGCCACATCTGGTAGACGGTTCCAGGTGCCGGAGGCGCGACGTTGTTCATCACCAGCACGCCGGCATTCTTGTCGTGGGAGAACACGACGGTCGCGGTGCCGCCGCCGGGAATCTGGCCGGATACCGTCCGCACGTCAGGGGCGGCGAACACCTGCTCGGCGGTCGACGGCGTCGGTGTCGGCTGCATCGCGATTCCCACGCTCAGCGCTCCGAGGCCGATCACCAGCGCGGCGGCCGCGGCCACGCCGATGGTCTGCCAGCGCTTGATCCGCCGGTTCAACGTCCGCACCGGATCGCTGCTCACCTCGGTCAACAGGCGGGCTCGAAGCTGGTCCGGCGGCTCCACTGCGGTGGCCGCCGACACCACCGCCATGGTCTCGCGCACGGCGCGCACCTCTTCTGCGAACGCCGCGGCGACATCCGGGGGAGCGGCCGCGACGCGCCGCTCGATCTCGGCGAGCTCAGCTTCGGGTACGGCGTGCAACGCGTACGGAGTCGCCAGCGCGGTCAGGTCGGGTTCATTGGGTTCGGTCATGCCATCCCCAGACACCTGCGCAGGCCGCGGATGGCGTCGCGCATCCGGGACTTGATAGTCGCGAGATTGGCCGAGAGTCGTTCCGACACTTGGACATACGTCAGTCCGTCGTAATACGCGAGCTGGATGGCCTCGCGCTGTGCGTCGGTCAGCGAGTCCAGGCAGTCGGCCACCTGGCGCCGTTCGTCGCGCAGGATCACCGAATCGGCCACCAGATCCGAGGGGAGTTCGACGTTCGCGGCGCCGTAGCGCGACTCGCGCTGGCTGGCCGCCTGCTCCGAGCGCACCCGATCGACCGCCCGGCGATGCGCCAGCGTCAGCAGCCACGACAGCGGCGAGCCGGCCGACGGGTCGTAGCTCTCCGCGGTGCGCCACACCTGCAGGTAGATGTCCTGCGTGGTTTCCTCGCTGTAGCCGGGGTCGCGCAGCACACGGGTGACCAGGCCGTACACCCTGGCCCGGGTGCGGTCGTAGAAGGTGGCGAACGCATCGACGTCCCGGCGGGCCACCTGGCGCAACAACGCGTCGAGTTCGGTGGTCACGAGCGGTAGCCTAGCCACCGACGTCAATATCGTCATGGTAATCGCGATTTGGGCGGCGTTGGGACGAAAAATGATGTGCGCGAGCGATATTCATCGAACCCCGGCCTGTTCCGCATATATTTCTCGGTGAGCTTCGCCCCGGTCGCGTACACCAGAAAATAGGTCATGAGCACCGGCGACAGCACCGTGAGCAGCGAAACCCACGCCGCGATACTGGCCAGCCACAGCCCCCACCACACGCAGGCGTCGCCAAAATAGTTGGGATGCCTGGTCCACGCCCAAAGACCGCGATCCATGATCACGCCTTTGTTGGCCGGGTCGGCCTTGAACCGGCGCAACTGATGATCACCGACGGCCTCGAACAGCACGCCGACCACCCAGAGCACCACGCCCGCGATGAGTACCGGCCACCACAGTCGCGGCGTCGGACCCAGCACCGCCGAAACCTGCAGCGGCAGCGAGACAAACCATGTCGCCGCCGCCTGGACGACGAACACCTTGCGGATCACATGAGCGGCCGAGAAGTCGCCGCGAAGAAGGTCGCGATACCGCGGGTCCTCGCCCTTACCGGCGGACTTCATGATCATGTGCCAGGCCAGCCGGCCGCCCCACACGGTCACCAGGATCAGCAGCAGGATTCGCCGAAACAGGTCGCCGCTGCCGAACACCGCGGCGACGGCGGCGACCGCGACGAACCCGATGCCCCAGGTGGTGTCCACGACGTTGTACCGCCCGATCCGGCGGCCGATCAGGAAGGTGGTGCCGTGCACCACGACCAGGATGGCCAGCGACGCAGCAGAGACGAGGATGAAGTTCATCGGCCACTTCCCGTGGGTGCGAAGGTCCATTGGTAGACATCGAGGTAGCCAGACGCGAAACCCGCCTCGGAGTATGCCAGGTACAACTCCCACATCCGGTGGAAAACCTCATCGAAACCCAACGCCGCCACCGCATCCCGGCGCTCGACGAAACGCTCCCGCCACAGCCGCAGAGTCTCGGCGTAGTGCGGTCGCAGCGAGTACATGTCCACGGTGCGCAGCCGTGTCTGCCGTTCGGTGATCGCCATGATCGCCTCCGTCGACGGCAGCATGCCGCCGGGGAAGATGTACTTCTGGATCCAGGTGTACGTGTTGCGGGTGGCAATCATTCGGTCGTGCGGCATCGTGATGGCCTGAATCGCGACCCGGCCGCCGGGCGTCACCAATCGGTCCAGCGTCTGAAAGTACGTCGGCCAGAATCGATAGCCGACCGCCTCGACCATCTCCACCGACAGCACCGCGTCGTAACGCCCCACCACATCCCGGTAGTCGCAGAGCTCGATGTCGACCCGATCCGAAAGGCCGGCCTCTTCCACCCGCCGCCGGGCCAGGTGTTGCTGCTCCGCCGACAGCGTGACCGAGTGGACCTGCGCGCCCCGCGCCGCCGCGCGCAGGCACAGTTCGCCCCAACCGGTGCCGATCTCCAACACCCGGCTACCCGGGCCGACGCGCGCGGCATCCAGCAGCCGGTCGATCTTGCGCCCCTGCGCGGCAGGCAGATCGGCCCCCGACGCGGGCAACGTGTCGAACAGCGCGCTCGAATACGTCATGGTCTTGTCGAGGAACTCCGCGAACAGGTCATTGGACAGGTCGTAGTGCTCGGCGACGTTGCGTCGGGCCTGCGCGCGGCTGTTGTGCTGAGATCGCGGCGGCCGCACCACAGCGAGCGCCCGAAGTCGTTGCAGTGTAGGCGGAATCAACTCGGTCAGCCGTTTTGCGAACTCGGTGAGCACTCCGGCAAGGTCCGACGAGGTCCAATCGCCGGCCATATACGACTCGCCGAAACCGATCAGCCCGTATCGGGCAACCCTGCACACCATCGCGTCGGGCCGGTGCACAACCATTGTCGGTAGCGTGGGATCGGCGGCTCCGATCACGGTCCCGTCGGGATAGACCACCCGCACCGGTAGCCGCGCGGCGGCGCGACGAAACAGCCTGTCGGCGATCACTGCGCTCAGCCCGGACCGGGGCACCCGCGCCACATCCGGCCAGAGTTCAGAATCGATTGCCGTCGAAGCGATTTGCGTGATCTCGATGGTCACGGCTGGTTGACCCTTTCCTTCTCGGTGGATTCCGGACGCGGCACGACGGGAACACGACGCAGCCACAGGGTGATGCCCTGGACTCGGATGGCGATCGCACCCATCAGCGGAGCCAACGGCGCTGTCAGTTGAAGTTTGAGCACCTCGCCGACGCCCGCGCGACGCCTGCAGCCGCGCACGGTGGCGACGAACGCCGGCTGATTCTCGCGATGAAGGGAAATCCGCACGTCCAGTTCGGCATCCGGGAGCGGAGCGTGAACCAGATAATAGCCGTCGACCTCGTTGAACGGTGACACATAGAGCTTCTTGCGGACCATCGCCGGGTGATCGTCGTGGGGCGGCAGCAGATAGGCGTGCCTGCCGCCATAGGTGTTGTGCACTTCGGCGACGATGTGGCGCAGCACGCCGTCGGCGTCGTGGCACCAGTACAGCGTCAACGGGTTGAACACGTACCCCAGTACCCGCGCCTGCATCAACGCGGTGATCCGCCCGCCGCGCAAGTCGATGCCGCGCTCGTCGAGGAACGCGTCGATGCGTTGCCGCAGTGAGTCGTTCGGCCCGCCGTCAAGGTGATCGCGCCCCTCGAACCTGGCGAACGGCCGCAGCCAGCGTGGCAGCCGCGGCAACCGGTCGATGTCGACGTACCAGCTGTAGCCGCGGTGTTCGAAGTAGTGATGCACCGGCGCACGGCGCAGGTGGGTGATCCTGGTCCGGTACAGCGCGGGGGTCAGCACGACAGCGCCTCCGCCCGATGCAGGGCGGCCGGCCACTGGGCACCGAGCCGACGCGCCGCCCGCAGACCCGACGCAGCGCCGTCCTCGTGGAACCCCCAGCCGTGATACGCGCCGGCGAACGCGACGCGGTCGTCATCCAGGGTCGGCAGAAGTTGCTGGGCTGCAACCGATTCCGGGGTATACATCGGATGGCTGTAGGTCATCTCCGCCAGCACCGACGCCGGGTCGACATGGTCGCGGCCGCCGAGTGTGACGAGGAAGCGGCGCGGGCCTTCGAGCCGCATCAGCCGGGTGATGTCGTAGGTGACCAGCACGCTGTCGTCGTTCGGGGTGAGGAGGTAGTTCCACGACGCCCTGGCCCGGTGTCGGCGCGGCAAGACCGATGCGTCGGTGTGCAGCTGGGCGTGGTTGGTGCAGTACGGAATCGCGCCGAGCACCGTACGCTCGGCCTCGGTGGGTTCGGCGAGCATCAGCAGCGCCTGATCGGGATGTGTGGCGATGACAACTGCATCGAAAACACTTGTCACATCGGTGGTTATCGCGACACCGCCGGCGATCCGCCGCACCGATGTCACCGGCTGGCCCGCGCGTACTTCGTCGATGCGGTTGAGGACGGCTTCGACGTAGTTGGCCGAGCCGCCGACGACCGTGCGCCACGTCGGTGAGCCGAACACCGAGAGCATGCCGTGGTGTTCGAGGAACGTGAACAGGTAGCGCGCCGGATAGCGCAACGCCTCGCCCGGCGGAGACGACCACACCGCCGCGACGAGCGGTGTCATGAAATAGTCGGCGAAGTAGCGCGAAAATCCGTGGCGGTCGAGGAACGCGCCGAGCGTCTCGTCGGTGTCGGTCCGCAACAGTCGTGTGGCCGCCGCGTGGAAGCGCTTGACCTCGGCCAGCATCAGCAGGTAGCGCGGCCTGCCGAGGTGGGCCCACGACGGGAACAGCCCGCCGAGGCCGCGTGCGCCTGCGTACTCGAGGCCGGTTGCGTCGTCACGCACCGACATCGACATGTCGGTCTCCTGCGTCGCGACGCCCAACTCGTCGAACAGCCGGCAAAGTGTCGGGTAGGTGCGGTCGTTGTGCACAAGGAAGGCCGAGTCGACGCCCACGACGTAGCCGTCGCCCCGGTCGACGTAGTGGGTGTGCGCGTGTCCGCCGATGCGGGTGTCGGCCTCGAAAAGGGTGACCCGGTCGCGCGCCGACAGTGCGTACGCGGCGACCAGACCTGCCACGCCGCTGCCGATGACGGCGACCGAGCGTTCATAGGGATGCATCCGTTCCACGTCATGTATTCGGAACCGCGCGGCGCGCGGATGGGTGAGGTACGTTCCCTCGGTGTCTTCGGCGTTCTTTTCCGGCGGAACGGTCTGGACCGGCGTAAACGGGCAGACCACCGACGCGTTGCTGGTGGTCGACGGGGCCGTGCACGCCCTGGGTGATGACGCGCGCACACAGGCAAACGGTGTCGAGGAAATCGACCTCGGCGGAGGCTTCCTGATGCCGTCGTTCGGCGACGGGCACGCCCACCCGTTGCCCGGTGGCCTCGAGGCGGTCGGCCCGCAGGTGCGGCCGTGCCAAACGGTCGACGAGATCGTGGCCGAGGTCAAGCGGTACGCCGCCGAGCATCCCGACGATGACTGGATCGTCGGCGCCTCGTACGAGAGCAGCATGGCGCCCGGCGGGCTCTTCGACGCCCGCTGGCTGGACGCCGCCGTGCCCGACCGGCCGGTCGTGCTGCGCGCCTGGGACTACCACACCGTGTGGTGCAACAGCGTGGCGCTGCAGCGGGCGGGTATCACCGCGGACACGCCGGATCCCGAACTTGGCGAGATCCCGCGACGCGACGACGGCACGCCGCTTGGCACGCTAAGGGAGTGGGGCGCCGTCGATCTGGTGTACAAGATCGTGCCGGAACGCGATCCGGCGGTGCGCATCGGCGCGCTGCGCACGGCTGCCCGCTACTACCTGGCGAGCGGCGTGACATGGGTGCAGGACGCCTGGGTGGAGCCTGCTGACGTCGACACCTACGTCGCCGCCGCGGAACAGGACGCGCTCGACATCCGGTTCAACCTCGGCCTGTACGCCGACCCGCGGTATTTCGACTCGCAGCTCGAGCAGTTCGTCGACGCACGTCGCCGTGTGCAGGAGGTGGCGTCGCCGCTGCTGACCGCGAACACGGTCAAGTTCTTCGCGGACGGGGTGATCGAGAACGAGACCGGAGCGCTGCTCGCGCCGTACTGCGGCAGTCTGCACAACCACGGCATGCAGGTGTGGGACAACCTCGCCGAGGCGGCGCGTGCCGTCGACGAACTCGGGTTCCAGATCCACATCCATGCCATCGGTGACGCGGCCGCGCGGCAGGCGCTCGACGCGATCGAACACGTCGTCACCACCAACGGGGCGCGCGACCGGCGGCCGGTGATCGCGCACGCACAGCTGGTCGACGATGCCGACCTGGAGCGCTTCGCCGCGCTGGGCGTGATACCGAACATGCAACCGCTGTGGGCGCAACTGGATCCGTTGATGGTCGAGCTGACGATCCCGCGGCTCGGGCCCGACCGCAGCGGCAAGCAATACCGCATGCACAGCCTCGACGAGTCAGGGGCGCCGCTGGCGTTCGGCTCCGACTGGCCGGTGTCGTCGGGCGCGCCGTTGGATGGCATCGCGATCGCGGTGTCACGCGGAGGGTGGACACCGCAGGAGATCATGCCGGTCGAACGCGCACTGAGCGCCTATACCGCGGGCGTCGCGAAACAGGCCTTTGCCGAAGGACATTGGGGCACCATCACACCCGGTGCGAGCGCCGACCTGGTGTGGTTGGCCGCCGATCCGCGCGCAACGGCGCCGGAAGAGCTTGCAGATGTGCGCATCCGCGCCACGTATCTGTCAGGAAGGTCTGTTTTCTCGACCACGGGTTGAAAGGGATCGCCATGTCGACAGCGCCGTCGGATACCCCCGCTGCCTCTCCGCCGTCGGGCGAAGGGCACCTGCGTCGTGTGCTGGGTGTGCCGTCGCTAGTCCTGTTCGGACTGGTGTACATCGTCCCGCTGACGGTGTTCACGACGTACGGAATCGTCGTCCAGGAGAGCGGCGGCCGCCTTCCGGTGTCGTACCTTGTGACGTTGGTGGCCATGGTGTTCACCGCTCGGTCGTATGCGCGGATGGCCGCCGCGTACCCGGTGGCGGGTTCGACCTATGCGTACACGCAGCGCACCTTCGGCGCACCGATCGGGTTCCTTGCCGGCTGGTCGCTGCTGCTGGATTACCTGCTGTTGCCGATGCTGAACTACCTCGTCATCGGTATCTACCTGAACGCCGCGATTCCCGCGGTTCCTGCGTGGGTGTTCGTCCTGGTGATGATCATCATCGTCACCGTGCTCAACATCGTCGGCATCGTCTCAGTGGCGCGGGCCAACCTCCTGATCATCGCGCTGCAGGCGGTGTTCATCGTGGTGTTCCTGGTGCTGGCATTTGTGACGTTGTCGCACAGTGGCACAGTCGATTTGGCGGGCCCGTTCCGAGGTGACGGCAGCGCGCCCGGATGGCAACCGGTGTTTGCGGGTGCGGCGATCCTGTGCCTGTCGTTCCTCGGTTTCGACGCGGTGTCCACCCTCGCCGAAGAAGCGCACGAGCCGACCCGCAGCGTGCCGCGCGCGATCATGATCGCGACGATCTCCGCCGGCATCCTGTTCGTCGTGCTGTCGTACATCTCGCAGGTGGTGTTCCCGTCCAATCAGTTCGAGAACGTCGACTCTGGTTCGCTTGACGTGATGAAAACGGCTGGCGGGCAGTTCCTGTCGACGTTCTTCACCGCCGCGTACGTCGCAGGTGCGCTCGGGTCGGCCATCACGTCGCAGGCGTCGGTCGCGCGGATCCTGTACGCGATGGGCCGCGACGGCATCCTCCCGCGACGGGTGTTCGGACACATTCCACCGCGGTTCACCACTCCGACCTACGCGATCCTGGTGGTGTCGGTGGTCTCGCTGGCCGCGATCTGGGCCGACCTGACCAAGTTGAGTTCCATCGTCAGCTTCGGTGCGCTGGTGGCTTTTTCGGCCGTCAACCTCACGGTCATCAAGCACTACTTCGTCGACGCGGGCGATCGTGGTGGTGGCGGCTTCGTCAACAATCTGGTGCTGCCGTTGATCGGCTTTGCGCTGACCGTGTGGCTGTGGACCAGCCTGTCCGGTTACGCCCTTGCGGTCGGGATGGCCTGGTTCGCCGCTGGCTTCCTGTGGCTGTTGTGGGTGACGCGCGGGTTCCAGCGACCGACACCGGTGCTCGAGCTGGAGGAGTAGCTAGGCCGGGCAGTAGACGGCGTTCAGCACCGCGGCCCTCGGGTCGTGGGCCATTGACTCCGTTTCCCTGGGCGCCTGGGTCAAGGTGATCGAAACCGCAGGCCCGGCAAAACCTTTCGCCACCAGGCTGTGGAAGCCCTCGATGTCACCGCCGTGCCCCCACACCTTGATTCCGCAGTCAAGGTCGATGCTGGTGAGCCCGAGTCCGTAGCGAAAGCCCGGACCGGCGTCGGGCCAGTCGACGGTGTTCATCATCTCCCGCAGTTGTTCGGGTGGGACGACACGGCCGTCGAGCAGGGCGGTGATGAACGCTGAGGTGTCCTCGCTGGTAGACACCAGTGAGCCGGCCATGCCTGCCGCGGAAGCGTTGAAATCCGTGACGTCCTTGCGCTTTCCGTCGATCAATTCGTAGCCGTGCGCGAACGGAGCGCGCAGCCCGGTGTCACCCGCAGCGGGGAAGTACGTGTCGGCGAGCCCGAGCGGCACGACGATTCGCCGGGTGATCTCGTCGGCGGCCGGGTGGCCGGTCAGCTTCTCGATCAGCAGACCCGCGACGACGTAGTTGGTGTTGGTGTACTTGACTGCGGTGCCGGGTGCGAACTGCGGGGGCCTCTTCAGGGCGGCGTCGAGCAGCTGATCGCCGGTCACGGGTCCCTCTGGCACCGGGGTGTCGTGGTCGAAGTATTCCGGCAGGCCGCTCTGATGGCGCAGCAGCTGGCGCACCGTGATCGCGCTGCCGTCGATGCCCTTTCCGTGGATCCGGCCCGGCAGGTACGTCTCGATCGGCGCGTCGAGGTCGACCTTGCCCTCGGCGACGAGCTGCAGAATCGTCGCCGCGACAAAGGTTTTGGTGATGCTGGCGGCCCGGATGTGGGTGTGCGGCGCGAACCTCGCGCTGGCGTCGACGTCGGAGTACCCGGCCGAGCGTCGGGTGGTGTCGCCGTATTGCCGGACGACGGCGACACCGCCGGGCAGCTGATCGCGGGCCACCACTTCGGCGAGCGCGGCGCCGACACCAGGCGTGGGCTGGGCGCAAGCGGTGGTCAGGGTGGTGAAGAGAAGGACTGCACCGATCGGCTTGAACCGCATCAAGTCGAGGCTAGCTGCCACGACCGGGCGGTCGCGACGAGGCCCTGCACCAACTTCGATGTCGCAGGCGTCAGACCGTCGTCACCGGGCAGCCCGCTTCGGGGGCTGATGCCACGCACGCGTGGTGTCAGCTCGAGCTGGGTGCCGCCGCCTCGGGCCTGGTTGACGGGATTGTCGGAGTGCATGCCGCGCAGCTCGCGAGGGATCTCGTCGAGGTTCGTGATGACCTGGTAGCCCGGCACGTCGACGTGGTGCGCCAAGTGCTCGGCGAGCTCGCGGTTGCGACCACCTGCCAACAGCTGGGTGCTGCGCCCGATGCGGCCGTAGCCGTGCAGCGACACCACGACCTCGACGTGGTCGAGGAATTCGGCCAGCCGCTCGGATTCCTGAGCGCGGTACAGCGCTGACGAAAGGTGGTGCGGGTAGTTGGCGGGATGCCGCAGCACGTACACCGATGCGCCTGCAGCGTCGGCGGCGCGTCCGGCGATCACGTCGGTCATCTGCTCCAACCCGCCGCCGTGGATGGCCATGAACCCGAACCGCGACCGCAGC
>DATJIX010000410.1:0-5837 GCA_035492865.1 Mycobacterium sp. | reverse complement strand
CATCACGTCATCTACTGCAACAGCCGCTTCCGCGGCACCGACTCCGCACTGCTGATGGAGAAGGTCGTCGAGGATCTCGGCGAGTGCATCAAGGACGCCAAGAACCGGCTGGGCTACGACAAGGTGGTGCTGGCCGGCTGGAGCGGAGGCGGTTCGCTGTCGGTGTTCTACCAGCAGCAGGCCAAGCATCCGACGGTGACGGCCAGCCCGTCCGGCGACGGCCCCGACCTGACGAAACTCGGCCTCATCCCCGCTGACGGCATCATGATGCTGGCCGCGCACATCAGCCGTCACGGCACACTCACCGAGTGGCTGGACGCGTCCATCCTCGACGAATCGGACCCGTCCAAGCGGGACCCCGAGCTCGATCTGTACAACCCGGACAATCCCAACCAGCCGCCCTACACCCCAGAGTTTTTGGAGCGCTACCGGGCGGCTCAAATCGCCCGCAACCGGCGAATCACCAAGTGGGTCAAGGAGAAGTTGGCCGACCTGAAGGCGGCGGGGCGGCCCGATGACGAATTCTCCTTCGTCGTGCACGGCACCATGGCCGACCCCCGCTGGCTGGACCCCACCGTCGACCCGAACGAGCGCGCTCCGCGGACGACCTACCTGGGCGACCCGCAGGTCGTCAACAACGGCCCGTTCGGCCTTGCCCGGTTCTGCACGCTGCGCAGCTGGCTGTCGCAGTGGAGCTACGACGACGCCAACGGCGACGCCGTGAAAGCCGGACCCGAGATCGACGTACCCACGCTGGTGATCGGCAACCTCGCCGACAACGCCTGCACGCCCAGCCACACCCGCAGGCTCTACGAAGCCATCGGGCATGCTGATAAGGAAATGCACGAAATACCCGGCGCCAACCACTACTACTCCGGACCGGACCAGCGCGACACGCTGCGCCAGGCCGTCAGTATCAGCACGGACTGGCTGCATCGGCACGGATTCTCACAATGACCGTCACCGGCCCGCTGGACGGCATCCGGGTCATCGAGGTCGGCACTCTGATCTCGGGGCCGTTCGCCGGGCGGCTGCTCGGCGACATGGGCGCCGAGGTCATCAAGATCGAGCCGCCGGGCGCCCCCGACCCGTTGCGGACATGGGGCCAGGCCGAACTCGACGGCCATCACTTCTTCTGGACCGTGCACGCGCGCAACAAGAAAGCCGTCACGCTCAACCTGCGCGAGGACGCGGGCCGGGCGCTGTTTCTCGACCTGGTCGAGCGCTCCGACATCATCGTGGAGAACTTCCGTCCAGGGACGCTGGAAAAGTGGAACCTCGGTTACGACGTGCTACGCGAACGCAATCGGGGCATCATTTTGGTCCGCGTCTCCGGATACGGCCAGACCGGACCCGAAGCGCACAAGGCCGGTTATGCGTCGGTGGCCGAGGCGGCCAGCGGGCTGCGGCACATGAACGGCTTTCCCGGTGGGCCACCACCGCGGTTGGCCCTTTCGCTGGGCGACAGCCTGGCGGGCATGTTTGCCGCCCAGGGAGCGCTCGCCGCCCTGTACCGGCGCACGGTCACCGGCGAAGGCCAGGTGGTCGATGCCGCGCTGACCGAATCATGTTTGGCCGTACAGGAATCCACGATTCCCGACTACGACGTCGGCGGTGTGGTGCGCGGCCCGTCTGGCACCCGCCTTGAGGGCATCGCTCCGTCGAACATCTACCCGACAGCAGACGGCAGCTGGGTGGTGATCGCCGCCAATCAGGACACGGTGTTCCGCAGGCTGTGCGCCGCAATGGGTCAGGCGGAGCTCGCGACCGACGATCGCTTCGTCAATCACGTTGCCCGCGGCCGCAATCAGGACGAGCTGGACAAGATCATCGGCGCGTGGGCCGCGGAGCGCCACCCAGACGACATCATCGCCACGCTGAGCGCCGCCGGGGTGATCAGCGGACCGATCAACACGGTCGCCGAGGTCGTCGAGGATCCGCAGCTGCAGGCCCGCGGCATGATCGCCGACCACTGGGACGAGCGGATCGGACGAAACGTCAAGGGCCCGGGCGTCGTCCCGGTGCTCTCGGAAACCCCCGGCACGATCCGCAGCGCAGGCCCGGCCCGACCGGGTCAACACAACGACGAGATCTATCGCGGTCTCCTCGGCCGCAGCGAGGCCGAACTTGCGGAGTTGCGGGCGGAGGGCGTGCTATGACCGATCTACCTGAGCATGTCGATATTCGCGACGTCTCGCTGCGCGACGGTCTGCAGATCGAGGCGCCGATTCCGTTGTCCGCCAAGCTCGAACTGCTGGCGGCCGTGGCTGCCACCGGGGTGCGGGAGATGGAGGCGACAGCGTTCGTGTCGCCGTCGAAGGTGCCTGCATTGGCCGACGCAGCCGAACTGGCTGCCGAATTGCACAACTTCACCGGCATCGAGTTCTCGGCGCTGGTGGCCAGCCCCAATGGCGCCAAGCGGGCGATCGCGGCGGGCCTGGGTTCGATCGAATACGTGGTGTCGGCGGCCGACGGGCACAGCCGCGCCAACGTCGGGCGGTCGACAGCCGAAGCCACCGCGCAGATTCCTGAGATCGTCGCCATTGCCCACGACAGCGGCGCCTCGGTCGAGGTCATCATCGCGACCGCCTGGGACTGCCCGTTCGACGGGCCCACACCCCCGCAGCGCGTGGTCGAGGTGGTGACCGCGGCGCGCGGCGCCGGCGCTGACCGGCTGGCGATCGCCGACACCATCGGCACCACCACACCGCGACGCGTTACCGATCTCATTGCCACGATCCGCCCGCTGATCGGTGACACGCCACTGGGCGCGCATTTCCACAACACCCGCGGTGCCGGACTGGCCAGCGCGTACGCGGCGGTCATGTCGGGCGTCACGCGGCTGGACGCGTCGGCTGGGGGCCTTGGCGGGTGCCCGTTCGCGCCGGGCGCCACGGGCAACATCGCCACCGAGGATCTGGTGTACATGTTGCGCGACAGCGGAATCCACGTCGACGTCGATCTGCAGTCCGCGATCGCCGCCGCGGAGGTGGCGCAGCGCGTCGTCGGCCACGACCTGCCCAGTTCACTGCTGCGGGCCGGTGACCGCATCCTCGGCGGGTGAGAATGCCGGTCGAGACGCTGAGTGCGAAGGGTCGCCAGACCCGCGACGCCATTGAACTGGCGGCGCGGAAGCTGTTCGCCGAGCGCGGGTTTCACGGCACAACGCTGGCCGACATCACCTCGGCGGCCGGCAAGTCGCCAGCGGCGTTCTACCGTTACTTCGGCGACAAGGAGGATCTGCTCGCCGCACTGGCCGAGTCGTTCCTGCACGACATCGTGGCTCCGCTGGGAGGAAGCATCGACCTTCCCGAGTCACCGGACGACGATGCGTTTTTCTCGTCCGTCGTCACCGGCTACTGGAACATCTTCAAGCAGAACATCGGCGTGATGATCGCCGTCGCGCAGCTGGCCGCCACCCAGCCACGATTCGCCACCGTGCAGAACGAGTTTCGCCGCTTCGGGATGGACATTGTCGCCGCTTCGGTGCGCCGCGCGCAGGAACAGGGTTACGGCGCCGAATTGGTCCCCGAGCACACCGCCGCAGCGATCGCGCTGCTGTTCGAGAACTTCACCACCGTCTTCGTCGGAACGTCGGGGCTCGGTCTCGAACTCAGCGATGAAGACGCGATCGCGACGCTATCGAGGATTTGGAAGAAGACGTTGTACGGGTTCTGACACCACGAGGAGAATCACTGTGGATTTCACCCTCCCAGAGCACCTTCCGGGATTGCTCGACGAGATGGACGCGTTCATCGAGGCGGAGATCAAACCGCTGGAACGCGAGCATATGCAGTACTTCGACCAGCGCAGGGAGTACGCCCGCACCGACTGGGACAACGGGGGCATCCCGCGACGGGAGTGGGAGGACCTGCTCGGCGAGATGCGCAAGCGTGCCGACAAGGCGGGCTGGTTGCGCTACGGCCTGCCGTCACAGTTCGGAGGCCGCGACGGCACCAACATCGACATGGCGGTCATCCGCGAGCACCTGGCGCACAAGGGACTCGGGCTGCACAACGATTTGCAGGACGAGTCGTCGATCGTCGGTAACTTCCCGCAGGTGATCATGATGGACCGGTTCGGCTCGGACACCCAGAAGGCGGAGTGGACCGACGCGCTGATCACCGGTGAGCGGTCGATGGCGTTCGGCCTCACCGAGCCGAACCACGGGTCGGATGCCACCTGGCTCGAGACCCGCGCGGTGCAGGACGGCGACGAGTGGGTGATCAACGGCGCCAAGCGGTTCAACACCGGTGTGCACCGGGCGACACACGACCTCGTCTTCGCGCGCACGTCGGGTGAGCCGGGCCAGGCCCGCGGCATCACCGCGTTTCTCGTCCCGACTGACACGCCCGGCTTCACGGTGCCGTACTACTGGTGGACGTTCAACATGCCGACCGACCACGGCGAGGTCGAGCTCAAAGATGTCAGGGTGCCCGCCGACTCGGTGCTCGGCGAGGTCGATCGCGGTCTCGAGGTGGGCCAGACGTTCCTGCACGAGAACAGGATTCGGCAGGCCGCCAGCAGCCTTGGCGCCGCGCAGTACTGCATCGACCGTGCGGTTGCCTACGCCAACAACCGCTCGGTGTTCGGCAAGCCGCTGTCGGTCAACCAGGCCGTGCAGTGGCCACTGGTGGAACTGCAGACCGAGGCACAGATGGTGCGGCTGCTCGTGCGTTACGCGGCTTCCGAATTGGACCGCAACCACCACATGGAGGTATCCGACAAGGTATCGATGGCCAACTACCGGGCCAACCGACTGGTGTGTGAGGCCGCCGACCGCGCGATGCAGGTGTTCGGCGGCGTCGGCTACAGCAGGCACGAGCCGTTCGAGCACATCTACCGCCATCACCGCCGCTACCGCATCACCGAGGGCGCAGAGGAGATCCAGATCCGGCGGGTGGCCCAGCGGCTGTTCGGATTCGGTCGTAGGTGAACGAACAGCTTGCGGCGGTCCTGCGACCGGTGCTGGGCGACGTCGCCGTCGAAAACCTGCGGGCGCTCACCGGCGGGGCCAGTCGTACCACGTGGGCGTTCGATGCGGTGGCCGACGAGACATCGCGGGCCCTGATTCTGCGCACCGGCCCACCCGACGACGTCCATGCCGGCATGGAGCTGGAGGCGGCGGTGCAGCAGCGCGCGGCCGCAGCGGGCGCACCTGTCCCCCACATCCTGGCCGCCGCCAATTCCACTGCCGCACTGGGCAATCCGTATCTCATCTGCGATGCCATCCCCGGCGAGACAATCGTCCGACGCATCCACCGCAGCCTCGGCGACGACGACCGGGCGCGGCTGCTTCGGCAGTGCGCCCAGGCGCTGGCCGCCATCCACCGCGCCGACCCGGAAGGGGTGGGCCTTGCCGAATCCGATCAGCTTGTCGAATGGCGCGACCGCCTCGATGAAATGGGCGACACCACAGCCACATTCGAGTGGGCGTTTCGCTGGCTGGACCGGCACCGCCCGCCGCCGTCGGCGCGGGTTCTTGTGCACGGGGATTTCCGGATGGGCAACCTGATCGTCGACGAATCCGGGCTAGCCGCCGTGCTGGATTGGGAACTGGTGCACACCGGCGAGGTGTACGAGGACCTCGCCTGGTTCTGCATCCGGGCCTGGCGGTTCGGTGCGCCTGAGCATCTTGGCGCGGGTGGGCTTGGCAGCGTGGACAGCTTCCTGTCCGCCTACGAGGCGGCCGCGGGCGTCGCACTCGACCGTGACGTGTTCCGATGGTGGCTCACCGTGGCCACTCTGCGTTGGGGCGTCATCTGCCGCTTCCAGGCCGAGCGGCATCTGTCCGGACACACGCCGTCGGTTGAGCTGGCCGCAATCGGCCGTCGCGT
>DATJIX010000409.1:0-3226 GCA_035492865.1 Mycobacterium sp. | reverse complement strand
TCTGCGTATTCGAACCGGCGTCCGTAGGCGTAGTCGAGTAATGCGTTGCTGCGCCGGACAATTCGGGTGTTCGCGGCAGCCATCACGAATGCGCCGATCCAGTACCCGTCGAGTTCGGGCGCGATCTCGCGGCCGCGGCGCCACCGTATGTCGGGCTGCGCGCCCAGTTCCGGTTCCGCGCCGCGGTCAGGTGTCAGGGTGTAAGGGTCTTGCATCACGCGCCGCGCCTCCGGGTCGGACGAGGCCGCACGCAGCAGCTCGATCATCGACGCGACGGTCCCGCCCGAGACACCGCCCGCGAACGAGCGCACCACCAGGTTGGTGTCGCCAAGCGATCCCGCTCCGTCCTGCTCGGCACGCTTGTGCAGCGCGAAGACGGTGAGATCCGAAGGGATGGAATCGAATCCACACGAATGCACGATGCGGGCGCCGCTGTCGATGGCCTGCTTGTGGTAGAGGTCGATGCTTTCGCGGATGAACAGGGCTTCGCCGGTCAGGTCTGCATAGTCGGTGCCCGCGGCGGCGCACGCCGCCACCAAAGGCAGCCCGTACTTGAGGTAGGGCCCGACCGTCGTCACCACCACCTGCGTCCGCGCTGCCATTGCGTTCAGCGTCGACGGCTGCGACGCGTCCGCGGTGATCAGCTCCCACGACTGAGCGTTCTCTCCCAGCGTTTCCCTGACCGCGAGCAGCTTGTCCAGCGATCTACCGGCCAGCGCGATGCGGGCACCGCCGCCCGCTCTTGCCAGATAGCCCGCGGTCAGCTTGCCGACGAAGCCGGTCGCGCCGTAAAGGACGATGTCGAATTCACGCTGCGCTGCGCTCATGACACTTAGGCTAATCCAGCGTCTGGAAAGGATGCCGGCCATGCTCGACGGCGCCATGATCGTCTGGTTCGCGCTGACGACGGCCAGCGTCGTGTTCGTCGTATGGGATTCCGTGGTCAACGGTGTGACCAGCTGGGTTCAGCGGGTGGCGTGGATTCTGGTCACCGCCTATACCGGCCCGGTCGGGCTCTTCTTCTATCTGCTGGCCTGTCGCAGACCGGTGCCGGGAACCCACGACGCCTTCACCGCGGCGACGTGGAAGCAGTCGGTGAACAGCGAGATGCACTGCCTGGCGGGCGATGCCACCGGCATCGTCGTCGCCGCGTCCATCCTGCCGGTGTTCGGCCTCACCAACGGGTGGGATGCCACCGTCGAGTATCTGGCCGCCTTCGCCTTCGGCCTGTTCATCTTCCAGGCGCTGATGATGGTCGGCATGTACGACGGCGACTACTGGAAGGCGGTACGCAAGACGTTCTTCGCCGAGACAGTCTCGATGAACATGGTGATGACCGGAATGCTTCCCGTCATGCTGATCCTCGGCGCCCACTGGCCGGGCTCCGAGGAGCCGCATCGCGCCTCGTTCTGGTTCCGGATGAGCGTCGCGACCATCGTCGGCGGTGTCATCGCCTATCCGATCAACCACTGGCTCGTGGCCAACCGGTTGAAGCACGGATGCATGACGTTGCCGGGCGCTGACTCACCCGCTCCGGGGCTCGGCCACGTCTCCCCGGAGCCCTCAATGGTGACGGATCACGCGCAGATGGAGCATTCCGACCATGCGATGAACGAACTGCCCACGGGTCGTGCCGCGGCCATCATCATGGGAACCTTCGCGATTCTGCTCGCGGCGGTGTGGCTGACGAATCTGGTCGTCCCCGTGCGGTTCTAGTCAGCCCAACGCCTCCGGCAGTTCGACGTCCTCACCGAGCAGGTGGCGCGCCAGGAATGCCGTCACCACCTGGTACCAGATCTTGGCGTGTTGCGGGGCGAGCACCCAGTGGTTCTCCGCAGGGAAATAGAGGAAGCGGTGCGGGCTGGTGCCGTCGTCCGCCGCAGGCAGGCCGGACTCGGTGAGCAACTCGAACCACAGCCGCAGCGCCTCGCCGATCGGCACTCGGTAATCCTTGTCGCCGTGGATGACAAGCATCGGGGTGCGGATCTGATCGACGAAGCGATGCGGCGAATTCCGTTCGGCCATTTCCGGTGTCATCTCGCGCGCCCACCAGTACGCGCCGTCGGTGGTCGGCCCGAACTGGTCGAGCGCCCACAGGCTGGCGTGGGTGACGATCGCGTCGAACCGGTCGGTGTGGCCTGCGATCCAGTTGGCCATGTAGCCGCCGAACGAACCGCCCATTGCGGCGGTATGCGTTTCGTCGACGCGAGGATGGGCGCACGCCGCATCGGTGGCTGCGATGAGATCGGTGTAGGGCGCGAAACCCCATGCACCCCAGCCGCGCTGGATGAAATCCTGACCGTAACCGGTGGATAACGCCGGGTCCGGCAGCAGCACGGCGTACCCCTTTGCCACGAGCAGCCACGGACTCCACCGCCAGTGCCACGCGTTCCAGCTGCCCAGCGGTCCGCCGTGCACCCACAGCACCAACGGCGCCGGGGCGTCACCTTTCGGCAGCGCCAGCCATGACCGCACCGGCTGTCCGTCGTCCGCAGTGGCGGCCACCTCGGTCAACACGCCCGGTAGTTCGGGTGCGGGCACGCAAGGCAACTCGGTGACGATCCGGTCCGGACCAACCCGGACCGGATGTGGTGGCCGCGCATACGAACTGCGCATCGCGTAGACGACGCCGCCCGGCGCGGTGCGCACATCGGAGTACGTGTAGTCATCGTCGGTGAGCGGGGTGACCACGCCCGTCGACGGGTCGACCGCGAAGACGGGACCGCGGCCGTTCTCGTCGGCCGTGACGATCAACGCCGAGCCGTCGGCCGACCAGGTGAGCGATGTCGGCCACCGGTCCCACTCACCGGTCAGCTCGACAATGGGTCCGCCGAACCGCATGTGACACAGCGTGATTCGCGGCGCTTTGTCGGGGGTCGAGTGGGTCTCTCGCGTGAAGGCCACCGCTGCGCCATCGGGCGAGATGGCCGGGAACTCCAGGTCGGCGTCCGGCTCGTCGGCGATGGTCGTGCGCTCCCCCGTGGCCACGTCGATGCGGACCAGCGTGCCGCGAATGGATGCGCCGGGCGCGGGGCCGTGCCACGAGGTCACGACGAAGCTGCCGTCGGGACTCACGTCGAAATCAGTCTCGCGCAACGCATCTGCGGGTTGCGGTGTCAAGTCCCGCGGTCCGTCGATGTCGAGCAGGTGCGGCTGGTCGGGTCCGAGGTCGTGATCCCAATGCCGAACCGGGTAGCCGCTGTGCAGCACCGCCGACACCTTGTTG
>DATJIX010000408.1:0-10424 GCA_035492865.1 Mycobacterium sp. | reverse complement strand
GCGTACAACCGCGGGAGCAGGACGTGGCCGGGGAAGTCGCCGCCGAACAGCGCCCAGTGCATCCAGGTGCCGACCACCGGCAGCCCCAGGGTGATCGACGACAGCGCGGCGCGCAGGCCGATGCCGGACAGCAGGTCGTCGGGCAGCGAGTAGCCGAAGTAGCCCTCGAACATTGCCAGGATCAGCAGCAGCGAGCCGATCACCCAGTTGGCCTCGCGGGGACGGCGGAATGCGCCGGTGAAGAACACCCGCGCCAGGTGCACCATGATCGCCGCGGCGAACATCAGCGCCGCCCAGTGGTGCACCTGCCGGACGAACAGGCCGCCACGCACCTCGAAGCTGATGTCGAGCGCCGACGCGTAGGCCCGCGACATGTCCACGCCGCGCAGCGGCTGGTAGACGCCGTTGTAGGTGACTTCTGCCATCGACGGGTCGAAGAACAGCGTCAGGTAGACGCCGGTGATCAGCAGCACGATGAAGGAGTAGAGCGCGATCTCGCCCAACAGGAACGACCAGTGGGTCGGAAACACCTTGTTGAGTTGGCGGCGCACTGCCGAGGATGGGTGATACCGCGAATCGATCGCATCACCGTGGCGGACCGCGCTGTCAGCCAGTTTCGGACTCATGAGCTTCGCTCCCCGATGCCGAAGTAGTACTACTAACGGTAGTACTACGTGCCGTCGCTGTACAGGGAGAATCGTCAAATCAGTTGCCAAGGCGGTCGATTCCTGCCAACTGCCGCTCAATTACTGCCATCGGAATTAAAGCTCTGACCTGTCTGTTTAAGCCTTCAGACCGGGTGAGAAACCCAGAAGGCACACAGGAGAGGGCATCAAAATGAAGAAGTTCGGATTTGCCACAGTCATCGCCAGCGGACTGGCCGCCGTCACGCTGAGCTTCGCGGGCGCCGCCCAGGCCGACAGCGTTCACCACGACTGGGTGAACGACATCCAGCAGAAGGCCACCGTCGGCGCAGTCACCCCGACCTTCGGCAACGGCCGCTGACCAAGACCCCCCACAGCAAGAGGGGCACCCGAATCGGGTGCCCCTCTTGTCATGTTCAGGCGCTAGTCGCGGACGATCACCGTGATGTAGCCGATCGGAATGCCGGTGCGCGCGGCGATGAACTTGCGAGCCACGGTCTCGACCGCGACCCGGCGGGTCGCTCTGGTGACGCCGCCGATTTCCGGAATCCGGATCACCCACCCGGTGACTTCGGGGTTGACCTCGATTTCAAAGCACTGACCTGCGGTCAGGCCCGGTACGCGGCGAATGGAACGGCCGCTGCGGACTGGCTGAGCTGAGACGGTCCTGGATACGGACGGCGTGGGCATGCTCTCTCCTGGGCGACGAGGAACCGCGCGCAAGCGTACTGCTAAAGGGCCGTACCACCTAATCTGTGGACGCCGGATGAGACCCCGCGACGGACTCGGTATGGTCGTTACGTTGTCACTAAAGAAGGGTCAGCGCGGCCGGGTGACGTTACGTAAAAGGACGTGATGGCCGATGCGCGCGCCGCATTACCCTCAGAGCCCTCTTGCCGCGACTCGCGCGGCGCAGGGGCCTCGCCTCTCAGTGTTACTCGTCGAAGACGACCGAGCCGACGCGCTGTTGGTCGAAGAACTGATTGCCGACGCGGCCATTGACGTCGATTTTGCTTGGACGCCTTCGATTTCCGACGCCGAGCGAGAGCTGGCACGGGTTCGTCCCGACTGTGTGCTGCTGGACCTGAACCTGCCCGACGCCAACGGCATCAATGCCCTCGAGCGGATCAGCAAGGGTGATCCGGCCATCCCGATCGTGGTGCTGACGGGACTGAACGACGAACACTTCGGCGTCTCCGCGGTGGCGTCCGGTGCGCAGGACTACCTGGTCAAGGGGCGGGTGGATCCGGAGACACTGCGTCGCTCGCTGCTGTATGCGATCGAGCGCAAGCGGGCCGAGCTGACCGCGGTCGAACTGCACGCCAGCCAGCTGCGAGCCGGCGAGAATGCCCGCCTCGAGCGCGGCCTGCAGCCGTCGCCGCTGCTGCTCGACGAGCCGAACGTCGACATCGTCGCCCGGTACCGGCCGAGCCGCGCGTATGCCCTGTTGGGCGGCGATTTCTACGACGTGGTGCAGACCCCGGACAGGACCGTGCATGTCATGGTCGGTGACGTCGCCGGGCACGGGCCGGATGAAGCCGCCCTCGGGGTGGCGTTGCGGATCGGCTGGCGCGCGCTGACCTTCGCCGGGCTGCGCGGCAACGAGCGAATGCACCAACTCGAGCGGATCCTGCTCACCGAACGCCCGTCGAACGGCATTTTCGCCACGCTGTTGAGCTTGGCGTTCGCTCCCGACAGCCTGCGGTTCACCGCGGTCCGCGCGGGGCATCCCGGCATGTTGATGCACGGGAACAACGATGTGCAGTGGATCGAGCCGCCGGCGGGCCCCGCACTCGGTCTCGGCGCCCACGAGTGGCCGGTGAACGAACTCGAGCTGCCGGAAGGCCACGGCCTGCTGTTGCTCACCGACGGCCTCTTCGAGGGCCATTCCGGCCGCGGCAACGAACGCCTCGGCGAGGACGGACTGCTCGCGCTGGCCCGGTCGCTCGCGGCCCTGCCCGGGCGCGCGTTCGTCGACGCGTTGATCGGCGAAGTGGAGGCCAGGGCGCGGACGCACGGCGGGCACACCGATGACATCGCTGTCGTGCGTGTGGAGCGGACGCCACGATGACTGAGCCCCGTGGCGCCCGCCGGCTCACCGTCCAGGGTTGGCAGATCCTGGTGCTGTCCGTGATGGGCGCAGTGGTTCTGGCGGGAGCGGTCGCGACCGGCATGCTGATGAACCGCACCGACGATGTCTCCAGCGAGCTGGTCGACGACATCCAGCCAGCCCGAGTGGCGGCTTACCAGTTGCAGGCGGCGCTGCGGGATCAGGAGACGGCGTTGCGTGGCTACGCGATCGCCGCCGACAGGCAATTCCTCGAGCCCTACTTCGACGGCCAACGCACCGAACGGTCGGCGGCCGATGACATCCGCAGTCATCTGGGCTACCGCCGCGACGCAATCGAGGATCTCGACGCCATCGAGAAGGCGGCCGCGAATTGGCGGACGACGTACGCCGACCCGCTCATCGCCAGCGTCACACCCGGCGCCCCCGCGGTGGTGGACAACGCGACCGCGGAGCGCGGCAAGGCCGAATTCGACCGACTGCGAACGCTGTTCGATGTGCAAAACGCCCACCTGTCCGCGGCGCGGCAAGTCGGCGTCGACGAACTCGCTGGCGTGCGCGCATGGCGTGACAGGGTGCTGGCGGGGCTGATCGCCGCCTTCTTCGGAATGGCGATTCTGCTCGCGGTGCTGGTGCGCAGCGCGGTCACCCGCCCGTTGGGCGCCTTGGCCGCCTCGTGCAGGCGCATCACCGAGGGCAACTTCGGGGAACGCATCGTGCCGCGGGGGCCTAAAGACATCCGGGGCATCGCAGCCGACGTCGAGGACATGCGGCAGCGCATCGTCGAAGAACTGGATGCGTCGCGGGCGGCCAGGGAGGCGCTCGATGAACAGACCGTAGAACTGCGACGCTCGAACGCAGAACTCGAGCAGTTCGCGTACGTCGCGTCCCACGATCTGCAGGAGCCGTTGCGCAAGGTCGCCTCGTTCTGCCAGCTGCTGGAGAAGCGATACGGCGACAAGCTCGACGAGCGCGGCACCGAATACATCGCGTTCGCGGTCGACGGTGCCAAACGCATGCAGGTCCTGATCAACGATCTCCTCACCTTCTCCCGGGTCGGTCGGCTCAACGCCGCATCCACCGAGGTTGATCTCGACGCCGCGTTGGACACGGCGTTGGGCAATCTGTCGACTGCGATCGAGGAGACGGGTGCGCAGATCGTCAGGCCCGAAGCAGGGCTGCCTCGGGTGCACGGTGACCCCACGCTGCTGGTGATGGTGTGGCAGAACCTGATTGGCAACGCGGTGAAGTTTCGCAGAGACGGTGTCACACCGAGGATCGTCATCGAGTGCGACCAACGTGACCGCGACGACCAATCCGACTGGATATTCACTGTCTCCGACAACGGCATCGGCATCCCGAAGGAGTTCGCCGACAAGGTGTTCGTCATCTTCCAGCGCCTGCACGGTCGGGATTCCTACAGCGGCACGGGAATCGGGCTTGCGCTGTGCAAGAAGATCGTCGAGCACCACGGCGGCAACATCTGGATCGACACCTCGTACACCGAGGGCACACGTTTCCGTTTCACCCTGCCTGTTTTCACCCCATCCATTCAATCGACGGCCGAGCCGGGCCTGACCCCGGCGGCCATCCGACAAGGAGTATCGGAATGACTTCAACGGACCACGACGGCCGAGCGATCGACGTGCTTCTGGTCGAAGACGACGCCGGCGATGAGCTGATCACCCGGGAAGCGTTCGAGCACAACAAGATCAAGAACACTCTGCACGTCGCCCATGACGGCGAAGAGGGACTCGACTTCCTCTACCAGCGCGGCGCGTTCACTGGCGCGCCACGGCCCGACCTGATCCTGCTCGACCTGAATCTGCCCAAATACGACGGACGGCAGCTGCTGGAGAAGATCAAGTCCGATCCGGATCTGTGCCATATTCCGGTCGTCGTGCTCACCACGTCCTCGGCGGAGGAGGACATTCTGCGTAGCTACAAGCTGCACGCCAACGCCTATGTCACCAAACCTGTCGACCTGGACCAGTTCATGAGCGCGGTCCGGCAGATCGATGAGTTCTTCGTGCAGGTGGTGCGGCTTCCGCAGTTCTAGCGCGCCGGGGTGACCCGGTTCCATTCCAGGCATACCCGGGTCCCCGTCGCCGACGAGTCGAGAGTGGCCCGATCTGCCAGTGCATGCATGAGTGGGATACCGCGCCCCCGTTTGAGCTCCTTGGTGGCGGCGTCGGAGCGGCGCCACGCGCCGTGGTCGGTCACCGTGACCGTCAACGTCGCCGCGCTTCCGTCGTAGTCGGCCTGAACCTGCATTGCGCCGGGATGCTCGGCCGTCACATACGCGAATTCCGCAACGTTGGCCATCGCCTCGTTGACGGCGAGGACCACGTCGCAGGCCTTCGTGGCGTCGAGGGCGAAGTACTGGTGCAGCCAGTCAGCGAAATCCCGTCGGATGGCCGCGGCACTCTCAGGATCCGCGGCGGCGTCTAGACGCGCGAACTGCGAGCTGTTACAAAGCGTTTCCGAAGTTGACATTTCGGTCTGTGGCTACCCCGTCTGCGGCTAGGTTATGCCGCCAATGCGGCAAGCGCTTCGTCCAGCGTGGCGTGCAGCCCCACAACGTCGGCGACGCCGACAAGTTTGAGTGGCCTGCTGGTGGCGGGACCGTCGGCGACGACGGCGAATTGCATGGACGCGGGCAGCTCATCGCGCGCGGCGACCAGGATGCCCATGCCCGCCGAGGCCAAGAAGTCGACCGCGCCGAGGTCGACGACCACACCCTGCGGTGAGTCCTTGGCCGCAGCGGCGATCGCCTCCTCCAGCTGCGATGCGGTGAGCATGTCGACCACTCCGGCTACGGACAGCACCTCGATCTCGCCGACGCGCTTGCGCTCGATGGTGCACTGACTGGCTGCGGACTGGCTCGCCACTATTACCTCCGACGATGATTTGAGCTAACACCCGGTTCCCAATTCGGCCGAATTTCAAACCTGGGTACGAGGGATTTCTGCGGCGATGCGGTCCAGCAGGGCCGGATAGCGGTTGGCCTCACGGTGCCTGCCGGGCTTACCGCTGCTGATCAGGCCCGCCGACAGCCCGCGCTCGGGGTCGGCCCAGACCGCGATGTTGACCAGGCCGGTGTGCCCGAAAGCCGCGGAGGCGTCGCGGCCGAACGGTCCGAACCGCTTTGACCCGAGCATGTAGCCGGTGCCCCAGCGCAACGGCATCAGGCCGGTGGCCAGGTCCGGCCGCAGTCTGCGGCACTCCTGTGTCGCGGCGCGCAGGGTTTCCGGCGCCATGACGCGCACCCCTTCGAGTTCGCCTCCTCGGCGCAGAATCTCGGCGAACCGCGACAGCTCGTCGGCGGTCGACACCGTATTCGACGACGGCACCACGCCGGTGAGGAACTGCGGAGTGTTCGAGTAGGGGATGATCTGGTGCATCGTGCCGCCGACCGCGGTGCGGAATGCCGCGGCGATCGGTGGTGGCAACGGCTTGCCCGTCGGGTGGCTCGGAGCGACGAGCGGAACGTCGGCTTCGGCCACGCCGTAGTTCGTCCACCGGAAGCCGAGTGGGTCGAGGATCTCGGTGGCGAGCACTTCACGAATGTTCTTGCCTGCAGCGGCGGAGACGATCTCGCGCACCAGCGGACCCCACGTCAGCGCGTGATAGATGTGCACAAGGCCGGGCCGATAGATCGGCTTCAGGTTGCCGAGCATCTCGCGCGCGTACTCGCTGTCGTCCATGCGCTTGAGGTCCGGGCGGGGCCCCGTCGGAAACGGCACCCCTGCGCTGTGCGTCATCACATGCCGGATCGTGGTGCGGTCCTTGCCGTGGCTGGTGTAGCTGGGCAGGTAGTCGCACACCCGGTCATCGAGGGAGAACACCCCGCGTTCGGCGAGCATATGCACGACGGTCGTGGTGATCGCCTTGGCGGCTGAGTACACGCAGAACGGGGTTTCCGTTGTGACAGCGATCTTTTCGGCATCGGGTGGATCGTCTGGGCCGTTTCCCCAGCCGTGGCCGATCGCCCGGTTGAGCACGACCTTGCCGTTGTGCCGCAGACACAGCTGGATCGCGGGATGCATGCCCGCCCGATACCAGTGCCGCGCGTCCTGCCAGATGCGCTCGACCGCAGCCGGGCCGATCTCGGAGTGGTCTTCGGCGCCGACCGCCGTGACGGCGTCGAGGTCGGCGGGCACCCGGATCCTGCCGTCGGTACTCATGCGCGTGTCCTGTGCAGCGTCGCGGCCAGGTGGTGCTGCAACGGCTGACCGACGGCGGCCATGCGCAGTGTGTAGGTCAGCTCGTCGCCGTCCACTCGCATCGAACGGCACAACGCCGTTACGTGTTTAGCCGACTCCGACAGCCCGATGGCCGTAGCCATCAGATCCATCTGCAGGGTCGATCCGTCGATGGCCAGCGTGCCTTCCTCGATCTCGGTGATGCCGGTGGGATGCGCCAGCACGAGTTCGACGCGATCCGCCGACGGCATCCGCAGGTATCCGGTCTCGGCATGCAGCGGCCGCCCGTCGTCGATGGCCTTGGTCCGCTGGCCGTAGCTCAGGAACGGCTTGCCGACGTGACCGACCGTCACTTCCTCGAGATATCCGAACGGCTCGATGGTCGGGTATTCGCCGTTGCCGCGACCCGACCAGGTGCCCAAAAGGGGCGCCAGGGCGGCGACGGCGGGATGCAGATCGGCCACGCCGTCAGGGTACGGAATACCTCACGGGCGGTCGTGGGTTGCCGGTTGACATGACCGCCATCACATTCGACCCACACACGCTGATCGCCGAGAGCCGCCTCGGCGTGCTCGCCACCATCAAGGCCAACGGCCTGCCGCAGCTTTCGCCCGTTACGCCGTTCTACGATCGCGACGCTGGTGTCATCCACGTCTCGATGACGGAGGGCCGCGCCAAGACGGCGAACCTGCGCCGCGACCCCCGCGCCGCGCTGGAGGTCACCAGCTCCGACGGTTGGGCGTGGGCGACGGCCGAGGGCGCCGTCACGCTGATCGGACCGGGAACCGACCCGCACGGACCCGAGGTCGAAGCGCTCGTCGACTACTACCGAAGCGCGGCGGGCGAACATCCGGACTGGGACGAGTACCGCGCGGTGATGGTGTCCGACCGCCGGGTGCTGATGACTCTGACCGTCGAACGCGTCTACGGCGAAAAGATCCGCTAGCCGCCGGGATTGGCAGGCGGCGGCGGCGCGCTGCCCGGATTGCGGGCGATGATCTGGCCGAGTTGGCCGAGCGCGCCCATCAGATCGCCAGGACCCGACTGAGGTACGGGTTGGTCGGTCAACTGCCAGGCCTGGCATTCGTTGGTGGTGAACGACGTATCGGTCGGCTCGATCTGAACGATCTGCGCCTTCTTGGACAACGCGTTGTCGACGATGTCGGTGCCGTTGGACCGCTTCCAGTAGCAGGCGCCGTCGCCGACGGGGCCCGCAGAGCTGTACGTGCCCGGCTGGATGTCCTTACCCACGGCGTAAGTGCCGTCGGCGTCGATGGTCGTCTTGGGCCCGGGCGGCGGCGGCGCCGGAGTGGGATCGGCTGACGCGATCCCACCCGACGCACTGCCGACGAGGACGAGCGCTGCCGCGAGTGCGGCTGTTGTTGTCGACCTCATGGGCACAGAGTAGTCGCTAAGCCGTGCTAACGAAAACGGCTCGATCAGCCGGCCATGAACTCGCTGTAGGCCGACGCCAACTCCGGCGGCAACACGGCCACGTTGCACTGGCGCTGGGTGTCACCGATCGGCGCCAGAATGCCCTTCAGGTCGTAGTACTCCTGCGGGTTGGCGGTGAAGTAGCCGCGCAGTGTGGACGCGGCCTGGTCCTGCGGCTGGCTGAACGCCGCGCCGACGACCTGGTTGGCGCTCGGGTGGCTGTTCAGGTAGGCGCGCGCCGAGCCCAGTGTCGAGCTGACGGTATTCGAAACGCCCGCTGCCGAGCAGTCGGGCGCGGCGGCCGCAGTGGGCGCGGCGATGGTTGCCGCAGCAATGCCCCCGAGCAGACAACCGGCGGTGATGCCGGCGACGCGCCGGCGCGCAGTGGTACCACTGAATTTCATGATCAATTACTTCCTTTTGAATTGCGATTTCGTCGCTGATTCCCCAACCCTGAAATCCAAGGTAGCCGCTGGGAAAGGGTTGCAAACCCGCCGACTGACCGGCCTGACACCACGTCGAGAAGCGTTACAGCTCAACGGAGTGAGATCGGCCTCAAAATCGCCCGAATCCGGTAAGCAGTCGACCAAATCGGGGCGGAGATCTTGAAAACTCTCAATATTTGCCGCCGCCTCTTAATTGATCGTGATTTGCATAGTGATCGAATCGTTATTCGATGAGCGGTAGCGTGCCTCGATGTGACGCCGCCGTACCGAGTCATTTCGTGGGGCACCGGCGCGGTGGGCGCCGAGATGATCATCGCGATCCTCGACCACCGAACCGACCTCGATCTGGTGGGCGCGAAGGTGTACTCGGACAGCAAGCACGGCAAGGACGTCGGCGCGCTCGTCGGACGCGATCCGACGGGTGTGCTCGCCACAACCGACACCGCGGCGGCACTGGCTGTCGAGGCCGACTGCGTGCTCTACACCCCGCGCAACACCGACCTCGACGAGGTGTGCGCGATCCTGGCCTGCGGCAAGAACGTCGTCACGACCGCGTTCCTTTTCCATCCGCGCCGCCTACCCGGACCCGACCGCGAGCGCGTGCTTGCCGCCTGCGAACAGGGCGGCACCAGCGTGCACGGCAGCGGGCTGAATCCCGGGAACCTGTCGGGCGTGCTGCCCCTCGCGCTGTCGGGGATGAGTCGCAGGATCGACACGATCACCCTGCAGGAGCGCGCCGACTGGTCGGTGTACGACAGCACCGGCATCACGTTCGACAACATGGCGTTCGGCCGGCCCGTCGAGGCGATCAGTCCGGGGACCAATGATTTCCTCGCGTTCAACAGTGGAATCTTCACCGAGCAGGTGTGGTTGCTTGCCGACGCGCTCAACGCGGGCATCGACGAAGTGACCGCGACGGTGGAAGCCGTCGCCGCCCGCGAGGACCACCAGATCTTCGACCGGATGCTGCGCGCGGGGACGACGGCAGGGCAGCGGTGGAACTGGGTGGGCCGCCGCGACGGCGAACCGTTGATCGAGATCGAGACGCTGTGGACCGTCGGAGGCGAGTACCCCGAGCACTGGCCACGCCCAAAGGACGGGTGGACGTTGACGATCGAGGGCGACCCGTCCATGCGCACCCACTTCATCTCGCTGGCGAGTTTCACCCGTCCCGCGAGCATCGAGGAGCACGTGCGGTCGGCGAACGTAGCCACCGCAATGCAGGTTCTCAACGCGGTACCCGCGGTTTGTGCGGCCGCGCCGGGCTTCGCGACCATGGCAACACTGCCGTTGGTGCGCAGCGTCACAGGGTTCGGCAACGGTTAGGGCGGCGCGCGACCGAGCGAAAAGTGCTCGGGCTGGGCGCAACTCGGGTGACCGATGCGGTCGGCGAAACCCAGTTCAGGGTGTTTCGCGATCCCGCGGGGCACACCTTCTGCCTGGTGTGGGGAGTCGACGAGGGCTAAACCGGTGGAGGTTATCCGCAGGTAGTGTCGTGGCCGTGCGCTTCGACCTGCTGAGCCCCGGTATTGAAGTCGGCCTGGTGACGACGAACCTCGAGCCGATGATCGCTTTCTATGAGGGCTTCCTCGGCCTCGACTTCCAAGGCGAAGTCGAGTTCCCCGGC
>DATJIX010000407.1:0-6887 GCA_035492865.1 Mycobacterium sp. | reverse complement strand
GAGGTCACCACAAGGCGTGACTATTCGACTCGGATTGCAGATCCCCAACTTCTCGTACGGCACGCCGGTGTCCGAACTCTTCCCCGCTGTGAAGGCACAAGCCCAGGAGGCGGAGGCCGCCGGATTCGACACCGTGTTGCTGATGGACCACCTCTATCAACTGCCGACGCTCGGCGAACCCGATGAACCCATGTTGGAGGCCTACACGGCGTTGGGGGCGCTGGCCTCGGCCACCGAACGAGTGCAGCTTTCGACGTTGGTCACGGGGAACACCTACCGCAACCCGACCCTGCTGGCCAAGGAGATCACAACGCTGGATGTAGTCAGCGGCGGTCGCGCCATCCTGGGTCTCGGCGCCGGCTGGTTCGAGTTGGAGCACCAGCAGCTCGGTTTCGAATTCGGCACCTTCACCGAGCGATTCGAAAAGCTCGAAGAGGCGCTGCAGATCATCATCCCGATGACCCACGGTGAGCGGCCAACCTTTTCAGGCAAGTGGTACCAAACCAACGACGCGATCAACGAACCCCGTTATCGCGACCACATCCCGGTGATGCTCGGTGGTAGCGGTGAGAAGAAGACCTTCCGGATGGCCGCCCAGTACGCCGACCATCTCAACATCATCGCGGGCATGTCCGAGCTGCCGGGAAAGGTCCGTGCCCTTCACGACCGGTGCGCCGAGGTCGACCGCGATCCCGCCACGCTGGAGACAAGCACGCTGCTGACGGTGGTGCTCGACGGCTACGAGTCGCACAGAGACATCGACGAAGCTCGCGGTGATCGCGCCGTCTCCGGCTCAGCCGAGAAAGTGGCGGACGAGATCAAGCGTCGTGTGCTCGACGTCGGCATCGACGGTGTGATCGTCAACCTGCCGACCCATCGCTACACGCCAGGCGTGATCACCGAAGTCGGCGAGGCGCTCAAGCCGTTGGTCAGTCTTTGATCGCGCTGACCAGGCTGATGTTGCCGGTCATCACACCCGCTTCGGAGTCGGGCTCCGGCACTGGCCTGCCCAGTGAACGCAGCTGGAACGGCAACGGCGTGGCCACCGACCACCAACCGCGGCTGCCGAACCACTCGTGGGCGGGGGCGTGCTGCTCGTTGTAGACGAGGGTGAAGAAGGTGCGGCTGTTCTCACCGGAGAGTTCCTCATCGCGCTTCTCCTGGAAAACGTTGGCGTCCAACGGCGCTGACTCCTCGACGGCGAGGTGGCTGCCCCGCGCGGTCAGCGAGTCGATGCCGGCAAACAGCTGGTGCTGGGCTGTGGCTGGCAGATAGATCAGCAGACCCTCGGCGATCCATGCCGAGGGTTTCGATGGGTCGAACCCGCTGTCGCGCAAGGCCTGTGGCCAGTCGTTGCGCAGATCGACAGCGACCTCCCTGCGGTCCGCGGTCGGCAAGGCACCCCGCGCGGCCAGCGCCTCACGTTTGAACTCGAGCACCCGTGGCTGGTCGAGCTCGAACACCACGGTGCCGTTTGGCCACGGCAGCCGGTAGCCACGGGAGTCCAGACCGGCGGCGAGCAGCACGATCTGCCGCACTCCTGCTTCGGCGGCAGCCTGGAAGTAGCTGTCGAAGTATCGGGTCCGTACGCCCTGGAAGTTCACGAAGTAGTCGCCGAACTCCGTTTTCAGCGGGTGGTCGGGGGCGCCGCCGTCGAGCAGGTCCGCCCATTCGCCGCCGACGGCCCTGCAGAACACCTCGGCATACGGATCAATCGCCGCGGGTTTGGGTTTCTGGGCCTCGAGGGCCCGCGCCGCTGCGACGAACAACGCCGTCGAGCCGACACTCGTCGTGATATCCCAGCTGTCGTTTTCGGTACGCACGTCCGCATTTATACGCGCGCTGTCTGACAGTCCCGCCAGACTGGATATGTGGCGGAACCGTGGAACATCAACATCCACTACGACGGCAAACTCGATGCATCCGTCTCACCTGATGCAGCGTCGGTGCTCGAAGTTGGCTGTGACGATGGCTTTTTGGCCGCTCGGCTGTCGAAACGCATCCCCGACGTGGTCGCTGTGGACGCGGATGCGCCGGTGCTGGAACACGCCAAGCAACGGAACTGCCAGGCGCGGAGGTTTCGCTACTCCCCATGGGACGCGTGTTCGTCCGGTGGCAAGCCCTCTAGACGAGCGGACGTCCGGTCCGAATGCGCCAGTCGAGGTCCTTCAGCAGCACGTTGAACGGGAATTGCCGGATGAACGACGGCAGCAGGTGGTTGACGAACCGAAGCGCGCCGATTGTGCGGTCGAAGCGGCGCTGCATCGCGTCGTTCCACTCCAGCTTCATCTCGTCGCGGAAGCGTTGCGGCAGAAAGCCGGTGGTGATCAGCAGACCGAAGTTGTCCAGCGCCCGTTGCATCCGAGCAGGCAGCCTGACGCCGCGGATGCGGCCCGCCGCGATCGGCCACAGGTATTCGCGCACCGCGTCGTCGATGTGGACCTGCTCGAGCGATTCCTGCCAATACCGGTCGAACGCGGCGCGGTCCTTCGGCCACATGTCCTCGGGTACTTGCAGTGTGGTGCCGAGCGGCAACCCCTCGCGATAGTGCCGCTCGGCGGTCTCGTCATCCATCTCACCCACGAACAGCCGATACACGTCGACCGCGCCCTTGTACAAACACGCGCCGACCCACAGCTGGAGGCCACGGTCGAACGCGTGGTATTCGACCGGGCTCTCGTCGGTCGAGTAGACCTGCGCGTGCGCCCGGTTCACCGCACGCCGGAAGGCCGCCTTCTGCTCATCGGAACCATTGGTGGCGACCGCGAGGTAGGTGAACGTTGTTCGTGCGCGCTTGATCGGATGCAGGTCAACGCGACCGCTCTCGACCCGACTCTCCATCACGCCATACCCGACGCCCGGCCGGGCGAGTTGCATGATCACGTTCGCGGGTCCGGCCAGCAGTGCCACGCCCATCAGCCCGTCGTCAAAGCTCGCACCACGGCGCCGCACCGACGCAGGAATCCCGACTGGAGGGTCGCCAACCGCTCGCTCGACGTGCCGCACCGGCTCACTGATCGTCATTGACCACCTCACGAGTAAATGTGAGAACAGATGTTTCCAGATATATTGCTCGCGCGGCGGCAGCGGTGTCAAGATGGACCAGATGGCTCAAGTGCGGCCGTATCGCGGCATCGAGGCGGCCGACCGCGTCGCCGAGCGTCGTCGCCGTTTTCTGGAGGCGGGGCTGGACATCCTGGGTTCCGACCCCGACTTGTCCGAACTCACGGTGCGCGGCATCTGCCGCCAAGCCGGAGTGGCGCTGCGGTACTTCTACGAGAGCTTCACCGACAAGGACGACTTCGTCGCCGCGGTGTACGACTGGGTGATCGCCGATATCGCGGCGACGACGCAGGCCGCGGTCACGGCCGCGCCGCTGGAGGAACAGAGCCGGGCGGGCATGGCCAACATCGTGCGGACCATCGCCGCGGACACCCGCGTCGGCCGCCTGCTTTTCAGCTCGCAGCTGTCCAATCCCGTCGTGGTGCGCAAGCGCACCGAATCGTTCGCGCTGATGGCGATGCTGACGTTCCAGCACGCGGGCGCGGTGGGCGCGCAACACACGGACCGCATCAAGGCCGCTTCGCATTTCGTGGTCGGCGGCGTGGCCCAGATGATCACCGCGTGGCTGGCGGGTGACGTCGCGTTGGACAACGACAAGCTCGTCGATCAGCTCGCGGCGATGATCGATGCGCTAGCCGTCCCTGACCTCTACAGGGGCTAGGGCAACAACGGGATTCGCCACAGCGGCATCCCTGGCTCGAGTACGTACTGCCGGGTGGCGGTCAATCGCAAGATGCGCAGTGCGCCGGTGATCAGCAGAACCGCGAGCGGCAACTCCCCAAGGACAGCCGTCATCACCGACAGCCACCTGTCCTCAGGTCCGGCCGTCATCAGGTCGAACCACGCGTCGCAGATCAACAGGATCCCGGTGGTGAACGCCGTGAGCACCAGCAGTTGGCGGCGCAGCAGACCGAGCACCGCCGTGACGGCCATGAAGAGCAGGATCAGGATGTCGAAGCCGACCCACGTCGCGGGCCAATTGTTCGCGATGTACTTGTCGGGCAGGGTGATTGCCAGGTAGACGATCCACGGGAGCAGGCCGATGCTCGCTCCGATCATCAGGACCAGGCGAACCCGCCGCAGCCTGGCGAGTTCCGCTGGCGGAAGCAGCTCACCTATCGGGCGTTGGAGCCTGCTGATCAGCTCACGACGTTCGGCCGCCGACATCGCGGCGATCTGGGCGTCGGTCACCGTGCCGTCAGGCATGGGGAAGCTAGCGCCCTGCGGGCACTCGGGGTCTGCGATCGGCATCGGTCTTCGGTACCGTCTGCGTGTCGCTGTCGGTGAATTCCTTGGTCCAACAGGCGAACTCGAGCGTGATGCCATCCGGGTCGTGGAAATAGAACGAGCGTACGTAGACGCCGGGATGCACCGTCGCCGACACCTGCGCCGCGCTCTCGTCGTGGTTGAGCACCGGGCCGACGCGCACACCTTTGTCCTTGAGCCGCTGCCGGTACTCGTCGAACTTCTCCGCGGGCACGTGGAACGCCAGATGGTTCATCGTGCTGACCGCGCTGACGATGTCGCCGATTCCCGGGATGGCTTCCGGCGACGAGACACCCGGCACCCGATCGGGCGCATCGGCGAACCAGAAGAACGCAACGCAATCACCGTTGCCCGCGTCGAAGAAAAAGTGTTGCCCCATGCCGCCGGGCAGATCCAGCGACTTGATCAGCGGCATGCCAAGCACATTGCTGTAGAAGTCGACGGTGCGCGCCATGTCGGAGCAGACCAACGCCACGTGGTTGATGCCGCCGAGTGCGAATTCGGAATTGGGGTTGTTTGGCTTGATCACGTCGCAGCTCCTCTAGCCAAGCTCGAAATCTGAATCTAACATCAGATTCAGTTGCGATCAACGGCCGAGGAGTTCCGTGACCGTCAGTCCCCGCGAGCAATTGCCGACTCAGCGCGGCAGACAGACGCAGGCCGCGATCGACGCGGCGGCACGGGCGGTGATCGCGCGCAAGGGCATTCTGGCGACCACGATTTCGGACATCGCGGCTGAAGCGGGCAGGTCCACCGCGTCGTTCTACAACTACTATGACTCCAAGGAAGCGATGGTCCGCGAGTGGGCCGTACGGTTTCGCGACGAGGCGCGGGAACGGTCGCGAGCGGCGGCGGAGCCCGGCCTCACCAACTGGGAGCGATCGTACGAGGCCGCCGCCGCCCACTGGCACACCTACCGCAATCGGCTGGCCGAGATCATCAGTGTCTCGCAGCTGGCCATGATCAGTGACGACTTCGCCGGGTATTGGTCCGAGATCTGCTCGTTGCCAATAGCTTTGATCACCGACATGGTGAAGCAGGCACAGCGGCACGGCTTCTGCGCCGCCGACGACAACCCACACCTGGTGGCGGTCGCCATGGTGTCGATGCTCAACCAGTTCTGCTACACGCAGCTGTCCGGGGATGGCGCAGCGAGCACCGTTGACGACGAAGCGTGCATCACCACGCTGGCCAACTTTTTCTACCGGACCATCTACCACAAGGAGGCCGGCCTGACATGACGAAAACATCGGCGTCAACCGGAGCACCCGGCGTCACCCGCGAATTCGTCGGCATGGACTCGCCGACGGCGCGGCGGGCCGGATCCGGTGGACACCCGTGTCAGGGGCTCTATCACCGTGGCGTCGGACGCAAGCCGAAAGTCGCAATGATCGCCGCGCATTATCAGATCGATTTCTCCGAGCACTATCTCGCCGACTACATGGCCACCCGTGGGATCGGGTTCCTCGGCTGGAACACCCGCTACCGCGGATACGAGAGCAGCTTCCTGCTTGACCACGCGTTGGTCGACATCGGTGTCGGGGTGCGCTGGCTGCGCGAGGTGCAGGGTGTCGAAACCATTGTGTTGCTGGGCAATTCAGGCGGCGGTTCGTTGATGGCGGCCTATCAGGCCCAAGCCGTCGACCCCCATGTGACGCCGCTGGAGGGTATGCGGCCCGCTGCCGGACTCACCGACCTGCTGCCGGCCGACGGATACGTGGCGAGCGCCGCACATCCCGGCCGCCCCGATGTGCTGACCGCGTGGATGGATGCGTCCGTGGTCGACGAAAACGACGCCCTGGCAGCCGATCCCGAGCTCAACCTGTTCGAAGAACGCAACGGTCCGCCGTACTCCAAGGACTTCATCGAGCGCTACCGGTCGGCGCAATTGGCCCGCAACAACGCCATCACCGACTGGGCCGAGACCGAACTCAAACGCGTGCACGCCGCAGGCTTCTCCGACCGGCCGTTCACGGTGCTGCGCACATGGGCGGACCCGCGGATGGTCGATCCGGCGATCGAACCGACGAAGCGCCCGGCGAACATGTGCTACGCGGGGCCGCCCGTCAAGGCCAACCGCTCGGCGCACGGCATCGCCGCCGCATGCACACTGCGGAACTGGCTCGGCATGTGGAGCCTGCGGCATGCCCAGACCCGCGCCGAACCGCACCTGGCCCGTATCGACTGCCCCGCACTGGTGATCAATGCCGAGCAGGACACCGGGGTGTTCCCCAGCGACGCGCAGCGCATCTACGACGCACTGGCCAGCGCCGACAAATCCCAGTGCGCCATCGACACCGACCACTACTTCACCACGCCGGGTGCACGCAGCGAGAAGGCCGATACGATCGCCAAGTGGATCGCAAAGCGGTGGCGCTGAGAGTCCTCGCGCATTTCGTCCCCGGCGATAAGGTCACCGGATTCCTTGCGCCAGAAACGGATTGGTTGGATATCCGGTACTGCGCCGAAGACGACGACGACGCCTTCTACCGCGAGCTGCCCGAGGCCGAGGTCATATGGCACGTGCTGCGACCGCTGTCGGGCCAAGACCTGGAAAA
>DATJIX010000406.1:0-2149 GCA_035492865.1 Mycobacterium sp. | reverse complement strand
GAGGCAGGCATGGAAGACCGCAAACGAGAGGGCTACTTCTGATGGCGACGCTGCTGCGCATCGCGACCGCGGGTTCCGTCGACGACGGCAAGTCCACTCTGATCGGCCGCCTGCTGTTCGACTCCAAGGCCGTCATGGAAGACCAGCTGGCCGCCGTCGAGCGCACGTCGAAGGAACGCGGACACGACTACACCGACCTGGCCCTGGTCACCGACGGGCTGCGCGCCGAGCGCGAACAGGGCATCACCATCGATGTCGCCTACCGCTACTTCGCAACGGCCAAGCGGAAATTCATCATCGCCGACACCCCGGGCCACATTCAATACACGCGCAACATGGTGACCGGGACCTCCACCGCGCAGCTGGCGATCGTGCTGGTCGACGCCCGGCACGGGCTGCTGGAACAGTCACGCAGGCACGCGTTCCTGGCGTCGCTGCTGGGCATCCGGCACATCGTGCTGGCGGTCAACAAGATGGACCTGATCGGCTGGGACCGCGAGCAGTTCGAGAAGATCCGCGACGACTTCCACGAGTTCGCCGCTCGCCTCGACTTCCACGACGTGACGACGATTCCGTTGTCGGCCCTCAACGGCGATAACGTCGTGACCAAGTCGGACGTGACGCCCTGGTACGACGGACCGTCGCTGCTTTCGCACCTCGAAGAGGTGTACATCGCGGGCGACCGCAACCTCGTCGACGTGCGGTTCCCGGTCCAGTATGTGATCCGGCCGCAGTCTCTCGACCATCACGACCACCGCAGCTACGCGGGCACCGTCGCCAGTGGTGTGATGCGTCCCGGCGATGAGGTCGTCGTGCTGCCCGCCGGCAAGACAAGCCGCATCACCGAGATCGAGGGCCCGAGTGGGCTTGTCCAGGAAGCGTTTCCGCCGATGGCGGTGTCGATCAGCCTCGCCGACGACATCGACATCTCCAGGGGCGACCTGATCGCGCGGCCGAACAACCAGCCGAGGGTGGCGCAGGACTTCGACGCCACCGTGTGCTGGATGGCCGACGGATCCTCGCTGGAGCCCGGGCGCGACTACGTCATCAAGCACACGACCCGCACCACGCGGGTCAAGGTGACCGCGCTCGACTACCGACTCGACGTCAACACGCTGCATCGCGACAAGTCGGCCACCGCACTCAAGCTCAATGAGCTGGGCCGCGTATCGCTGCGCACGCAGGTGCCTCTTCTGCTCGACGAGTACAGCCGCAACTCGGCCACTGGCTCGTTCATCCTCATCGATCCGGCCACCAACGGCACGGTCGCCGCAGGCATGATCCTGCCGTTCGTCACCGCACGCACGTCCAGCCCCAACACGGTGCGCCACGAGTCGCTGTGCAAGGCCGAGGACCGGTTGTCGAAGGGCCGGACCGTGTGGTTCACCGGGCTGTCCGGGTCGGGCAAGTCGTCGGTGGCCATGCTCGTCGAGCAGAAGCTGCTCGAAAAAGGTTGCCCTGCCTATGTTCTGGACGGGGATAACCTGCGGCACGGCCTGAACGCGGACCTCGGCTTCTCGATGGCCGACCGTGCCGAGAACCAGCGCAGGCTGGCCCACATCGCGGCGATTCTTGCCGACTCGGGCCAGGTCGTGCTCGTCCCCGCGATCAGCCCGCTTGAGGAGCACCGCGCGTTGGCCCGGCAGGTGACCACCGAGGCCGGCCTCGACTTCTTCGAGGTGTTCTGCGACACCCCGCTCGAGGACTGCGAACGACGTGACCCGAAGGGGCTGTACGCCAAGGCGCGCGCCGGCGAGATCACCCATTTCACCGGCATCGACAGCCCGTACCAGCGGCCGAAGCATCCTGATATCCGCCTGACACCCGACCGCACTCCGGATGAACTGGCCGAACTGGTCATCGAGCTACTGGAAAGTAAGCGGTGACCGACCATCAAATCGCCGCACGCCTGGCGACCGAGGCGGGCAAGCTGCTGCTCGACGTGCGCGCCGAGCTGGCCGACGCCACCGAGTCGGAGCGGAAAGCCGCGGGGGACAAGCGGTCCCATGACTTCCTGATGGAAGCGCTGGGCGCGGAGCGGCCCGGCGACGCGGTGCTGTCCGAGGAGGGTGCCGACAACCCGGTGCGGCTGACGGCCGAGCGGGTGTGGATCGTCGACCCGCTCGACGGCACCCGGGAGTTCTCCGAA
>DATJIX010000405.1:0-4182 GCA_035492865.1 Mycobacterium sp. | reverse complement strand
CGCGTTGCCTGCTCGCGACGATGTCGTCGTAGTCCTTGGTCTTGTCCGCCATCAACCACTTGATGCGGGCCTGCACGGTCTCCCATGTGGGGTTTTCGGCGGCAGCCATCGACAGCGTGATGATCCGCTTCATCACCTCGGGATCGGCTTGCGAACCACCGGCGGTGTTGAGCACCAGGCGGTCGATCCGGCCCGGGTGATCGACGGCGGCGCGGGCGGCAACCCAGCCGCCAAGTGACTCGCCGCTGATGTGTGCGCGCTCGGCGCCGATCGCGTAGAGGAACGCCATCAGGTGATCGACGTAGTGCCGAACCTCCAGGGGATGCCCCGGCTTGTCGGTGTAACCGTGCCCCAGCATGTCGATCGACCACGTCGAGAAGTGTTCGGCGTGGGCCTCGAGGTTGCGCACATACGCCTCGGCGTGACCGCCGGAACCGTGCAGGAACACCAGCGCAGGATTGCCGGGGTCACCGGCGTGCAGGTAGCGGGTGCGCACCCCGCCCGCGTCGAGGTAACCCTGCGAGAACGGGACGCCTTGAAGATCGCTCCAGACGCTCTCGAACTCCCCCACTCATCACCCTCTCTTGACTACGAGAATCCAATTCTCGTATTTTGTAAGCACTCTGCTCATTTATCGCACATCCATGTGCACTATAGTCAGAGCATCACTCTCGCGGAGTGGATCTGTCAAGGAAGGGGCGCCATGCCCGAGTCGACACCCAACGGTGCGCCCGGCTCGCAGACGCTGGCCAGGGGTCTAGCGGCGCTACAGCTGGTCGCCGCGTCGCGCACGGGGCTGACGGTTCAGCAGGTCGCCGACGACATCGGCGTTCACCGCACGATCGCCTATCGACTGCTCAGCACGCTGGCGCAGTTCCGGATGGTCGCCAAGGGTGAGGACGGTAGGTATCGGTCGGCCGCAGGGCTCGCGGTGCTGGGGGCCTCATTCGACAACAACGTCCGCCAGTTGAGTGTGCCCACGCTGCGCAAGCTGGCCGACGAACTCGGCACCACCGTGTCGCTACTTGTCGCGGAGGGCGATCAGCAGGTGGCGATCGCCGTCATCGTGCCGACCAACGTCTTCTATCAGCTGAACTTTCACGAGGGCAGCCGCTATCCGCTGGAGCGGGGTGCCGCGGGAATAGCGCTGCTTGCCAGCATGCCGCCGCGCCCTGGCGAGCGCGAGCTCGTTCCCCAAGCGCGACAACAGGGTTGGATCATCACGCACGGCGAGGTCGAACCGAACACGTACGGCCTTGCGGTACCGGTGCGACGCAGGCCGCCGTCCCCACCGACATGCATCAACCTGATCTCGCATCGCGAAGACGTGGTCATGGACGGCAGGGAGGCGGTCATCACGGCGGCCGACGAACTGTCCGCGATCCTCAGCTGAAGGGAGACAACAGTGACCGACTGGGATACCGACGTCGACGTGGTCGTGCTGGGGAGCGGTGGCGCCGGATTGACCGCCGCGCTGACCGCGGCGTCCAACGGGGCATCGGTCGAGGTGTACGAGAAGGCGGCGACGGTCGGCGGTACGACGGCGGTTTCCGGTGGCATCGTCTGGATTCCCGCGCATACACGAGCAGCCGACGGTGAGTTGCCGGTCGAGGACGCGATGGCCTATCTGCGTGCGCAGTCCCTAGGGTTCATGGACGACGACCTGATGGAGACGTTCGTCCGCACCGGCGCCGAGATGTTGGATTACGTTGAGGCGCACAGCGAGCTGCAGTTCGAGATCGCCGAAGGCTTCCCCGATTACAAACCGGAGTTGCCCGGCGGACGGCCCGCCGGCGGGCGTTCGCTGAATGCCAAGCCGTTCGATCTGGCGCGGTTAGGTGACTGGCGGGACCGGATCACGTCGTTCCCAGCGGATTTCAGCAACGTCGGCATCGATGCGGAGACCCGCGCCCGGATTCACGCGTCGGTCGAGAACGAGTCCGGTGACTACTGTGTAGCGGGCACCGCACTGATCGCCGGGCTGCTGAAGGGGCTGCTCGACCTCGGCGTGGCGCCTCGAACGGAAGCCCGTGCGATTGAGCTCGTCGCCGATGCTCTCGGCATCACCGGCGTACGTATCAGTTTGGACGGCATGGACATTCGCGTGCGCGCACGCCGTGGGGTCGTGCTGGCCACCGGCGGGTTCGAATGGGACACCAAGCTCGTCGAGGCTTACCTGCGCGGCCCGATGCGCGGCGCGGTGTCGCCGCCCAACAACACCGGCGATGGACTGCGCATGGCGATGGCGCACGGCGCCGACCTCGCGAACATGGGCGAAGCATGGTGGGTTCCGATAGTGCAGCTGCCCGGCGACACCTTCCAGGGACATCCACGCAGTCGCAGCGTCCGACTGGAGCGGACCCGGCCGCGAAGCATCATCGTCAACCGCGCGGGTAAGCGGTTCCTCAACGAGGCCGGCGAATACAACTCGATGGCCGGGCCATTCCAGTACCTCGACCCGCGCGACGGCTATGCGAACGACCCGGCGTGGATCGTCTTCGACTCACTGCATCTCAAGCGCTACGGCTTCCTGGGCGTCCCGCCTGGCGAACCGGCCCCCGACTGGTTCTCACCGTCGGCCGACCTCGCCGAACTCGGGGTGAAGACCGGCATCGACCCCGACGGGTTGGCGCAGACGTTGGCGGCCTGGAACGAGAACGTCGCTCACGAGACCGATCCCGACTTCGGCCGCGGCTCAAGTGCATACGACGGCTACTGGGGTGATGACAAGGCGGCGACCACGGCAGGCAAGACGCTGGGCCCCATCGACACGGCGCCGTATTACGCGGTGCCCGTCTCCGTCGGCGCCATGGGCACCAAGGGCGGACCGCGCACCGACCGCGATGGCCGGGTGCTGCACGTGAATGGTTCTGCCATCCCCGGCTTGTTCGCCGCGGGCAACGCGATGGCAGGCGCTACCGGTAAGGCGTACGGCGGTGCGGGCGGGACACTGGGTCCCGCAATGGTGTTCGGCTACCGCGCCGGCCTCGCCGCTTCTGCGCGAGCAGACGCAAAATCACCCTAGTATCGGCGTGTCGCGGACACTTTGCGTCTGCTCGCCAGGGTTTTAGCCCACCAACGCCGAGCCGATGAAGTAGCTACCCAACAGGCACACCGCCATCAGCACGACCCAGGCATCGGTGAGGCGGCGCAGCAGCGCAGGGGCGTGCCGCACTTCCATGAACTCGCGGAAGATGATGCGTACCTTCACGAGAGCAATGACGATCGCACTCACGGTGACGACCGTGCTCGCCTTCAGCACCCCGCCATCGTCGGCCGAGTGGTCCAACCAGATGTAGGCCAGTGTCATCGCGGTGAGCACCAGCCAGACGATCGCCAGCCTCTTGTTGAATGTTCCGGTCACGGATCACCTCACCACGTAGATCAACGCAAAGATCAGGACCCACAGGAAATCGACTGTGTGCCAATAGGTGGCGCACGTTTCGATCAGCTGCTGCGAGCGACGGGCCGGGCTCCACAGCTGATAGACGGCGACACCCATCACGATGAAGCCGATCAACAGATGCAGAAGGTGTATCGACGTCAGAAAGAAGAAGTGCTGGAAGAACTCGTTGCTGGTGAACGTGTTCCCCAGGCGAATCTCCTTGACCCACTCGAACACCTTGGAAACCAGGAATGCGACGCCGAAGCCGATGGTCAGAAACGCGTCTCTCAGTGCGTCCCGGTACGCCCCTTCGCGAGCCGCTTGGACGCACCGGGCGATCGCCCACGAACTCAGCAGCAAGGCAATAGTGTTGAAGATCCCGAAGCGAAGATCCAGATCGGCTTGCGATTGTAGATAAAGATCGCGGTTCTGGATGCGGCCGACGAGGTAGACCGAGAAGTACCCGGTGAAGAGCATCGATTCGAAGAGGACGAACACCCACATGTCGGGTTGCCCCGGCACGAACCGGGTAGGTTTGCGCTCGGCCTGCAGATTCGTCATTGCATCGCCCCCACCGAATCCGGCTGGCCACGTTCCGCTTTGGGCGGTAACTCCGGTAGTGGGCCGGTGTCGAAATCTTCACGCACGATCATCCTGCGCAGCAGGACGATGAAACAGGCGGTGTAGGTGACGAAGACGACCATGTTGATCCACCATGCGATCGCGCCGTTCCACGCAAAGACGCCGCGTTGAAATATCCATGCCGGCGCGACGACGACTTCGGTCAGCGCATTGCA
>DATJIX010000404.1:0-2713 GCA_035492865.1 Mycobacterium sp. | reverse complement strand
GTCCGCGAGGATTGGCGGGAGCAGGGCCTGGCTCACGCGTTGATGGACTCCGCCGAACAAGTGCTTCGCGGGGCATACCAACTCGGCGCCCTCAGCGCATCGGATGCCGGCAGGCACATGTACACCTCGCGAGGCTGGCTGCCTTGGCGCGGCCAGACCTCGGTGCTCGCACCGGCGGGCGTGACGCGTACCCCCGACGACGACAACGGGCTGTTCGTCCTGCCGATCACGGTCGAGCTCGACACAGCAGCCGAAATCACCTGCGACTGGCGCGACGGCGACGTCTGGTAGCGGGCGTACGTTGGGACAATGACCACTCCCGCGTTTCGTCCCGACCCTGAGACGTTCGACAAGCTGTACCGCGGCGAGCCTGTCTTCGAAGGTGGGCCTGTGCCCACCGGCGTGCCATGGGACGTGCATCAGGCCCAGCCGCGATTGATGGAACTCGAAGCGCTGGGCGGCATTTCGGGTGATGTGCTCGACATCGGCTGCGGCCTCGGTGACAACGCCATCTATCTGGCGTCGCGCGGACACTCGGTCACCGGACTGGACGGTTCGGCTGCCGCCATCGAGGAGGCGCGACGCCGGGCAGCGGGCGCAGGCGTCACCGTCACATTCGACGTCGCGGATGCGACCGAGCTGCGCGGGTACGAAGGCCGCTTCGACACCGTCGTGGACAGTGCGCTGTATCACTGCCTTGACGACGACGGCCGTAAGGCCTACATCGCCGCCCTGTACCGGGCGACGCGGCCGGGCGCGCGTCTGCATCTGTCGTGTTTTTCCGATGGCAACATCAACGGCGTCATCGCTCCGATGGGTGCGGTGCCCGAAGACAACATCCGCGACACGTTGACGGCCAACGGCTGGCGTATCGACTTCCTCGGTCCCACCACATATCTGGGCAACGCCATGGGATTCGGCACCGATGGCGAAGGCTTGCCACAACATTTGACCGACATGATGCCGCCCGAGGCACTGCAGCAGATGCGGGCGACGGCCGAGCGGTTCGCCAAGGTCCGCGACCTCCTCGGCGACGACAATCGGGTGCACCTACCGTTCACCGTCGTGCACGCTCATCGCGTGGATTGATCTCACACCCCCACCGTCAGCCACGTGAGCGGAAGTTCACGGCGGGGTTATCGCGGGGCGTTTTCGCGCAATAAAGCCTTCCTAGCGTTGGCCGCATGTCGAAACGCATCACGGACTGGGATCCCGAGGACGTCGCAGCCTGGGAGGCCGGTAACAAGAAGATCGCGCGCCGCAACCTGATCTGGTCGGTGGCGGCCGAACATATCGGCTTCTCGGTGTGGTCCATCTGGTCGGTGATGGTGCTGTTCATGCCGGAGGCCGTCTACCACTTCTCCGCGGGCGACAAGTTCCTGCTCGGCGCGACCGCGACACTGGTCGGCGCGTTCCTGCGAATCCCGTACACGCTGGCCACGGCGACCTTCGGCGGCCGCAACTGGACGGTGTTCTCGGCGTTCGTACTGCTGATCCCGACCGTCGGAACCATGTGGCTGCTCGCCCACCCGGGCCTGCCGTTGTGGCCGTACCTGGTCTGCGCGGCACTGGCCGGATTCGGCGGCGGCAACTTCGCCTCGTCGATGACCAACATCAACGCGTTCTATCCGCAGCGGCTGAAGGGCTGGGCGCTCGGCATCAACGCGGGCGGCGGAAACATCGGTGTGCCGATGGTCCAGCTGGTCGGCTTGCTGGTCATCGCCACCGCGGGCAATCGGCAGCCCTACTGGGTGTGCGCGGTCTACCTGGTCGCGCTGGCCGTCGCCGGGATCGGCGCGGCCCTGTACATGGACAATCTCGAGCAGCACAAGATCGACCTGACCGCCATGGGCGCAATCCTGAAAGTGCGTGACACCTGGGTGATTTCGCTGCTCTACATCGGCACCTTCGGTTCGTTCATCGGCTTCGCGTTCGCGTTCGGTCAGGTGCTGCAGATCAACTTCGCGGCCGGCGGCCAGAATGCGGCACAGGCGTCGCTACACGCCGCGCAGATCGCATTCATCGGGCCGCTGCTCGGGTCGCTCTCGCGGGTGTACGGCGGCAAGCTGGCCGATCGCATCGGCGGCGGCCGAGTCACCCTGGCGGTCTTCGCAGGCATGATTCTGGGCGCCGGAATTCTCGTCGGCGCGAGCACGCTGGACGACCACACGAAGGGCGCCGCAACGGGCGCCATGATGGCCGGCTACGTGATCGGTTTCATCGCGCTGTTCCTGCTGTCGGGCATCGGTAACGGGTCGGTCTACAAGATGATCCCGTCGATCTTCGAGGCCCGCAGTCGCTCGCTGGATGTGCCGGAGGCCGAACGGGTGGCCTGGTCACGGGCGATGTCGGGCGCGTTGATCGGCTTCGCAGGCGCCGTCGGCGCACTCGGCGGGGTCGGCATCAACCTGGCGCTGCGGCAGTCGTACCTGAGCAGCCACTCTGCGACCACGGCGTTCTGGATCTTCCTGACCTTCTACGTGGTGGCCTGCGCGGTGACCTGGCTGATGTACGTCCGGCGGCCCGTGTCGGCGCCGGTCACCACTGCGGAACCCGTCACGGACTTGGCCCGGGCGTGACCCTCCTTCGTGTGGGCCAGGGCGGCTGGGCAACAACGGCGTTGTCCAGCCCACACCTGCCGACATGGCTCGGCAACGGCCGAGTAATGGGTTGGAAACATGGCGTGCGTACACATGGAACATGAGTGAGCCCG
>DATJIX010000403.1:0-10828 GCA_035492865.1 Mycobacterium sp. | reverse complement strand
CCGAAATAACGCCACCATTCGGGAATGTAGTTGAGCTGGCCGCGCATCTCCGCCAGCAGCTTGCCGTTGTCTCGAACCTCTACCTCTGCAAGATGCTCGGCGTTCTGCGCGACGAGGTCAGCCAGGCGCACCAACAGCTTGCCACGCTCGGTTGCGGTCATCGACGCCCACGGACCGTCGCGCATTGCGCGCGCCGCGGCGGTCACCGCGCGATCAACGTCGGCAGCTGTGCCACGGGCAATTTGCGCCCACGGCTCGCCGAGATACGGGTCGACGCTGTCAAGCCATTCGCGGCTATCCGGCTCGACCTCGCCGCCATCGATGTAGTGGTGGTATGTCCGCACGTCGACTCTCCTGTCAGGGCCGCATCTCGTAGGCGCCGTTGTAGGCCTTGACGCGCTCCCAGATCCGATTGAAGCGGTCCGCATCGGTCACCGGTTTGCGGATCGCACCGACTGCCCAGTCCTGTTGCGCCTGCGTCGAACTCGGCTTGCCGTGCAGCGCAACGGCGTACGTGGAGAAGTCACGGATCTGGAAGTCGAAGATCTGGTCGATGATGTCGTCGTCGACCCCGGTGAGCGCCGCCTGTTCGAGGATGAGTTGCCCGTAGGCGATGAGCGAGAACAGGTGCCCGACGTTGAGCAGGAAGTCCAGATCCTTCTGCTGATCCGCGTCAGGGGCGGCAGTGATGAGCAACTGCCTGAATGCCTGCGCCTGCTCGTAGAAGCGCGCGACGTTCGGAATTCTGGCGTGCTCCTCGTATGCCGGCGTCCAATCGGCGAACTGGACCTTGCCCGCTCCGCGAGTCGGCCCCTGCTTCCAGAAGAACACGTCGTCTGCAGCGTCGTTGCGGGTCGGAATCTCGGGATACTCCGCCGGATTGAGCATGTAGTTCGGCATGAACTTGAGCACCAAGCCGACGTTGACATGCACGGTGCCCTCGAGTCGCGGTAGCGCGCCGATAAGCTGCGCCACCTCGCGGAACATCGTGTTCTTCTCGTATCCCTTTGCGGCCACCACGTCGTGTAGCGACCGGACGATGGTCTCGCCCTCCATGGTGACCTTGGCCTTGGTCACGGGGTTGAACAGCAGGTAGCGGCGGTCGTCGAGGCTGGCGCTGCGCAGGTAGTCGACGGAACGCTGGCTGAACAGCTTCATCGCGATCAGACGCGCGTATGCGTCGACGAAATTCGCTCGTACATGGGCGAAGTCGGTGACGGGGTTGCCGTACAGGATGCGGTTCTGTGCGTGCGTGATCGCTTCGTAGAACGCGTGCTCGGTCATGCCGATCGTGCAGGTACACAAGTTGAACTTGCCGATGTTGACCGTATTCAGCGCTGCCGCAAAGGCTTCCACACCGGTGTGCAGGATGTCTTCCTCCCGCACTGGATAGTTCTCCAGCCGGAAGGTGCTCACGTAGATCTGCATATGCACGACGTTGTCGATCAGGTGATAGTTCTCGTGCCTGCTGTCGGCGGCGAAAAACACGTACGCATCCTGGCCCTCAATGTCTCCGCGCCGACCGAACACCGAAACCATGCTGGCCACATTGCCGTTGCCGATGTAGTACTTCTCCCCCGTCGCGCGGTACAGGATGCCCTCGGCGCGGTCCTCCTCGCTGGCAGGGGTGAGCACCATGTCGGTGTTGTAGACGTCGGCGCCGTGTTCACGCTCGGACAGCCCGAAGGCCATCACCTCACCGGCCTCCAGGTCGTCGGCGGCCTTGAGCTTGGCGTCCTTGTTCTCGCTCTGCCAGATCGGCCCGAGACCCAGGATGGTGACCTGCTCGGTGTACCAGTAGGTCAGTCCGTAGAAGCCGAGAATCTCGGAGAGGGCGGCGTTGCGCGCCGCATCCCAGCGCTTGTTCGGATCACCGTTTGCGAACTCCGACGGCGTGAGGAAGGTCGCGAACAGCTTCTCCCGCTTGACGAAGTCGACGAAATCGGCGGGCCACTGCGCGGTCAGGTCGGCGTCGAGGATGCGCTTCTTGCCCTGACCCTCGAAGAAATCGATGGTCGCCCGCAAGAGACGGCGCGTCTCCTCGTCGAACTGCTGCGGGTCGTAGGTGTTCGGATCGAAGAGCAAGCCGTCGGTCTGCGTCATGCAGCGAGCCTAGGGCTGCCCCGGTAGCTGCGGCGCCGGAACCCACGGTAAACCGGGGATCGTCGGATACGGCGCGGTCGGACTCCACGGCGGCGGTTGCGAGGTCGGCGGCGCCTCGGTGGTCGGTGGCGGCGCCTCCGAGGTCGGAGGCGGTGGGGGTGGCGCCTCGGTCGTCTCCGGCGGAGGCGGCGGTGCCTCGGTGACGGTCACCGGCGGCGGCGGCGCCTGCTGCGTGACCGTCCGGGTCTGCGGCGCCTGCGTCTGCGGCGATGGTGCCTGCGTGGCGGGCGGCGCGGCCGCGGAGGTGGTCGGAGGCGTTGTGGTGGTGGTGACGGGCGCGGTGGTCGACGCCGGTGTCGGGGTGGAGTCGTCGCGCATCACGAACAACACCGCGGCGGTCAGCGCCGCGAGCACCGCCAACACTCCTATCACCAGAATCACGGCCGGCCTGCGGTACCACGGCAGCGGCGCTGCCTCCTCCTCGTACGGCTCGTGGCCGAACTGCATCTGCGGACGCGGATCTGCCTGGTAGCCGCCGTCGGCCGGACTGGCGTAGTCGTACGGGTCGGTGGGCGCCACATCGGGTAGTTCGTCGGCATCCGACCAGGCCAGCGCACGGAACGTGCTCGACTGCGGCGCGTCCTGCGGGCCGACCTCCTGCGCCATCGCGGTGGCCGCGCCCGCCGCGGCCGCGACCCCGGGTGCGACGGCCATCGACGTCGACCCCTCCTCGACGGTGCCGCGCACCGCGCGCAGGCCACCGCCGATCGCGGCGGTCAGCTCCGGTTGCCCGGTGGTGATGACCGGCACCCGGAACTGTTCGGACAACGTCGTCGTGATGATCGGGATGCGGGCGCCGCCGCCGACGGAGGCCACGGCAACCAGGTCGGCGGTGCGAATTCCGTTGCGCTCCAACGTTTCCTGCACAACACCCGCGAAGTCGGCTAGCGGTGCACGGATCGCCTCGTCGAGCTCGTTGCGGGTCAGCCGCACGTCGCTGCGGTGCCCGGGGACCTCGACGACCAGGGAGGTGACGGCCGCCGTCGACAACCGCTCTTTGGCGCCGCGGCACTGAGCCCGCAGCCGGCTCAGCGAGCCGATCGCCGACGTGCCTGACAAGTCGATGGTGCCCGCCGCCGACAGGTCGTTGAGGACGTGGGTCAACAGCGCCTGGTCGATCAGGTCCCCGGAGAGGTCGGTGTGGCGGACGGTCGGGGCGAGCGGGGCGAAGCCGTTGGCGGCGTCGACGAGGGTGATGCTGGTGCCGGTGCCGCCGAAGTCGCAGAGCGCGATGACGCCGCGGGTCGGCACCCCGGGGTCGTCCTGCAGCGCGGTGAGCGCAGCTGATGCGTCGGACACCAGCGGCGCCTGCGCCAGCTCCGGCAGCGCGGCGAGCGCGTTGCGCAGCGCATCGACGGCCGCCGGGCGCCAGTGCGCGGGGTAGGTAACGGCGACGGGTCCGGCAGGTTGGCCGACCGTGTACAGCGTGGCCCGCAGTGCATCGGCCAGCACCTTGTCGGCCAGATGTGAGGAGCCGTCGGCGGCGACGATTCCGACCGGGTCGCCGACGCGGTCCACGAAATCGGTGATGATCAGGCCGCGCTCGGTGAGGTTGGGGTTCTCGCTGGGCACGCCGACCTCGGGCGATCGGTGCGGATACAGCGTCAGCACCGGAGACCTCGTCACCGCGGTCCGGCCCACTACAACGGCCGCCAGGTTGGTAGCACCAACCGACAGCCCCACCCCGTCAGACATGTCACTCCGTCTCGATGGAAACCCTTCGGTACTCCATCTTGACTGACCGCCCCGGCGTTACTAGCGAATGGTCCCCGCACCGGGAATCAGTGGTAGATCCAACGCCGTCACCCAGCCTGGCGAAAGATCGTTGACCGCGGGCACCGCGTTGAGCGCCCGCAGCCCGGTCGCCAGGCAGCCCGCGGCCGCCGCGTCGCGTCCCGAACCGTCGGTGAACCGGAACGCCGTCTCCTGGAAGATGCTCGGGGTCCCCTCGATGTCGACGCGGTAGACGTCGTTCTCGGTACCCGTCGGCCAGTCCGGCGCGGCGTCGATGCCGATTCTGTTGACGTGTTCGAGCTGGATGCGGGTTTCGCCCCGGTAGACACCGTTGATCGTGAATCGCACGGCCGCAACGTTTCCTGGCTCGATGACGCCCTTGGCGGATTTGCGCTCGGTGGGCGTCACCCACTTGTCCCACGTGGTGGTGATCTCGTCGAGCATGATGCCCGCCGCATGCGCGATCATCGGAACGGTTGCGCCCCAAGCGAATACCAGAATGTCCTGATTCTCCAGCAGCGGGCGGTATTCGGGCGGCTTGCCAATTCCCATCTCGAATTCGTAGTCGCCCTCGTAGTTCGTGTAGTCCAGCAGTTCGGATGCGCGCACCTTGTGCACCTCCGAACACAGGCCCATCAACGTCATCGGGAACAGGTCGTTGGCGAAGCCGGGGTCGATGCCGGTGGTGAAGCAGGACGACTCGCCGAGCTCGCATGCTTCGGTGATGGGCTCGATCCAGTTCGGCGGGTTCAGGTGCATGGTCGGCCACACCCACGGCGTCATGGCCGTCGAGACCACGTCGATGCCGGCCCGCAGGAAACGTGTCATCAGCGCGATGTTGTCGTCCGCGTGCGCCGCCGTCGGGCCGTAGTGCACCAGCGCGTCGGGCTTCAGCGCGATCAGCGCGTCGACGTCGTCGGTGGCGGTCAGCCCGAGTTTCTGCCCGAGAGAACAGATTTCACCGACATCACGGCCCACCTTCTCAGGGTTGCTCACCCCCACGCCAACCAGTTCGAACAGGGGATGCTTGACGATCTCGGCGATCACCATCCTGCCGACGAAACCAGTGCCCCAGACGACTACTCGTTTTGCGCCAGAATCTCTCACGGCCTTCACCATAGGCGGGCGGTTGACCGTTGGTGAGCAAGTTCGAGAGTCGGCGGATCTCGTCGCGCAGTTCGTCGATCTCTGCGCGGGTGGCCACCTCCGCGGCGACGTCCTCCTGGGCGACGCGCTGCACGATCCACGATGCCAGTGTCGCGGTCACGCTGCCCACCAGGGCGATGCCGCCGATCATCAACGCGACAGCGACCAACTTTCCCGCCGGGGTGACCGGTGACAGGTCGCCGTAGCCGACGGTGGTCACCGTTGTGGTGGCCCACCACAACGCGTCGCCCAGGGTGTGGATCTTGGAGTCGGGGTGGTTGCTTTCGACATCGAGAATCGCCAGGGATGCCGCATAGACAATCGCCACCGCCCCGCACGCGGTGTAGACGATCACCTTCCCGCGGATGGTCTGGCCGACGGCACGCTGCAGCGCGTTCACCACCACGGCCAGGCTCAACAACCGCAGCGGACGCAGGAATGGCAGCACGATGATCGGTAGCTCCCAGAGATGCCTGATGAACCACTTGCCGCGCGGCTCCGCTACGTACAGCCGCACGACGTAGTCGACGACGAATATGCAGTAGACAGCGACAAGCGCGATGTCGACCGCCTTGTCGGCGCCGCCGTGGAGTCGAACCAGCACCTTGACGGAATACAGCGCGAGGAAGGCAATTGCGACGCCGGCGAGCGGCAAATCGGTTCGCTGGTCCCAGCGTTCGAGTCGGGTTTGCTCGGTCATCAATCGGTGACAGTAGCGGGCCAGGGAATGTTCCGGCCGCTTGTTGGCTTGAGGAGGACATGACTTCATCACTGACAGGACGGCGGGCGCTGGTGACCGGCGGATCGCGCGGCATCGGAGCGGAAATCGTACGGAGGCTGGCCGCCGACGGCGCCGCGGTGGCTTTCACCTACGGCGCATCGGCAGCCGAGGCCGAGAAGCTGGTGGCCGAGGTCGCCGAGGCGGGCGGGACGGCCGTCGCCATTCAGGCCGACAGCAGTGACGCCACCCAGGTGGCCAAGTCGGTCGACGACGCCGTCGCACAACTGGGCGGGCTGGACACCCTTGTCAACAACGCGGGCGTCGCGTACGTCGATGCAACCGAGACCTTCCCGCTCGAACAGTTCGACCGCTTGGTGGCCGTCAACGTTCGCGCGGTGTTCGTCGCCATCCAGCAGGCGCTTCCTCACCTCGGCGACGGTGGCCGCATCATCAACATCGGCAGCATCAACGCCGACCGGGTGCCCGTGCCCGGACTGGCGGTGTACGCGATGACCAAGGGCGCTGTCGCAAGCCTCACCCGTGGGCTGGCCCGCGAGCTAGGTCCTCGTGGGATCACCGTCAACAACGTCCAGCCCGGACCGATCGCCACCGACATGAATCCAGAAGACGGCGGATTCGCCGACTGGGCACGCCCGATGACGTCGCTCGGCCGCTACGGCAAGACCGGCGACATCGCCAGTGTGGTCAGCTATCTGGCGGGACCGGAAGCGTCGTTTGTGACCGGCGCCAACTGGAATGTCGACGGCGGCTTCACCGCCTGACGATCACAAGTTGATCGGATCCGGCGGCTGCACCGTCTTACTGGTGTCCTTCAGCGCGGCCTTGAATTGCATTGCCCGATAAGGCCATCCGGCGTCGGTGCGCCACTGTGACACCATCAGCCCGATGCCGCCCTGGATGTCGAACCGCGAGCCCGGCAGCAGGTAGCCGCCGTAGAGTTGCGCCACCCTGTTCGCGACGTGGTTCTCGTCGTGCCACGACGAACCCACCACCGGGAGCTGAAGTTCTGCGGTGTGCATGTTGGCAAGGGGTGAGTCGACGACCCGGTAGCCGAGCGCGTACTTCGACGCAAGGAATCCGCCGAGCACCCACGTGCCCGGCGCCACCCGGCGAAACGTCAACTCGCCCCACTTCTCGCCGTCGGGCGTGATCGGGGTGGCCGGCTTGCCCCACGCCCACCGCCCGTCGGCGTAGCCCCAGCTGACATAGTGCGACCGCGTGCCGATGTGCTCGGGACGGACCCGCATCAGGATGATGCCCTTGTCGCGTTGGAATCCCGTCGCTACCACGTAAACCCAGCCGCCGTCGGGTTCGTAGTCCCACGACCAGCATTGGGCGTAACCGTCGTACAGGTCGGCGGGAAACTTCGCGTCCGCACCCATGTGCGCCCACGAGACGCCGTTGTCGTCGGATCTCCAGATCTCGGTCCAGATGACGTTGCCGAAACCTCGATTGACGATGGCGTGCAAGTAGATTGACTCACCGACAGTCAGCAGGTCCGATGGGATCACGGTGCTGATTCCGCCCTTGGTCCAGCCGGTGGCGGCATCGTCGTGAATGTAGTGCCACAGTTGGCGGGCATATTCGGGGTCGTCTCCCCCGGCCCGCTCGTAAACGATTTCGTGGTCGGCGTCGCCGGTGCCGATCAGCACGACGGGTGAACGCCAGTCGCCCTGGCCGACCTTGCGGCCGGAGAAGGTGTCGCCGAACACCGACACCAACTTGCCGTTGGGCGCGACCACCGACGCCCCGAGGTCGGTGCACGTGACGCCGAACCGCGAGGTGAGCCCTGGGCCGGTCAGGTCGACCACCTTGCCGTTGAGCAACGGGACGGCCGCCGCCGGGCGCAGACGTTGACCCGCGCGCCCCCCGACGGAGGTGAACCATCGCGGCATTCGATCAGACCACGTCTACTGGCAGATGCGCAGCCCGGCAGGTTCGCAGTACAGCGGGTACTGCTCAACCGGAATGGGCAGTGGTTCCTTGAACGCCATCGTGAACGGGATGCTGATCATGCCCGGCGCCAGACCGCACACGTCGGCGTGCTTGATCGTGCGGGTGCCCGACATCGTGAGGTCGTCGAACTTCAGGGTCTCGACCGTCGCGCCCCAGCTGCCGTCGGGGCACTTCATGCCCTCCTTCTTCGGCGTGGTCCACTGCCAGACCCCACCGGTCAGAATCGCGTCCCCGCCGGTGAGTCCCTCGGACGGCGCCATGTGCAATCGGCAGGCGACCGGCAGGTTCAGCGGCTCACGCAGGTCTCCGACCACCGGCACGCAGGACGGCCAGACCTCGTAGGTACCGCTCTGGCCCTGCTCCGGCGTGTACTCGTAGACACCCTGGATCAGCTGGTCGGCGTGGGCGGGGCCGGCCAGCCCGAGGGCCACGCAACCGAACATGACCGCTGCGGCTAGCCCGCGGATGATTCTCACGCCGCTGAGTATCGCAGTGATCGTTTGGCAAAGTCACGGGTTCTGGGCCTGTGGTGCGTTTTGACCGCATCGCATAACGGGTAAAGAGCCGCGTGCGGGTTTTGACCGCTCTCAGCCTCGTAGCCTGGGTCGCCATCGCGCTGGTCGGCTGCTCCACCGGTTCCCGGGTCGATCTCGGCGACGATTCGTCCGGCAACCTGGTGGCGGCGATCGCCGGCGAGCCCGACCAGCTCGACCCCCAGAAGACCAGCGCGTACTTCTCCTTCGAGGTCCTGGAGAACGTGTTCGACACGCTCGTGGCACCCGATGCGAATCTGGAGATGCGCCCGGCGCTCGCCGACTCGTGGGACGTCAGCCCGGACCAGCTGGCGTGGACGTTCCACCTGCGCCACGGCGTCACATTCCACGACGGCAGCCCCTTCACCGCCGACGACGTCGTCTATTCGTACCGGCGCATCATCGATCAGAAGCTGGCCAACGCCGACAAGTTCAGCGCCGTCACCGGCGTTACGGCGCCCGACCAGTCGACCGTGCGGATCACGCTGAGACAGCCGACGCCGAACCTGCTGACCAATCTCGGCGGGTTCAAGGGCGTGGCGATCGTGTCGCGCCGCAATGTCGAGAGCGGCCAGATCGCAACGCATCCCGTCGGAACGGGACCCTTCGCGTTCGCGAGCCAGAAGAGCGGCGACTCGATCATTTTGAAGGCGAACAAGGCGTACTGGGCTGGGGCGCCGAAGGTTTCCGGGGTGACATTCCGGTTCATCTCCGAGCCATCCACGGCGCTGTCGGCGCTACAGGCAGGCGAGATCGATTGGACGGACGCGATTCCGCCTCAACGCGTCGCTGCGTTGAAGAACGATGACTCGATCACGCTGGCCGCGACGCCGAGCAACGACTACTGGTACCTGGCGCTGAACGAGGCGCGCGATCCATGGAAGGACGTGCGGGTCCGCCAGGCGATCGCATACGCCATCGACCGGGACGCGATCGTGCAGGCGACCAGTTACGGGACCGCCGTCGCGAATCAGCTTGCGATTCCGAAGGGCAACCCGTGGTACACCCCGTACGACGCCTATCGCCATGACATCGACAAGGCCAAGAGTCTGTTGGCCGAGGCCAATGCCAAGCCGAAGAACCTCGACATGCTGGTCACCACCGAATACCCGGAGACGGTGACCGCCGCGCAGATAATCGCGGACAACCTTGCGCCGCTTGGCATCACGGTGAACATCCGCACCGTCGACTTCGCCACCTGGCTCGATGAGCAGAACAACGGTCACTTCGACATGCTGATGATGGGCTGGCTGGGCAACATCGATCCCGACGACTTCTACTACGCCCAGCACCACACCGACGGCAGCAGCAACGCGCAGAAGTTCTCGAACCCGGAAGTCGACCGGTTGCTCGACGCGGGACGAGTCGAAACCGACATGAACGCGCGCGCCGACGACTACGCCAAGGCCGCGACGATCATCGCCGACCAGGTGAGCTACTTGTATCTGTACAACCCGTCGGTGATCCAGGCTTGGACGACGAGACTGTCGGGCTACGAGGCGCGCCGCGACGGCGCGGTCCGGTTCAGCACCGCGGCCCTGGCGTCGAATGGGGCGGCGTGATGGCGATATTCACCCACCCGACCACCCGTTTCATCGCGCGACGGCTGCTCTATTCCGTCGTGGTGTTGTTCGGTGTGCTCGTGGTCGTGTTCGCACTCGTCCACCTGGTTCCCGGCGATCCCGTCCGGATCGCGCTCGGCACCCGCTACACCCCGGAGGCGTACCACGCACTGCGCTCCGCCAGCGGACTCGACCGGCCGCTCGTCGAGCAGTTCTTCTCCTACATCGGCTCGGCGCTCACCGGCGATCTCGGCGTCAGCTTCCGCAACGGCGACCCCGTCACCGTCACCCTGCTCGAGCGTCTGCCCGCGACCCTGTCGCTCGGCGTTGCCGGGATCGTGATCGCGTTGGTGATAGCGCTGCCCGCAGGCATCTGGTCGGCGCTGCGCGAGGGCAGGGTTTCGGACGCGATCGTGCGGATCACGAGCCAGTTCGGGGTGTCGATTCCCGACTTCTGGCTGGGCATCCTGCTCATCGCGCTATTCGCGACGACGCTGGGCTGGCTGCCGACCTCCGGATACCGTCCGCTGTTCGACGATCCGGCGGGCTGGCTGCGCCACCTCGTATTGCCCGCGCTCACAGTGGGTTTGGTGGCTGCGGCGATTATGACGCGCTACGTCCGGTCGGCTGTGCTGGAGGTCGCGTCGATGGGCTATGTCCGCACCGCGCGGTCGAAAGGCCTTCCGCCGCGCGTGGTGACATTCCGGCACACCGTTCGCAACGCACTCGTCCCGGTGCTGACGATCACGGGGATTCAGCTCGCGACCATCCTCGGCGGCGTCATCGTCGTCGAGGTCGTGTTCGCCTGGCCCGGCCTTGGCCGACTGGTGTACAACGCGGTCGCGGCGCGCGACTATCCGGTCATCCAGGGCGCGGTGCTGTTGATCGCCGCGCTGTTCCTGCTCATCAACCTCGTCGTGGATGTGTTGTACGCGGTGGTCGACCCGAGGATCCGGCTGGCATGACGACCCTGTTGCGCAATCCCGTGACCG
>DATJIX010000402.1:0-7211 GCA_035492865.1 Mycobacterium sp. | reverse complement strand
CGGACTTCTTCGTCTGTAAGGAATCCCGAGATCCGGTGAATGAAGTAGTACTGGCTGTTGCGCCGGATCAATTCGGCCAATGCTGAGTTCTTCGCCGCCGCGATGACGGCGTTATGGAACTCGTCGTTGTGCTCGACAAGGTGACCGCGGCTTTCGGTGTTGACCTTGTCGACGTACTCCTGATGAATCGCGTTGATCGTGGCCAGCTCGCTGTCAGTCGCGCGCTCGGCCGCCAGGCGGGCGGCAAATCCTTCCAGGCCGGCGCGCACTTCGTAGACCTCGCGGATCTCCTCTGCTGAGTGTTCGCGGACGATCCATCCACGCCGGTGCGCAATGATCAAGCCGTCGCCGGCCAGTCGCAGCATGCTCTCGCGGACAGGCGTCCGGCTGACATCCAGGCGCGCCGCGAGATCGGCTTCGATGAGCCGCTCGTTCGGGCGGATAGACCCTTCGACGATCGCCTGACGCAGTCGCTCATACACTTCCGTCGTCAGATTCACAGGACTGGCGGTCGGACGCTGCGCCCGATCGAGTGTCATCTGAACCCTCTCCGAATGTGACGTTGCTGGCATGTATGCGGTACAGCATACTTGATTGCATGCAAAATCTTCCGCCCGACGCCTGCGTGCTGCTCACGCGCCGTGACGTGCTGAGTCTAGTGACGTGGGACGGTCTGATCGGGGCAGCGCGCCGGGCCTTGGTCGAGGTCGCCGCCGGCCCCACGGCGGGCGCATCGGAACAGGTCGGCGTCGCTGGAGCCTCGTTGCATCTCAAGGTGGGCGTGCAGAAATCGCCTGCCGTGCTGTCGGTCAAGGCCAATCTGCGGCCCGACGATGGCGTCGCGACCGGGGCCATGCTCGTGTTCGACACGGCTGCCCACCGACTGCAGGCGATCATGCCCAGCGCCGACATCACCGCCCTGCGCACGGCGGCGGTGGCGGCGGTGGCAGCTGATCATCTACTGCCCGGCCGGCCCGCCGTCGCCGCGATCCTGGGTGCCGGTCCGCTAGCCAGGCGTGTCGACGAGGCGCTGGCCCACCTCGGCCTGACGTCGGAGGTCCGTTGGTGGAGCCGTTCGCCGTCGTCGGCGACCGACGCCGCCGAGGCGTCGTCAACAGACGTGCCCAGCAAGATCTGCGACACGGTCGCGGCCGCCGTCGACGGCGCCGACGTGGTGATCACCTGCACCCCGTCGCGGGAGCCGATTCTCGACGCCGAGCACCTGGGGCCCGACGCGCTCGTTCTGGCGATGGGAGCCGATTCCCCTGGTAAGCGCGAACTTTCGACCCAGGTGCTCGAGGGTGCCACGCAGATCTATGCCGATGTGCCGGAGAACGCCTTCCTCGTCGGCGACTGTGCGTCTCTTGGCGCCGCCGTGCACGCGCGGGTCATGGCCCTCGGCGCGTCGCTGGCATCGCCTGGCGAGAAGTCACACGGCCGAACGGTTTTCGACTCGGTCGGCTCGTCGGTGGTTGACGCGGCGGTCGCCGCGATGCTCGTCGAACAGGCCTCGCGTATGCAGATCGGCCTGCCGGTGGATCTCCAGTCAGCGTGACGTGAGGGTCAGAGGCTGTGGCGCATCGCGTCCACGGTGATGCGCTCCTCGATCCGGCCCATCCGAACGCCGTAGATCTCGGGCTGCAGATCGCTCCACACGCACGCGTGCACCGGCAGGATCTGAACTCGGTCACCGATCGAAAGAGGGGGCTTGTCTTCCGGCATCTGGACCATGGCGTGTTCTTCGGACATCCGGGTGATCTGTGCGTCCGGAGATCGCAGCAGATGGCCGTATCCGAAGTCGGGGTGCGTGGTCGGGGTGAGTGTCTTGCTGCCGGTGTTGAGCGTGATGCGGTCGCCGTTGCGGCTGACGACTGTGGCCAGCGCGGTCATCGCGATCGCGTCGGCGGTGCACGCATAGCACGACAGCGTGCGCAAGTCGTTGTAAATGTATGTGCCGGGCCTGATTTCGGTGATGCCGTCGGCGGCAGAGAGATAGGGCGCGGTGATCGTCGAACCGGCCGAGACAACGTCGAAGTCCAGGCCTGCGGTCTCGAGATCCTCGCGCACCATGCCCATCACCGAGGCCTCGTGCCGGGCGACCAATTCGATACCGCGCGCACCGGTGGCGTTGTGGGCATGGCCCGCGTGGGTCATGACACCGCGGAATTGCAGTCCAGGTGAGGTCGCGATCTCCTGCGCGGCTTTCAGCACATGTGATGGCTCGACACCGACGCGGTCCATGCCGGTGTCGACTTCCACGAGCACCGGAATCGTGCGGTCGAGATGCCCTGCGAGTTCGCGATAGCCGTGGGTCGCTTCGGCGGAGTCGCTGACGAACGTGATCAGACCCGCTTTCGCAAGAGGCGCAACACGTTCGAGCTTGCGACGTTCGATTGTTGGGTATGCCAGCAGCAGATCGGTGACTCCGGAGCGCGCCATCACCACCGCCTCAGCGGTGGTCGCCACGGCCAGACCGCTCGCCCCGGCCGCTAGTTGGCGCCGGGCCATCGCCAGACTCTTGTGAGTCTTGATATGGGGCCGTAGCGAGAAACCCGCGCGCCGCGCGAACTCCGACATCCGGTGGATGTTGCTGTCGACGACGTCGAGATCCACCAGAACGGCAGGGGTGTCGAGACGGTCGTCGTCGAAGCCGATGGGCAGGATGACGTCATCGGCGAGCGGTCTGGGAAGCAGTCCCGTCACAGCGCCAGGACCGATGTCTTGACCTGACCGAAGCCGCGCAAGCCCTCGGCTCCCTTCTCGCGCCCATGGCCGGAGCGCTTGAAGCCACCGAACGGCAGCTCGACACCACCGGAGGCGCCGTAGGTATTGACGAACACCTGTCCGGCTTCGATGTCGCGCGACATCCGGAGCGCGGTCGATATGTTCGTGGTCCATACGCCCGCGATCAGGCCGTAATCGGTGCCGTTCGCCAGCTCGATGGCGTCGTCGATGGTGGCGAACGAGGTGACGGCGAGCACGGGTCCGAACACCTCTTCCTGCCCGAGCGGGCTGGCGGGATCGACGTTGTCGATGAGGGTGGGTTCGACGAAGAATCCGCGGCCGTACGTCCCGCCGGTGAGGGCATGGCCGCCGAACCGGACGGTGGCATTGCGGTGTGCCCATTCGGTGTAACCGAGCACCCGCTCGCGCTGAACCTCCGAGATCAGCGGTCCGAGGTCCGGATCATCGAGTGCCGCACCGATCGATGTCGCCGCGAAGCGCTTCTCGATCAGGTCGACCAGTTCGTCGTGGATGGACTCCTGGACCAGCAGCCTGGAACCCGCAGAGCAGGTTTGGCCTGCGTTCTGCAGGATCGCGTTGACCACGATGGGTACCGTGCGGTCCATGTCGGCGTCGGCGAAGACGATGTTGGGCGATTTGCCGCCCAGTTCCATCGTCACCGGGATGAGGTGTTCCGCGGCGGCGTGGCTGATGATCCTGCCGACTTCAACCGAACCGGTGAACGAGATATGGTCCACCCCAGGGTGATTCGTCAGCGCCGCGCCGGTCGTCTCACCATAGCCGGTGACCACGTTGAACGTGCCCGACGGGAATCCTGCTTCGAGTGCCAACTCCGCGACACGGAGGGCGGTCAGTGGCGCTTCTTCGGCGGGCTTGAGCACACAGCAGTTGCCCATGGCCAGCGCGGCGGCAACGGACCGGCCGAGGATCTGCAGCGGGTAGTTCCATGGGATCACGTGCGCCGTAACGCCATGGGGTTCCCACGTTGTGTACACGTGCACGTTCTCGCCGAGTGGAATCGTTGTCCCATAGAAGGTCTCGATCGCGCTGGCGTAGAAATCGAAATAGCGCGCGGTGATCTCGGTGTCGCGACGTGCCTGCCGCAACGGCTTGCCGGTCTGCCTGGCTTCGAGGATGGCCAGCGGTTCGACCTCGCGCAGGATCAGCGCCGAGAGCGCACGCAGCAGCGCGGCACGTTCCGACGGCGCAGTGAGCCGCCACGTCTTCAACGCCTCGCGGGCCGCGCGCACCGCCTGGTCGACTTCCTCGGCTCCACAGTCGGCCGTGGTCGCTAGCTCATCTCCGGTCGACGGATCGATGACGACGACGCCGGCGCTGGTCCCGACTTGTTCACCGTTGACGAGTGCCCCTTGTTGCATCTGAATTCTCTTCCTTTCGCGTTACTTCGCGGTGAATCCACCGTCGAGCACGAGGCAGCTGCCGACCGCGAACGAACTGTCGTCAGAGGCGAGGAACAACGCTCCCTGGGCGATCTCGCGGGGGTCTGCCACGCGCAGGATGGGAGCCCACGCGGCTTGTTCGGCTGCGGTCTTGGCCGGATCCAGACTGTTGTCGACCTCGGCTTGCAGTAGAGGCGTTCGGGTGATCCCCGGGCACAGCGCATTTACCCGGATGTTGTACCGGATCAGATCCAGTGCAATCGATTTGGTGAACATGATCACCGCGCCCTTGCTGGCGTTGTAGGCGGGGGACTCAGGTACGGCCACGATGCCCATCTCCGAGCCGAGGGTGATGATCGTCCCGCCCCCAGCCGCTTTCAGCTGGGGCACAGCCTGTTTGACGACCGTGAACATGCCCTTGACGTTGGTGGTCAGCACCGCATCCCACTCCTGCTCGTCGAGCTGTTCGATCGGCATCACGCTGGTGATGCCCGCATTACAGACCACAGTATCCAGACCACCGAACTCCTCGACCGCCGTATTCACCATGCGGGCCGCGTCGTCCATGTTGCGGACGTCTCCGCAAACCGTGGCCACTGTGCCGTGAGGCGACAGCTCCTCGGCGGCACTCGCCAAGTTGTCGGCGTTGATATCGCTGATGACCGTGCGGGCACCGTTCTGGAGGAAGAGCTGGGCGATCGCCTTGCCGATGCCAGAGGCACCTCCTGTCACCAGTGCTCTCTTGCCGGAAAGTCGTGTCACAGATCTGTTCTCCTGTCGTTGGTTCGAGGGCTGGTTCAGCCAATGCTGGGTTCGGCGTCGGTGCTGGGCTTGATAGCAGTGTTGTACTCGACGGCGATGTCTTCGAGCTTGGGCGCCGACTCGGCTTCCATGAATAGCACTGATCCGAGGCGGTCGAGCGTCGGCGAGTTGCGGCGCTTGAGGATGATCGCGCCGATGACGGCAAGCACCACCACAGCGATGATGATCCATGGGAAGTAGGACAGGGGTGCCGCGGGCCACGGATGGATGTTGAGCCAGATCGCGGCGACGAATGTCACGCTCGACAACGTCGGGAAGATGACGTGCAGGAGCACCGAGAATTCACTGCGATGGCGGTTCCACATGAACACCGGCAGAGCAATGTTCGTGAGGATGAAGATCGGCAGGATCCCCAGCGACGACAGGTATCCGAGGTTGCCGAAGGCTGCCATCGGTCCCCACGCGATGCCGGCGATCAACCCGAGCACCAGTGTGCCGATCGAGTACGCGATTATTGCGACGTGCGGCGTCTGGTGCTTGTTATGGGTGCGCCCTACCGCGGCGGGCAGTAGCCGGTCGCGGCCCAACGAGTACATCACCCGGAAGTTGGCGGTGTGGATGGCAAGCAGCACGGCGATGAGCGCCGAGATCGCTGCCAAGTCAACAAGAGTCGCGTACCACGGGCCGATGTAGCGCATCGCCAGGTCGTGTAGCGGCGCCGTCGAGGATGCCAGCTGGTCGATGTGGCCCGGGCCGTAGCCGACGATGATCGCGTACATCGCGAAGGTGAACCACAAGCCGGTCAGTGCCACCGAGCCGATCAGCGCGATCGGCAGGTTGCGCCGCGGGTTACGAACCTCTTCGGCGACCGTTGAGCACGATTCGAAGCCGAAGAAGGCCAGCACGGTGAAGACGAACGCTTGGCCGAGTCCCCCTGCGCCGGTGGGTGATTCGGTCGGCAGAAACGCCTGCGGAGCCTGTCCGGAGTCGCCGCCGCGCAGAACGATCAGGATCAGCAACACCGCGACGACGGTCACCTCTGCGATGAGAAACGCGATATCGAACTGCATCGAAGTGTGCACCGAATACCAGGCCAGTGCGCCGACGAGCACGACGATCCCGATCATGAGCAGCCACCACGGGATCGACAGACCAAAGTCGGCCTTGAGCAGATCGTGGACGAAACCACCGAACAGGTTGGTGTTGAGTGGGCTCTGCAGCGCGTAGGCGAACATCAGCAGGATTCCGGCGACGAAGCCGGCACGCCTGCCCAGTGACACGGTGATGAATTTGTAGAAGGTGCCCGCTGAGGTGACCCGGCGGGTGAACTGGGCCAGAGTCGAGGCCATCAGGGCGATCCCGAGCGTGCCGAGGATGAACACGAACGGTGAGGAGACGCCCGCCTTGCCGGCGATCAGGGCCGAAATGAAGATCACGCCGATCGTCGGCGAGATGAATGCCAGCGACATCGCCATCGCGCTGGGCAGGCCAAGCGCATTTTGTTTCAGTCGGTTGAGCTGGCTCGGTCCTGATCCGGCGGGTTCGACGACTGCCGACATGGTTGACACCTCCGGTTGAGGAGCCCAGCGGACTCCATGGTGTGTGTGCATTGTTCCATGCAGACTGTAATGCAAGTTTGCATGCAAGAATGTGTATTGATGTAAATATTGTGTTTCCGCACGTCGGACACGCCGACGTTTCGAAAAGGTGCCGGTCTAGCGCTGCATTGGCGGCCGAGATTTGTCGGACCCGGCTGCTTTGATGGGGTTATGTCCTCGACCACGTACCCGTGCTCTCCGGGTGTGACGGTTAACGATCGTCTTGAGGTGTTGTTCGAGGAGTTGGCGGAGTTGGCGGGGCAGCGCAATGCGATTGATGGGCGCATCGTGGAGATCGCCGCGCAGATCGATCGTGACAAGTTGTGGGGGGCTACTGGGGCGCGGTCGGTGGCGGCGTTGGTGGGCTGGAAGCTGGGCCTGTCCTCGACCACCGCCCACACCATCACCACCATCGCCGATCGACTGGAGGAGTTTCCCCGCTGCGCCCAAGGCATGCGCGAGGGTCGACTCTCGCTGGATCAGGTCGGGGTCATCGCGGGCCGGGCCGCCGAGGGATCCGATGAGCATTACGCGCAGCTGGCCGCAGTGGCGACAGTCAACCAACTGCGCACCGCGGTCAAGCTGGAACCGCGACCCGATCCCGATCCGCGGCCTGAACCGGAGCGTTCGATCACCAAGACCACCGATGACAAGTTCACGCGTTACCGCATCACACTTCCCCACCTGGACGCGGCGAAGTTCGACG
>DATJIX010000401.1:0-17371 GCA_035492865.1 Mycobacterium sp. | reverse complement strand
CAACCGCGAAATACCGTCCGGCAGTTGAGGATTGAGCGCAAGCTCGCCGTCGTCATCACGCAGCCCACCAAACCCGGCGACCAGCGCGGTCCATGCCCCGGCCAGCGACGCCATGTGCAGCCCGTCGCGGGTGTTGTGGTGCAGATCGCGCAGGTCGATCAATGCCGCCTCGTAGAGATAGTCGTGCGCCAGCTCCAGGTGGCCGACCTCTGCGCACATCACTGCCTGGGTACAGGCCGACAGGGAGGAGTCCCTGGTGGTGCGCCGCTCGTAGTAGTCGACATTGCGGGCCTTCTGCTCAGGGGTGAAGTCGTTGCTGCGCCATTGCATCGCGAGTTCGAGGTCGGCCTGCTTGATCACCTGTGACGGGTACAGCCGGACGTAGGGTTCGTGCAGCAACAGCGGATACGCCGTGTTCTCCGTGAAGTTCCACTCGCGCAGATTCGTGAACCCCTCGCACTGTTGATGGACACCGAGTTCCTCGTCGTAGGGGATGTGCGCCGCGTCCGCCGCGTCGCGCCACGCGGCGGTCTCCTCCGAATCGACCCCGAGCTCGAGTGCGGCGTCGGGGTGTCGATTGCAGGCTTCGGCCGCGGTCCGAAGGTTATGTGCCGCCATCAGATTGGTGAACACGTTGTCACGCACGACAGCGGTGTACTCATCGGGTCCGGTGACGCCGTCGAGATGCCATACCCCGTGCCGGTCGTGGTGGCCCAGCGACATCCACAGCCGGGCGGTTTCCACCAGCACCGTGAAGCCGCAATCAGCCTCCAACGAACCGTCGCCTGTCACAACGCGATACCGCTCGAAGGCCATCGCGATATCGGCGTTGATGTGCCACGCCGCCGTGCCTGCGGGCCAGTACGCCGAGCACTCCTGCCCACGGATTGTCCGCCACGGGAACGCGGCGCCCGCCAGATCCAACTCCGCTGCGCGCTCGCGCGCCAGATCCAACGTCGAGGCCCGCCAGCGCAGCGCGTCCGCAGCGGCGCGCGGCGCGGTGTATGTGAGCACGGGAAGCACGTATCCCTCTGTGTCCCAGAAGGTGTGGCCGTCATACCCGGTGCCTGTCAAACCCTTGCCGGGGATCGCCCTGCGCTCGGCGCGCGCACTGGCCTGCAACACGTGGAACAGCCCGAAGCGCACGGCCTGCTGGCAGTGCGCGTCGCCGTCCACCTCGACGTCCGCGCTGTCCCAGAACTCGTCCAGATAGTCCCGCTGCGCCTCGAGCAGACCGTCCCAGCCGCAGTACTGAGCGCCGGCGACCGCGCCCAGCACCTGATCGCGCAGCGCGGGCCGCGAACGCAGGCTGGACCATCCGTAGGCGAGGAACTTCACGACGCGCAACTGTTGTCCCGGCCGCAATCCGCAGATGATGGTCGTTCGTGCCCAGTCCTCGCCTGCCTCGGTGTCCACCTCCACGCGGCCCGGCACATCAATCTGATGTTCCATCGCCGCGCCCATCATCAAGCGGCTGCTCCTGGTCCGGTGCACAAGCAGCGCGCCCTGCTTGCTTGCGTCGTGTTGCACCGCCTCCAAGGGATTCAGCAGCATCGCAGCGACCCGCGGGTCGGCCGACGGCTTCGGCTGGTCTTCGTTGGCGACGAGCTCGGACTGCACTGTCATCCTGGCGAATTCGCCGACAGCCTCCACCACGTATTCGATCGCGGCCACACCGCGTTGGGCCAGCGACACCAGTCGTGTCGAGCGAAGCTTTACCTTCCTGCCCGCCGGAGACGTCCAGCATGCGTTCCGGGTCAGCGTGCCTGCGCGCAGGTCGAGCACGCGTTCATGGTCTTCCAGTTGGCCGTAACGCACGTCGAACGGTTCGTCGTCGACGAGCAGGCGAATGATCTTGCCGTTGGTGACGTCGACGACCGATTGGCCGTCCTCCGGATAGCTGTATCCCGCTTCCGCATACGGAAGGGGCCGCGTCTCGTAGAACGAGTTGAGGTAGGTGCCGGGCAGGCCGTATGGCTCACCCTCGTCGAGGTTGCCGCGCAGTCCGATGTGGCCGTTGGACAACGCGAACACCGACTCGGATTGAGCCAACAGATCGAGATCGAGCTCGGTTTCGCGGACGCACCATGGCTCGACGGGGAAAATGCCTTCGGTGATCATCGGTCGGACAACAGATCGGCAAGGTCAGTCACGACGATGCTTGCGCCGTTGCGGCGCAACGCTTCTGCCTGGCCCACCCGGTCGACGCCGACCACGCAGCCGAAGTTCCCGCGCTTGCCGGCCTCGACGCCGGCCAACGCGTCCTCGAAGACGGCCGCCTCGGCGGGCTCGACACCGAGCAATTCCGCGGCGCGCAAGTACGAGTCGGGTGCCGGCTTGCCTTCGATGTGTTCATCGCGCATCGTCACGCCGTCCACCCGCTGCTGCACGAATTTGTCGAGTCCGGTCACTTCGAGCACCTCACGTGTGTTGGCGCTCGACGAGACCACGGCGACGGCCAGCTGGGCTTCGGCGACGGCCTCCAGATAACGCCGCGAACCCTCGAACACCGTGACCCCGTCCTCGCGGATGGTCTGGTGAAACAGCTCGTTCTTGCGATTGCCGAGTCCGTACACCGTCTCGGCCGACGCGTCGTCGTCCGGATCGCCCTCTGGCAGCGTGATACCGCGGGCGGCCAGGAATGACCGGACGCCGTCTTCGCGCTTCTTGCCGTCGATATAGGTCAGGTAATCAGCTGCGGCGTCGAACTCGACGAACGGCTCTCCTGTCCGGTTCGACCGGTCGCGCAGGTACGAGTCGAACATGGCCTTCCATGCTTTTTTGTGCACGCTCGCGGTGTCGGTCAGCACTCCGTCGAGGTCGAACAGGCAGGCGCGCACGGCGTCGGGCAGACCAAGCATGGCCCTAGGGTGACCCGCTTGCGTCGCATCAAAACGCCTGACGGGGCCTTCACAGTGGTTGGCCAGGCGTTACTACCCGAAGTGCACGCCCTGGGCAAGCGGCAACTCGGAGGAGTAGTTGACGGTGTTGGTCGCCCGACGCATGTAGGCCTTCCACGCATCAGAACCCGACTCGCGCCCGCCGCCGGTCTGCTTCTCGCCGCCGAATGCGCCGCCGATCTCGGCGCCCGAGGTGCCGATGTTGACGTTGGCGATGCCGCAGTCTGACCCGTCGGCCGCCATGAAGCGCTCCGCTTCCCGCACGTCCAGCGTGAAGATTGCTGACGAAAGCCCCTGTGGCACAGCATTGTTGAGCGCTATTGCGTCGTCGAGGTCATCGTAGGTCAACACGTAGAGGATCGGGGCGAACGTCTCCGAATGCACCACTGCCGTCTGCGACGGCATCCGCACCACGGCGGGCGCCACATAGTAGGCGCTCTCATCACCGACATCCTGGCGCTGGCCGCCGAACACCTCGCCGCCGTCTGCGCGGGCCTGTTCCAGGGCGCGCATCATGTCGCGATACGCGGTCTCGTGAATGAGCGGACCAACAAGCGTGCCGGCGGCCGCCGGGTCACCGACGGGCAGCTGCCGGTAGGCGTTCACGATCCGGTTGACCAGCTCGTCGGCGATCGAGGAATGCACGATCAGCCTGCGCAGCGTGGTGCAGCGCTGACCTGCGGTGCCTGCCGCTGAGAACACGATGCCGCGAACGGCGAGATCGAGATCGGCCGACGGAGTGACGATCGCAGCATTGTTGCCGCCCAACTCCAGCAGCACCTTGCCGAACCGCTGCGCCACCCGCGGCCCGACCTGCTGACCCATCCGCACCGAGCCGGTCGCGCTCAGCAGCGCCACCCGGGGGTCGTCGACCAGCCGTTCGCCGACCTCGCGGCCGCCCTGGACGAGCCGGCTCACCTCCGGCGGTGCGCCAACATCACTGGCGGCCTTTTCGATCAGCGCCTGGCATGCCAACGCGGTCAGCGGGGTGAGCTCCGACGGCTTCCACACCACGGTGTCGCCACACACCAACGCGATTGCGGTATTCCACGCCCAAACCGCGACGGGGAAGTTGAACGCGGTGAGCACTCCGACGACACCCAGCGGGTGCCATGTCTCCATCAGCCGGTGCCCGGGTCGCTCGGACGCGATCGTCTTGCCGTAGAGCTGCCGCGACAGGCCCACCGCGAACTCGCAGATGTCGATCATCTCCTGCACCTCGCCGAGGGCCTCGGAGGTGATCTTGCCCGCCTCGATGGTGACGAGCGTCGCCATATCGGCCTTGTGCGCGACGAGCAGCTCGCCGAGCCGGGCCACCAGGGCGCCCCGGACGGGCGCCGGGGTGGTGCGCCACGTCGTAAATGCCTGTGCGGCTTCGGCTATCGCGGCCTCAGCCTGCTCAGATGTGGACTCGGTGACGGTGAACAGCACCTCGCCGGTAATGGGGGTGCTGGCCTGCAGTCCGTGGCCGCCAGGCGCGCCTAGTTCGGTGCGCGAGCCTACGGCGCTCAGCGCGTCACGCGCCTTGGCGCGCAGCTCGTCGGCTGTTGGGAGCTTGACTGTCTGAACCGTGGTCATGATGATGCGACTTTCTCGTAGAGCTCGTAGGGGTCGTGGATGTGGTGCCCGATCTGGCCTGCCAGCCAGGACAGGCTGTACTCCGAATCATCGGCCGCCTCGGCCGCTTGAGTGTCGGCATCGAGGTTGGACCGGAAGATGCCTGCCGCGGATGCGGGCAGGAAGTCTTCGTACACAACGGGTTTGGCAGGATCCCCGCCGTGGTAGTAGGCAAGCCCGGCGGCCGCCATCTGTTCATGTGTGCGGGGGAAGTGGTCCGCCCAGGCGGCAGCGGGATCCGGCATGGCCATTGCGGCGTCGTAGCGCTGCCGTCCCTTCCGGGTCAGCGCCACGCCACGCGACTCGACCTCGCCGAACCGAACCCGTAGCGCGCCGTCGGACACCGAGCCGTCGGCGTCCCGGAACCGCCGTGGCTCAGCCAGCGCACGAAATGACGTCTGGCGCAATAACACATCGGGACCATGGCAGGCGGGTGGGCCCTGGATCGCGTCGATCATCGTGATGCCGCGCGCGCTCATCCGCCGGTACAACTCGTCGATGTCGAGCACACGGGGGGTCAGGTGATTGATGTGCGTGGTACGCACTCCCGCGATGTCAGCGGCAACCGCCGAGACCTGAGCCAATTCGTCGTACCAGCGGCGGTCGATCGGCTCACGGGACAGCGCAAACGCGGAGACCGCTTCGGCCACGAACCGATCGGCGTGCACAGGGTCGGTGCCGCCGTCGGCCGCGATGCGCCGGGCCACGTCGATCAGTGCTGGGTCGAACAACTGCCGCGCACCGATGAAGTGCTCGACTCGGGCGCGCAAGTCGGGGGAGAAGAATCGCGCGTCGGCGGTCGCCAGCATCGACGTGAACACCCGGAACGGATTGTGGGCCAGCTGGTCTGTATCGATCGGCCGGAATGCGGTCGACACCACGGGAACCGGTGACGCCGCATCTCGCAGGTCGTAATAACCGACCGGAAACATGCCGAACGCGGCGAACAGATCGGCGACATCGGCGAGTTCACGTGCGCTGCCCACCCGAATCGCGCCGTGGCGTTCGGCGGTCACCCGGTCAGATGCACCCAGTTCGCGGTTCACCTCGGCACTGACTTCGACGAGGGTCGTGTAGGCAGGTACCTCGGCGCCGTACAGGCGTGACAACGCGGCCGCGAACTTGGCGCGCAACTGCCAGGCTTCGACACGACGACTCACGCCGTCCACCGCCTCGGATACAGTGCGGCCATGAGCGAACCGCTCGACGAAATCGATCGCACCCTGGCGCGCGAACTGGTCGCCGACGGCCGGGCCACCCTGGCCCATCTCGCGGCGGTCGCGGGGTTGTCGGTGTCGGCCGTCCAGTCCCGGGTGCGCCGGCTGGAGTCGCGCGGCGTGGTGACCGGGTATTCGGCCCGGATCAACCCCGAGGCCGTCGGGCACATGCTGTCCGCGTTCGTGGCCATCACTCCTCTCGATCCCTCTCAACCCGATGATGCGCCCGCCCGCCTCGAACACATCACCGAAATCGAGTCTTGTCACTCGGTGGCAGGCGAAGAGAGCTACGTCCTGCTGGTGCGTGTTGAGTCGGCGCGGGCGCTCGAAGACTTGCTGCAACGGATCCGGACGGCGGCGAACGTGCGGACTCGAAGCACGATCATCTTACAGACTTTTTACGCAGGACGCGACTTCGTGCCGTAATAGTTACGGTCAGATGGTGCAAGGACCGTAAATAATGCGTTAAGATGGCGGCATGACTGCCGTCCTGACACCTGCCGTCCTGTGCCCCGACGACGTCCGCGACGTGCTGGCCCGCAGCATCCTGGCTGACGGACTGGACTTCGTCCTCGACATCGAACGCTCGTCGGGCTCGTATCTCGTCGACGCCCGCACCGGCGAGCGCTACCTCGACATGTTCACGTTCTTCGCGTCGTCCGCGCTGGGGATGAACCACCCCGCACTCGCCGACGACGAGGACTTCCGTGCCGAGTTGGCGCAGGCCGCCGTGAACAAGCCGAGCAACTCGGACGTGTACAGCGTGCCGATGGCCCGCTTCGTCGACACGTTCGCCCGCGTGCTCGGCGATCCGGCCTTGCCGCACCTGTTCTTCGTCGACGGGGGAGCGCTGGCCGTCGAGAACGCCCTCAAGGTCGCATTCGACTGGAAGAGCCGGCACAACGAGGCCCATGGGATCGACCCGGAGTTGGGCACCAAGGTGCTGCATCTGCGCGGCGCGTTCCACGGCCGCAGCGGCTACACGCTGTCGTTGACCAACACCGACCCCAACAAGGTGGCGCGGTTCCCGAAGTTCGACTGGCCGCGCATCGACGCGCCCTTTATCCGTCCAGGTGTCGACATGGACGCCGTCGAGGCGGAATCGCTGGCGCAGGCGCGTGCGGCGTTCGAGGCGCACCCACACGACATTGCCTGCTTCATCGCCGAGCCCATCCAGGGCGAGGGCGGCGACCGGCATTTCCGTCCGCAGTTCTTCGCCGCGATGCGCGAACTGTGCGACGAGTTCGATGCTCTGCTCATCTTCGACGAGGTGCAAACCGGTTGCGGATTGACCGGAACCGCTTGGGCTTACCAGCAATTGGGTGTCGCGCCGGATGTCGTCGCCTTCGGCAAGAAGACCCAGGTGTGCGGCATCATGGCCGGTCGCCGCGTCGACGAGGTCCGCGACAACGTGTTCGCAGTGAGCTCCAGGATCAACTCCACCTGGGGCGGCAACCTGGTCGATATGGTGCGGTCACGCCGAATCCTCGAGGTCATCGAGTCCGACGAGTTGATGGTGCGGGCCGCTAAGGCCGGACGTTATCTGGTCGACCAGCTCGAGGCGCTGGCTCACGAGTTCCCGGGATTGGTTCTCGACGTTCGCGGCCGCGGCTTGATGTGCGCGTTCAGCCTGCCGGGCGGCGCCGAGCGCGATGAACTCGTCCGCGAGCTGTGGGACCGCAGGGTCATCATGCTGGCCAGCGGGCCCGACAGCGTGCGGTTCCGGCCCGCGCTGACGGCGTCGCGCGACGAGATCGATGCTGCCGTGGCCGCGGTACGCGACGTACTCACACAGATGCGGTAAGTCGCCGGATGGTCGACCGCAGCCGGGGCAGCTCGGTTCGGCCGACGAGCTCGCAGTCGTGCAACTCTGCGAGTTTGCGTGCCGCAGGCGTGAATTCGTGGTTGGTGACCACCATCGTCTTGGCGCAATCCTGCATGGGCGCCCCGGCGACCACCTCCTGAATGGCGCTGGTTCCCACCGGTTTGGACTGCCGTTTGCATTGAATCGCAAGGCGATTGGGCCTTTTGCCGACGATGATGTCGACGCCCCAATCGCCCGTGACCGAGGTCATGATCACGGGGACGCCGCAGGACCGCACCACCCGAGCGACGTAGTCCTCGAACTCGATCCCCGACATTTCCGTGGTGGCGTCATCCCGCGTGCTCATGCCCACGAGGGCGCCGCGCAGGAACCGAGGCACCGCCGCGAGAAGCGCAGGCGCGACGGCGCCCACCGCCAGGCTCCAGACCGGGGACGCGCCCAGAAGGTATGCGGCGATGCCGGATACGACGCCCGCGACCGCGTACAGCTTGAGCCTCACGTCCGGAATGCTAAAGCTGCGGCCCGACATTGCCGGGTTGTCCGCGCAACGAAAGGCTGTATCAGCCTCGATGCCGCGACGCTCCTGGCCGGGTTAATCTCGCAACATGACGGATGAGCTGGCCGATCTCGGGGGGCAAACGCCCGTCGAGCACGCACTGGCGGGTGGCGAGCCCCAGCGCGTCGGCTGGTTCCGGTTCTATTTCGCCGACGAGCGCTGGGAGTGGTCACCGCAGGTCGAGCGGATGCACGGCTACCAGCCGGGAACCGTGCACCCCACCACCGATCTGGTGCTGTCGCACAAGCATCCCGACGACTACGGCCAGGTTGCCGCGACGCTCGACGAGATCCGGCGGACAGCGGGTGCGTTTTCCACCCGGCACCGCATTCTCGACACCCGGGGAGACATTCACCACGTGGTGGTCGTCGGCGACCAGATCTTCGATGATGCCGGCCTCGTCGTCGGCACGCACGGCTTCTATGTCGACGTGACGCCGTCGGTGAACGAGGCTCATGACGAGCGGGTCAGCGAAGCGGTCGCTGAGATCGCCGAGGCGCGCAGTGGCATCGAACAGGCCAAGGGCATGCTCATGCTCGTGTATCGGATCACTGCCGATTCCGCGTTTGAACTGCTGAAATGGCGTTCCCAGGAGACCAACACCAAATTGCGTGCCCTCGCTGAGCAAATCGTCGAGGACTTCCTCGACCTTCCCTACAACGAGGTGCTGCCCGCCAGGGCCGTGTACGACAGACTGCTGCTCACGGCGCATTTGCGTGTCGAGTCCTGAGGTTTATTCGTTCCTCGGACAGGGAAAACTCCACCCGGCATCTGATCAATTGCGTTCTAACAGCGAATTGGGAGTCCGGGCAAGTGGCGGTGTATCACGATCCCAACAACGTCCGACACGACGATGCGAACGTTCGCGAGGCCGTGCGCTTCGGCCTGCTGGTGGCGGTCGTCGGTGTGGCGTTTCTCATTCTTGCGGCTCTGTGGGTCAGCACCTGTCACGGTGCGACCGCCGACACGGCGGCGTGCGGCGTTGCCCAGCGGACCTTGCTGGCCATCGGCGCGCCCGTCATCCTGCTGATCGGCGGACTGCGGGCGTTTTTCCGCACGTATCAGACGTGGCGCAATCGTGAGACGTGGTGGGCATGGCAGGGCGCGGGCTGGTTCCTGTTCACATTGATGCTCGTGGTGTTGACCATGAGCATGCCTGCGCTGGCCGGACCCGCTCTCTTCGGTGGCTGAGCACTGACGTACTTGCGACGTCACGTCTTCCGTGTCCGTTTCTCCCATAACGGCCCCCGGTAGTTCTACCTTGGAGTTAGCCCATCTTTGGCGGGCGTAGGTATCTCGAGAGAGGAGTACCGATGAAGGGCCCGAAAGATCCTGTCGATCACGCACGGACAACGCGGCCGTACGCCGGCGAGTCGATGAAGGACAACAAAATCATGCCGGGGCTTGTGGTGATCGGCGTTGCCTTGGTGCTTTTCGTGTCGTGTCTCGCGGCGTTCGCCACCGGCCACCATGACGTCGGTCTGACGCTGTCATCGCTTTCCGGCGCTGGGTTCATCATCGGCGCCGGGTGGTTGATGATCGAACATATGCGGGTGCGTCGCATCGAAGAGCGTTGGTACGCCGAGCATCCCGACGCGCACCGGCAGCGCCCCAGTAGTTGACGAAACAAGCAAGAAAGAGGGCCCAGCCGGTGTATCGGCTGGGCCCTCTTCTTACGATCAACTACGGACGCTGCTCGGCCTCTTGGCGCTTCTCGGCAGCCTTGGCGCCAGCGCGAGCCGACTCGGCCTGCGCTTCCTTCTTGGCGACATCCTTCTCGGCGTCGGCCTTGTCCTGCTGGGCCTTGCCCTCGCGGACCATGTCGTCACGGCCGGTCACGGTGCCGACCGCTTCCTTGGCCTTGCCCTTGACGTCCTCGACGGCGCCCTTGATGCCTTCTTGGGGGCCACTGTTTTTATTGTCGCTCATGCTTACCTTTCCGCGTAACGGCTGGATCGGTCGTTGCCCACTTCTTGAGCGTGGGGGCCCTTCCGGGCCGCACGAGGGGATTCTCCCCACGCACAGGGGGTGTTCCCTTCGGCCCAGTGGGCTAAACGCCTGCGTCAGTCCCCTTCGCGCAGCACCGGCGAGTAGCGGGTGTAGCCGGGACGCAGCCTGACCACGTCGGATCCGACCCGCGCCACCTCGTCCCAGGCCGCCACGAAGGTGCCGCGATGCCGCCAGCGCAGCAGTGCGGCAATCATCACAGGCGCGTCGGCCTTTGACCGCTCGTACCCCAGAAACGACGACCTCGTGCGTGGGCTGACGACCAGTCCCAGCACCCGCGGCTTCGGCGGATCGCGCTCAGGGTCACCGGCGACCGTCAGCCGGACGTCCACCACCGTCCCGACAGGGTGCGAACCGGCGTCGACGACGCGCAGGCCGAGCAACTCACTCAGCAGCATGCTTGCCTCCAGGGATGTGCTTGATGATCCGATCGCACAGCCATCGCTCCATCCAGTCGGTTTCGAAGTCCATGTCGGTCGGCTTGAGCGTCACGACGACCCGCACCGACGCGACGAGATTCCACGGAATCGCCTGCAGCCGTGACCGCGGTGGCTGCCCACCGAAGATGCGCGTGGCCACCACATGACCTGACAACAACGAAGTCACCTGTGGCGCTTGGGCGCCTTGGGGAATGTCGACGTCGACGTCGATGCCGGACAACTCGAGGTCGTCGACGATGCCCGCGGGGTCGCCTTCGCCGTCAATCAGCTGACGGTCCAACAGATGAAGGCGGGCGTCGAGTAATTCGCCGCGGTGGGGTTTGACGGGCAGGTCGGTCATTGGCCGGCCCCCGTCACGATCATCAGCGGGATCGCCGCAAGGGAAGCTGCGAGGATGATCACCAGGTACACAGAGGCGAACACGTTGGTCACTCTCCCGTTGGTTTCGTCGCCCATGTACTGAGAATCATTGGCCACGATCAGGATTGGCAAATATGTCAGCGGCAGCGCGATCGCCGAGAAGACGACGGAGTACTCGGTCACCATGACCGGGTCGACGCCGGTGTACAGCACTGCAGCGCCGATGACGATCGTCACGACTATCGCCACATGGAACCGCGCGGCTTCCGCGGGACGGCGGAACTTGCCCCACGGCCAGCCGAGGAACTGGGCCAGGATGTAGCCGCTCGACAATGCCGTCTCCAACGCGGCACCGAAGGTTGCGGCGACGATCCCGACGATCACGAAGGCCAGGAACAGTTTTCCGCCCGCGGCCACGACGGGCATCACGGTCTGGGACAACGACGTCACCTCGATCTGAGCGGGCAGCAAGACGATCGCCGCGCATGCAGCGATGGCGACCGACAACATACCGCCGAGGGGAAATCCGACCAGCACGTTGAGCCGCGACCTACCCAGGTCCTTCTTGGTCCAGTGCTCTTCCACCGCGCCTGACGAGAAGAAGAAGACTTCGTAGGGCGTCATCGCCGCACCGAACAGCGCGACGGCGAAATACCAATAGGTGGCCGCCGACTCGTTTTCCGGGACAACTGGTGAGGTGGCCTGATGGGCGAGATCACCCCAATTCGGGTGCAGTGCAAAGACACTGATCGCAAAGATGATCAGGGACAAGCCGAGCAGCCCGGTGACGTTCTCCATGATCGAGAACTTGACTCGCCAGATCACCACCCACACCCCGAACGCGGCGACCGGGATCCACATCATCCGTCCCACATCTGTGGCCAACTGCAGCGCCAGTGCGACACCGCCGATCTCGGCGGTCAGCGTCATCAAATTGATGAAGAGCGAAGCGGAAAGGTTGGAGGCCGCCGCGCGCGGGCCAAGTCGCTCGCGGATTATCTCGAACGTCGCCCTGCCACTGACCGCCGCGACGCGTCCGGCCATGTTGGCGTACAGGCATATTCCGACCACACCGACGATCACCACCCACACGAGCCCAAGGCCGAAGCGGGATCCCACGACGGCATTGGTGACCAGGTCGCCGATATCGACGAATCCGCCGATGGCAGTGAGGATTCCCAGCGCAACCGCGAAGATCTTGGACATCAGCGGTACCCGCTCTCGAGGGCGTCGGCCGCCGCTCGCAGGTCATCGCGGGCCTTGATTGCCAACGGCGCAGCGGTGATGTGGCGGATCGTCGCACCCGCCGCGTTGAGCTGCCCGACGATCCCGGTCATCGCCTCGGTCAGCATGCGCTGGCGTCCGATGTCGACCGGGTCCTCCGCTTTGAGCTCGGCAATTCCCTTGTACGCTTTGACTACTTCGTCGCGCGCGTCCGAGAGTTGGACGCTGGTCAGCTGGTCGGTGGATCGCCGTTGAAGCCATAGGTCCAAAGCAAGGGCGCCGGTGCGTGCGGCGCCGACGGTCTCGTCCATTGACTGCGCCAACTGGCCGGGCATACCGTCGCGGTTCGCCGGGCACCGCGTCAACAGCAGACCGAGGCCGACGAAGAACACCACCAGAAGGATCGCCGCCCGCCAGCGCCGCGGGCGTTCGCTCAGTTGTGCCATGGCGGCTCCTGTAAGCGACCGGCCTCGTCGCCGGGATGTTCTGCGCCGTCGCGCATGCCGTTCGGAATACCCCGGTCAGAGTGGCCGAAAACCGGAGCCGCCTGCTAGCCCTTCGCCACCTTGCGGATCAGCCGCGCGGTGCTGCGCTCCAGAATCTCCTGCCGCTCAGTGGGTTTCTTGGTGCGCGCGGCCCGCCGTGCGCCCGCGGCAATGGTCAGCCCGGACTCGTACCCCTCGACCACCCGTGGGTCGACGTACGACGAGCGGGCGACGGCCGGGGTGTTGCCGAGTTCCTCGGCGACCTCCCGCATGACAGCGGCCTCGACGCGCTTGATCACCGTCTTGTTGGCCGGAGCGTCGGCGTCGACGAACGCGGCGGCACCGAGCACGGTGCCGTGCCAGGTGCGCAGGTCCTTGACGGTGAAGTCGTCTCCGACCAGTTCCTTGAACCGGGCGTTGAGGTCATCGGCGTGCAGATCGGTCCATTCGGAACTGTTGCGGCACACCAAGAATCGGTCAGAGCTGCGGCGACCCCTCGTCAGTGCCCGCACCGAGCGGACCACCTCCTGGTCATCGATCAGCAGAGTGCGACGCACTCCACTCTTGGCCGGGTAGTCGAACTCGACGGCCTGCTTCTGCAGCGTCACGTGCTCGCAGAGCAACGTCGCGATGCCGTAGGAGTTGTTCTCCTCCGCGTACTGCTCGCCGCCCGCCCGGAAATAGCCGAGGTCGAGCAGGTGCAGGGCGAGCGCCAGCACCCTGTCGCGCTCGAGGCCGCGGTCGCGAAGATCTGCCGCGATGCGCCGCCGCATATCCGGCAGCGCGGTGGACATCTCCAGCACCCGGTCGAACTTCTCTTCGTTGCGTTCCTCTTGCCATCGCTGGTGGTAGAGGTATTGGCGACGGCCCGCAGCATCCGTGCCGACCGCCTGGATGTGTCCATTCGGGTGGGGGCAGATCCACACCTTCTTCCACGCGGGCGGGATCACCAGGTCCTTGATTCGCTGCAGGGTCGCGTCGTCGGCGACCGGTGTGCCGGTTGAATCCTCGTAGGAGAACCCCTTGCCGCGGCGCACCCGATGTATCCCGGGGCCGCGCACGGCGCTACGGCGAAGTCTCATGTTTGACGAGCGACCGTGGCGGGGTATTGAACGGGGACCATGGTTAAAAGCTCAGTGAACGCTGCGTCGATGCTGTCGGCATTGGCGTCACCGCATCGTCGGCGCGACCCGGCTCCGTGGCGCGAGTTCCTCCATGACGAGGGATTACCCCGCCACCAGCACCGTTACACGTCATCGCTAACCGGTCGAAGGAGCGCTGATGGCTAGCTCGGATGCGGCCTGGGGTAGTGTCGCGAGGAAATTTCCGGGAGGTCAGATGGCCGACGCGAACACAGACAGCGGGCTGCTGCGCAGCGCGCGGTCCGTCGAACTCCGGGTCGCGGCCAAACTGGAGAACCTCGCGGTGCTGCGCACTCTGGTCGCGGCCGTCGGGACGTTCGAGGACCTCGATTTCGACGCGGTCGCCGACCTGCGACTCGCGGTCGACGAGGCCTGCACCCGGCTGATCCGATCGGCGGTTCCCGACTCCACACTGTTGTTGGTGGTCGATCCGCAAGCCGACGCGGTCGTCATCAACGCGTCGACCACCTGTAAGAGCCCGGACATCCTTGCCCCGGGCAGCTTCAGTTGGCATGTGCTCAGTTCGTTGACCGACGAGGTGCGCACATTCCAGGACGGGCAGGGCCCCGCGGAGGAGCGGGTGTTCGGGATCTCCATGACGACGAGGCGAGCGAGTTCGCTGCAGTGACCCCGTCGTCGGCCCAGGGTTCGTCGTCACGATCGAACTCTGAATACGCGGACGTCGCTGCCATGTTCCGCGAACTCGAAGGACTGCCCGATGCCTCGGCGCAGTTCCAGCGCCAGCGTGACCGCATCGTCGAGAGGTGCCTGCCGCTGGCCGATCACATTGCCCGCAGGTTCGACGGACGTGGTGAACCGCGCGACGATCTGGTCCAGGTGGCCCGCGTTGGTCTTGTCAACGCGGTGATCCGGTTCGACGTCAACGCCGGATCGGACTTCGTGTCGTTCGCGGTGCCGACCATCATGGGCGAGGTCCGCAGACATTTTCGCGACAACAGCTGGTCGGTCAAGGTGCCGCGCAGACTCAAGGAGTTGCACCTGAGGTTGGGCGCCGCGACGGGCGAATTGTCGCAGCGACTCGGCCGTGCGCCGACCGCGACGGAACTCGCCGCTGAGCTCGAGATGGACCGCGACGAGGTGGTCGAGGGCCTGGTCGCGGGCAGCTCCTACAACACACTGTCGATCGACAGCGGCGGCAGCGGCAGCGAGGATGCGCCCGCCATCGCCGATACGCTCGGCGACGTGGATCTGGGTCTGGATCAAATCGAGAACCGAGAAGCGTTGCGGCCCTTGCTCGCCGCGTTGCCAGAGCGTGAGCGGCAGGTGCTGCTGCTGCGGTTCTTCGAGTCGTTGACGCAGACCCAGATCGCCGAGCGGGTCGGCATCTCGCAGATGCACGTGTCCCGGTTGTTGGCGAAGTCGCTAGCGCGACTGCGGGACCAGTTGCAGTAACCGGCGCGGCTCACCCTGCACGGCGGTAAGCGCCGCGTCGACGCTGTCGGAGATCGGCAGCGCCGAGTCCGGATCGCAGATCCGCATCAGCCGGGTGACCGCCGGGCTGGGCGCCATCGCCCATTCGATCTTCTCCGCCGCGCAGCGGACGTTCAGGGTGTGCAGGGCCGAAAAGCCCGCAGTACCGAAGAAGTCCACGCCGGTCAGATCCAGCACCAGGCGATCGGTGTTGGCGGCATGTCGCAACGCATAGTCGACGAACTGCTGTGCGTTTGCCGCGTCGAGTTCGCCATGGGCGGCGATCACTGCTGTCGAGGGTTGCAGCCACCGGGTGGCGAAATGCGCCGTATGGCAGTCGGCAGGTTCGGTGAGGTTGTCCGGGAAAGCCGAACGAGAGGTTGGGGTAGACATTGTGACTCCATCAGTCGGAATACGTGATTTCGCACTGTGGCTCACATCAAGAAAGTTTGGGCCCTGCGTCCTCAAAGCCTTCGCTGCAGAGCGGTTGGTTGTACCCTGCACATCGCTTGACGTTTGCAGCTTGGCTGTGAACTCAACCTGGTTTGACCATACGCCCGACCGGCAGGTCCCGGCAATCGATCTAGAAGCTTCTGCATAGATCCAGCTCAACGCCCGCCTTTGCCTGGGATGCTGCCACACTGGACCCATGCGTAACAGCAGCGCGGCGGCAGGCGTCCTGCTGGCTGCGGGCGCGGGGACCCGCTACGGCAAGCCGAAGGTGCTCGCCGACCGTGGCCGGTGGCTGCGCGCCTGCGTGGCGGCGCTGGCAGACGGTGGCTGCGACGACGTCGTCGTGGTCTTGGGCGCCGCGGTGGTCGACGTGCCCCCGCCGGCGCGTGCGGTGGTCGCAGCCGATTGGGACCAGGGGCTGAGCGCGTCGGTGCGTGCGGGCATCGACGCCGTCGACGCCGAGTACGCGGTCCTGCACGCTGTCGACACGCCCGATGTCGGCGCCGACACGGTGCGGCGGGTGCTCGACGCGGCACGGTCGTCGGCGTCGGGGCTGGCCCGCGCCCGGTACGGCGACCGGCCGGGGCATCCGGTCGTCATCGCGCGCAGGCACTGGCCGGAGCTGCGTTCGGGGCTTCACGGCGACGAGGGGGCCCGACCATTCCTCAGCGGGCGGACCGACGTGGTCGCGGTCGACTGTGCGGATCTCGCATCCGGGCAGGACATCGACAGCGTCACACCGTGATGCCCAGCGCCGCTGCGGCGAAGCGGCGTACCGACTGCGCCGCGGTTTCGGCTGCGTCGGCGTGGCCGTCCCTGGCGCGGGTGCACAGGGTGGCCGCCACGGGGTCGAGGCTGACCTCCGCGAGCAGTTCGCCCGTCGTCGGTTCACACACCGCCCAGGTGTAGCGGGTATCTGATTCCCATCGCGCGCTGCACACCGTGACGTAGTCGGGGTCTGTTTCGCCGAGGTCGGCCAGCGCCGGGCGGTCATCGATCAGGTCGTCGGCCCGGGGAGCGCGCAAATACCAAGCACCGGCATTGATTTCGACGGGTTGCACGCGTCTGATGGTAGGCATGAGGATCACAGTGCTCGGCGCGAGCGGTCTCATCGGTAGGAAAGTGGTCGACCTGCTGACCGCAGACGGACACCAAGCGGTCGGTGCGTCGCGTCAGTCGGGAGTGGACGTGCTGACCGGCGACGGCCTTGCCGATGCGCTCAGTGGCGCCGATGCGCTCGTCGACGTCCTCAATTCGCCGTCGTTCGAGGACGATCCCGTTATGGAGTTCTTCAGGACGTCAACCACCAACGTGGTGGATGCCGCGAAGCGCGCAGGGGTCGAACACTATGTCGCGCTGTCGATAGTCGGCGTGGACGGGTTACCCGACAGCGGCTACATGCGGGCCAAGGTGGTGCAGGAGCAGATCATCACCGAGTCCGGCGTGCCGTACACGATTCTGCGGGCGACGCAGTTCGCCGAGTTCACCGACGCCATCACCGATTCGATGACCGACGGCAACGAGGTGCGGGTTCCCGACGCGCTGATTCAGCCGGTGGCCGCTGACGACGTCACCAGCACCGTGGCGCGTGCGGCCGTCGCCGCGCCACTCGGCGATGTTGTGAATATCGGTGGGCCGCAGAAGATTTCGTTCGAGCAGATGGCGCGTGACTCGCTGGCCCGGCGGGGTGACGACAAGGCGGTCGTCGTCGACC
>DATJIX010000400.1:0-16016 GCA_035492865.1 Mycobacterium sp. | reverse complement strand
CGACGTGGACCGCGAGGGCAGGCTGAAGTTCGACGCCGCCACCCGCCACATCCAGGACATCGGCTCGGATCAGCTGCGCGAGATGGGGTTCGAGGAAACCCATCCGCTGTGGATCGTGCGCCGCACGATGATCGACCTGATCAAGCCTGTCGAGTTCCAGGACATGTTGCGGATGCGGCGCTGGTGTTCGGGCACGTCGAACCGGTGGTGTGAGATGCGCGTGCGCATCGACGGCCGCAAGGGCGGGCTGATGGAGTCCGAGGCGTTCTGGATCAACATCAACCGGGAAACCCAGGGGCCGGCACGCATCTCCGACGACTTCATCGAAGGTCTGCAGCGCACCACGGCGGTCGACAGGCTGCGGTGGAAGCCGTATCTGAGGCCCGGTGGCCGCGAGGACGCCGCTGAGATCCGCGATTACCCGGTTCGCGTCAGCGACATCGACATCTTCGACCACATGAACAACTCCGTGTACTGGAGCGTGATCGAGGACTACCTCTTCAATACGCCGGAGCTTCTCAACAAGCCGATCCGGGTGACCATCGAGCACGACGCCGCGGTGGCCCTTGGCGACAAGCTGGAGATCATTTCGCACGTGCACCCCGCCGGATCGACCGAACAGTTCGGCGCCGACCTCGCGGATCGCACTGTTAGAACGCTCACATATGCGGTCGGCGACGAGACGAAAGCCGTCGCTGCGATCTTCGCCCTCTGACCGTTTCGGCTTTAACAGTACGAGCGTACTGACCAGCCAAAACCGCGCTACTGGCCAGTAGCTACTGAACCGGTACAGCAGATAGCCACTTTGCAAACTTAACAAGTTAACGGTCGACGTTGGCGAAAGTTGGCAAGTGAAACGGGTGGACCTGCGGTTATCGCTTGGTGCATCCTCGAGTTAGCACACAAGTGAAGGTGCTGGACTGTTAACAAACTTTCAGGGTTGTAGCGCTCCAGCGACTTGCAAGAAAAGGAGCACCAATGTCGACCGTCGGCCAGCCGAAGTCCCCGGAAGAGATCCAGAAGGACTGGGACACCAATCCGCGGTGGAAGGGCATCACCCGCACCTACACCCCCGCCGACGTGGTGGCGCTGCAGGGTTCGGTCGTCGAGGAGGCCACCCTGGCCCGCCGCGGCGCCGAGGTGCTGTGGAACCAGCTCCACGACATGGAGTTCGTCAACTCCCTCGGCGCGCTGACCGGCAACATGGCGGTGCAGCAGGTGCGCGCCGGCCTGAAGGCCATCTACCTGTCCGGTTGGCAGGTCGCCGGTGACGCGAACCTCTCCGGCCACACCTACCCCGACCAGAGCCTGTACCCGGCCAACTCGGTGCCGCAGGTGGTGCGCCGCATCAACAACGCGCTGCTGCGCGCCGACCAGATCGCCAAGGTCGAGGGCGACACGTCCGTCGAGAACTGGCTGGCCCCGATCGTCGCCGACGGCGAGGCCGGCTTCGGTGGCGCGCTGAACGTCTACGAGCTGCAGAAGGCCATGATCGCGGCCGGTGTCGCGGGCTCGCACTGGGAGGACCAGCTCGCGTCGGAGAAGAAGTGCGGTCACCTCGGTGGCAAGGTGCTGATCCCGACCCAGCAGCACATCCGCACCCTGACCTCGGCCCGCCTCGCGGCCGACGTCGCCGACGTGTCGACCCTCGTGATCGCCCGCACCGATGCCGAGGCCGCCACGCTCATCACTTCCGATGTCGACGAGCGCGACCAGCCGTTCATCACCGGTGAGCGCACCGCCGAGGGCTTCTACCGGGTGCGCAACGGTCTCGAGCCGTGCATCGCCCGCGCCAAGGCCTACGCGCCGTACTCCGACCTGATCTGGATGGAGACGGGCACCCCGGACCTGGAGCTGGCGGCGAAGTTCGCCGAGGGCGTCAAGAGCGAGTTCCCCGACCAGATGCTGGCCTACAACTGCTCGCCGTCGTTCAACTGGAAGAAGCACCTGGACGACGCGACGATCGCCAAGTTCCAGAAGGAGCTGGGCGCGATGGGCTTCAAGTTCCAGTTCATCACGCTGGCCGGCTTCCACGCCCTGAACTACTCGATGTTCGATCTGGCCTACGGCTACGCCCGCAACCAGATGACCGCTTACGTCGAGCTGCAGGAGCGCGAGTTCGACGCCGAGGAGCGGGGTTACACCGCGACGAAGCACCAGCGCGAGGTTGGCGCCGGCTACTTCGACCGGATCGCCACCACCGTGGACCCGACCTCGTCGACGACCGCGCTGAGCGGTTCGACCGAAGAGGGTCAGTTCCACTAAGCCGCATAGGCATTGACAGCGCAGGCCCCGCCCACAAGTGTTGGGCGGGGCCTGACGCTTGTGTGAGAGGAAGTCGGCAGTGAGCAATTCCATTGAACGAGTAGCGGTGATCGGTGCGGGCCAGATGGGCGCGGGCATCGCGGAGGTGTCGGCGCGGGCCGGTGTCGCGGTGCTCGTCTACGAGCCCACCGAGGAGTTGACGACCGCGGGCAGGACGCGGATCACGAAGTCACTCGAACGGGGTGTCAGCACAGGCAAGATCACCGAGCGCGAACGCGATCAGGCACTCGCCAACCTCAGATTCACCACCGAGCTCAAGGACCTGGCGGATCGCCAGCTGGTCATCGAGGCCGTTATCGAGGACGAGACCGTCAAGGGCAAGATCTTCGCCGCACTCGACGAGATCATCGCCGATCCCGACGCGGTGCTCGCATCGAACACGTCGAGCATCCCGATCATGAAAATCGCTGCGGCGACGAAGAATCCGGGCCGCGTGCTGGGTCTGCACTTCTTCAACCCCGTGCCGGTGCTGCCGCTCGTCGAGCTGGTGAACACGCTCGTCACCTCCGATGCTGCCATCGCGCGCACCGAGAAGTTCGCCAGCGACGTGCTTGGCAAGCAGGTGGTGCGCTGCAGCGACCGGTCGGGCTTCGTCGTCAACGCACTGCTGGTGCCTTATCTGCTGTCGGCCATTCGCATGGTCGAGGCGGGCGTCGCCACCGTCGAGGACATCGACAAAGCGATCGTCGCCGGCCTGTCGCATCCGATGGGGCCACTGCGGCTTTCGGATCTGATCGGCCTCGACACCATGAAGCTGATCGCCGACTCGATGTACGAGGAGCTCAAGGACGCGCATTACGCGCCGCCGCCGCTGCTGCTGCGGATGGTGGAAGCGGGTCAGCTGGGCAAGAAGTCGGGCCAGGGCTTCTACAAGTACTGAGTCTCTGCTCGCGCAGAGTCAGACGTCCTTCAGACGCTTCTTTTCCGCGGCGACGTCGAAATCCGGTGACGGCCAAGACATGTTGAGACTCTTCAGCGCCTCGATGAGCAACTCAGTGATTGCGAGTCTGCTGTACCACTTCTTGTCGCACGGCACGATGTACCACGGTGCATACTCCGTCGAGGTACGGTCGAGCACCGCCTGGTAGGCCTGCGCGTATTTCGGCCACAGCTTTCGCTCATCGATGTCGGCCGGGTTGTACTTCCAGTATTTGTCCGGCCGGGTCAGGCGCGACGCCAGTCGCTTCTTCTGCTCGTTGAGCGAGACGAACATCGCCACTTTGATGATCGTCGTGCCGCTGTCGACAAGCTTGCGCTCGAACCGGTTTATCTCGTCGTAGCGCTTTTCCCACACCTCGGGTGGTACGAGATCGTGCACGCGGACGATCAGCACGTCCTCGTAGTGCGAACGGTCGAACACACCGATATGCCCTGCCGGTGGTAGCGCTTTGCGAATACGCCACAGGTAGTGGTGCTTCAGTTCCTCCGCGGTCGGCTTGCCGAAGCTCACGTACCGGATGCCCTGTGGGTTTCCGCTTCCCACAACGTGTTTGACGATTCCACCCTTGCCCGCAGTGTCCATCCCCTGCAGCACTAGCAGCACAGAACGTGTGTCGCCGGACCTACTGTTGGCGTAGAGCATCTCCTGCAGTTCGGCGAAGCGAATGTTGCGCTCGTCCTGCAGTGCAGGGGCATCGGACTTGGAGCCGTCGAAACCCGGGGTTGTGTTGGCATCGATATCGTCGACGTTCTGGCCCGGCTGGAACTGCAAGTAGAGGTGGGGCTCATGCGACCACAGGCTGGGTAGATCGGAATCGATGCTCATTGTTCGAGCAATTGTGGCGGAAGGACCGGCGACGGGTGTGCCTGTTCGCGGAACTTCTCAAGAGAGCCGCCCACTTCGACGATGCCGCGCAGCGCATTCCACGACAGCATGGTCAGGTAGTCGATCAACTCATCGGAGGTCATCCGTTGGTCGTTCATCCACGAGTGCGTGGCCAGCTGAACGCCGCCGACGGTGTGGTAGGCCCACGGGGTGACGCCGCCGGTGTCCATCCCGGCCTCGACCATGCGGCGGCGCAACATCACCGCGAGCATCCGGGCGATGATCTGCTCGGAGGCCGCGACCGCCTTGCTCTTGCTCGCCGAGTTGTTCGCCATCACGAATTGGTAGGGCTCCGGCTCGGAGGCCACCGTCTCGACGTAGACGCGGATGATCTCGCGGGTCAGCGCGTAACCGTCCAGATTCGACGACAGTGCGGCGGTCATGTTCGGCATCAGGGTGGTCTGGGCGAACCGCATCATGACGGCGGTGGTCAGGTCGTTCTTGTCGACGAAGTAGCGGTAGAGCACCGTCTTCGACACCCCGATCTCGGAGGCGATCTCGTCCATGCTGACGTTGCTGCCGCGGCGGCGGATCGCCTCTAGGGTGCCGTCTACCAGCTCGTTGCGCCGCTCCACCTTGTGTTGGTGCCAACGCCGCTTGCGGCCGTCGGTCTTGACGGGTCGCGCCGGTGTCTGCTGTGCCACTGTTGCCGTGATCCGTTCACTAGGTCCACTCGATACTACGGCGGTTATGTGTAACCGGGCTGGACGGGACGGTTGAACACCGGCGTCATAGGGGACTATGGAGGCGTGGCACACCGACCCCCTCCCGGCACGACCCGGAGCTTCGCCGAGTCGCTAGCCGGTGCCGACGCCCAGGCCGACGCCGAGCGCCGCCGCGGGTTGCGGCGGATGAAGGTCGTCGCGCTGAGTTTCCTGGTCGGCGCCACCGTGATCTTTTTGCTCTGCACCTGGGCCCAGTCCAACGGCGCGGCGCCGTGGGTGGGCTACGTGCGTGCGGCGGCGGAGGCGGGCATGGTCGGCGCGCTCGCCGACTGGTTCGCGGTCACCGCGTTGTTCAAACACCCGCTCGGCATCCCGATCCCGCACACCGCGATCATCAAGCGCAAGAAAGACCAGCTGGGCGAGGGCCTGGGCGCCTTTGTGCGGGAGAACTTCATGTCGCCCGAGGTGGTGGAGACCAAGCTGCGCGACGCCCAGATCGCGGGCAGGCTCGGTAAGTGGCTCGTGGAGCCGTCGCACGCCCAGCGGGTCGCGGCAGAAGCGTCGACCGTGCTCAGAGTGCTGGTCGAGATGCTGCGCGACGAGGACGTGCAGCACGTGCTGGACCGGATGATCGTCAAACGCATCGCCGAGCCGCAGTGGGGACCGCCCATCGGTCGGGTGCTGGCCACGCTGCTGGCCGAGCGACGTCAGGAGGCGCTGCTGCAGCTGCTCGCCGACCGGGCGTTTCAGTGGTCGCTGAACGCTGGCGACATCATCGAGCGTGTCGTCGAGCGCGACTCGCCCACCTGGTCGCCCCGCTGGGTCGACCACCTCGTCGGCGACCGCATCCACCGCGAGCTGATGGACTTCACCGACAAGGTGCGCCGCAACCCCGACCACGAACTGCGGCGGTCGGCCACCCGCTTCCTGTTCGAGTTCGCCGACGACCTGCAGCACGACGACCCGACGATTCAGCGCGCCGAGAACGTCAAGGAACAGATCATGGCCCGCGACGAGGTCGCCAGGGCCGCGGAGACGGCGTGGACGGCGGCCAAGCGGATCATTCTGGAATCCGTCGACGACCCGTCGTCGGCGCTGCGAATCCGCGTCGCCGACTCCGTCGTCCACATCGGTGAGTCCCTACGAGACGACGCCGACCTGCGCGACAAGGTCGACAACTGGATCGTGCGGGCAGCTCAGCACCTGGTTTCCGAGTATGGGACGGAAATCACAGCGATCATCACCGAGACCATCGAGCGATGGGACGCCGACGAGGCCAGCCGTCGCATCGAACTCCACGTCGGCCGTGACCTGCAATTCATCCGGATCAATGGCACCGTAGTGGGTGCGCTGGCCGGCCTGGTGATCTATTCGATAGCCCAGCTTCTCTTCTGACCTGCGCTAACTACTGCTTGCAAAAGTTAGCACCCCGTCGTACGGTTGATTGCGTCGCACTGGAGTCAATCCAACGGAAGACCTGACGCAAACCGAGGGGGCTACGCCATGCCGCAGGATGAAAATCTTGCCGCCGTCGTGTCCAGTGCTGCTCAGAACGCAGCACAGGACATCGGCAGCTTCATCCGAACGCAACGCGAGGCAGCGCAGGTATCCGTGCGGCAGTTGGCCGAGAAGGCCGGCGTCAGCAATCCCTACCTCAGTCAGATCGAGCGGGGATTGCGGAAACCCTCGGCCGACGTGCTGCAGCAGATCGCCAAGGCGCTTCGGGTGTCAGCGGAAGTGCTCTATGTGCGGGCCGGGATTCTCGAGGCCAGCGAGGCGAGCGAAGTCCGCGACGCGATCATCACCGACACGGCGATTACCGAGCGGCAGAAGCAGGTGCTGCTCGACATCTACACGTCGTTTTGCCAACAGAACGAAGCCGTCAGTGAGGAGCCGACGACTGAACTTACTGAGCACCCACCCACTTTAGAGATCCAGCAATTCAACGAAAGTCTTTGAGAGGAAACAACAATGGCGAAGAAAACCGCTGCCAAGAACCAGCCCACCGTCGACGACCTGAAGGCCCCGCTGCTCGCTGCGGTCGGCGCCGCCGACCTCGCCCTCGAGCGGGTCAACGAGATCGTCGCCACCCTGCGTGAGCGTGCCGGCGAGGCCCGCACCGACACCCAGGCGCGCGTCGAGGAGAGCCGTGCCCGCCTGACCAAGCTGCAGGAAGACCTGCCGACCCAGTTCGGTGAGCTGCGTGAGCGGCTGACGTCCGAAGAGCTGCGCAAGGTCGCCGAGAGCTACGCGGAGGCCGCACAGAGCCGCTACAACAACCTCGTCGAGCGTGGCGAGGCCGCCCTCGAGCGGATCCGCAGCACGAATGCGCTGGAAGAGGGTCGCGAGCGCGTCGAGCGTTACTCGGATCAGGCCGTCGAGCTGACCCAGGAAGCGCTGGGCAACGTGGCGTCGCAGACCCGCGCAGTCGGCGAGCGTGCCGCCAAGCTGGTCGGCGTCGAGCTGCCGAAGAAGGCCGCAAAGGCCGCCCCGGCCAAGAAGGCCCCGGCGAAGAAGGCTGCTCCTGCCAAGAAGGCTGCTCCTGCCAAGAAGGCTGCGGCCAAGAAGGTCACCCAGAAGTAAATAAGGGCTCGCGTCGCCCCTAGCGGGCGACTCAGAGTCGACCCGGGGACGTAACCCGCTTAGGCTAGCTATGTGGAGCTTCAAGGCCTAGTGGGTTACGTCCTCGCTGTTTTGCAGATCGCGGTATTGGTGACCACGGTCTACGCGTTCGTTCACGCGGCCCTGCAGCGACAGGACGCCTACACCGCCGCGGACAAGCTGACCAAGCCGGTCTGGCTGGTGATCCTCGGCGTCGGCGTGCTGCTGGCATTGGTGCTCGGCATCACCGGAGTGGCCATCGCGGCGGTCGCCGCGGGCGTCTACCTCGTCGACGTTCGGCCCAAGATCCTCGAAATTCAGGGCAAGTCCCGTTAACCGCGTGCGCCTAGCCTTCATCGCCGCGGCCGCGGCCATCACCATTCCCCTCGCGCTGGCGCCCGTCGCGTCGGCCGACCCCGTGCCCGGCCCCCCGTACGTCGACCACGTCCAGTGGGCGAAGTGGGGCGACATGTCCAGCCTGCGCGTCTACCCGACACCCGCCGCGCGCCAGGCGTCGCTGGACGCCAATTCCGATGCCCAGGCCGGTGAGGCATGGTCCGAGGTGCTCACACTGTCGCCCGACGCCGACCTGCCGGGAATGCAGGACCAGTTCCTGTGCCATTGGCATTACGCCGAACTCTTCGAACCGGGCAAGGTCAGCTGGAACCTCGAGCCGTGGCGCAACAAGGTGTCCGAGGAGCAGATGGTCGCCGCGGGCTGCAATCCCGGTGGCACCGAAGAACCGTTCTAGTGCGGCGCTACAGCCGGGACGGGGTGGCCGCGCTCGTCGACCACACGTTGCTCAAACCCGAGGCGACCGAGGCCGACGTCGTCGCACTGCTGCGCGAAGCCGATGAGCTCGGCGTGTTCGCCGTGTGTGTGTCACCTACCATGGTGGCGACGGCCAAGTCGTTCCGCACCGGCGGGTACGCGATCGCGTCGGTCGTGGGATTCCCGTCGGGAAAACATCTTTCGGCGATCAAAGCCGAGGAAGCGCGCCTTGCCGTGGCTGCCGGTGCCGACGAGATCGACATGGTGATCGATGTCGGGTCGGCGCTCGACGGCGACTTCGATGCGGTACGGGCCGATATCGCAACGGTTTTCGACGCGATCCCGCCCGACACCATCTTGAAGGTGATCGTGGAGTCCGCCGTCCTACTCGCCGCGGGATCCGAGCAGCGACTGATCGACGTGTGCCGGGTGGCCGAGGATGCGGGCGCGGGTTTCGTCAAGACCTCCACCGGCTTTCACCCCAGCGGCGGCGCGTCGGTGCGTGCGGTCGAACTGATGGCGCAGACGGTGGGGGACCGGTTGGGGGTCAAGGCCAGCGGAGGCATCCGCAGCGCGGACGATGCGGTCGCGATGCTCGATGCGGGTGCCACCCGGCTCGGGCTGTCCGGCACCCGCGCGGTGCTCGACGGCCTGAACTAGACGTGAGGCCCACAGGGCCGACTGTCCTGGTGCCCGCCTCGTGGCGACAAAGTCGCTACCGGCGACACTGTCGCTCAGAGCCGGGCGATTGCTTACCCGCCCCCGGCGGGCCCGGGATCACAATCCCGCGAAGCAGGGGTCCTGCTGTCCCTTCGGGATCGACGCGTTCTGCGTCGAAAACTGGCTCGTCACACCGCTATCGGTAACCTGCACCGAATCCGCCTTGATGCCGAGCGGATAGTTCTTGGTCAGCTGGTCGGTGAACGCGTCGAGCGCAGGCTGTACGGTCTCGCGCGGCAGCGTGAAGCCGAGCCCGGTCAATTCCGTTACCTGCAGCGAGATTCCGTTGTCGACGACCGCCGGCTTGGCGGTGACGCTGCCCAGCGCGCCCTGCAACTCGATGGTGCCCGCGGACGGATTGGTCGACACCCCGGTCACGAATGCGCCGACAAGTGGGATCGCGTCCGCAATGGTGTCCTTGATGCCCTGCGACGACCAGGTCACGTTCGCGACCAACGATCCGATCGACCCGCTGGAGTCCCCGGTATCGGTGAGCCGGACGTCGTTGATTTCGACGTTGACCTTCATCCCCTTGGCCTGACGGATCTGGTTGCCCGCCGTTTCGAAGTGAATGTTGGTGTAGTGGCCGGTCATGTGCTGCCAGAGAAATGGCGGCAGTGCGCCGAACGACACCGACGCGTTGTCCTGCACCACGCACTGGGCGGCCGCGGCGATCACGTCGTCGGCACGGCTGCGCGCATACAGTTCGCCGCCCAGCAGACCCGCCGCGGCCAGCGCGAGAACGATGACGACGACAAGGATGATCGACAGCGGGTCGCGGAACAGGTTCGTGATCTTCCCCAGCAGCGACGAGTCCTTCTGCTGCGGTGCGCCTGGTGGAGGTGCCGGCTGGCCCGGCGGCGGGCCCTGCGGAAACTGTGGCGGCGGTGGGACGGGCGGGACCTGGTTGGCCGGGCGCGCCCAGGGATCAGTCACCTGAGCGATTCTGCCTTATCGGCACGCGCGAACTCTGAGCGGTTGCGCAACACCGCGATGGTCTCGCGGGCCTTCTGCGCCGCGTCGAAGTCGAGATCGACCACGAGAAGCTGCGGGTCGGCCCCTGCCGATGCCACCACTTCACCGAGCGCCGATGCGACCAGGCTGCCGCCCACACCGACGGGTCCGGCCGCGGCGAGTTCGTCTCCCGGATAAGCCTGGTCCACCGCGGCGACGAGGCCCGTGGTGTCGATCGCGCGGGCGCGCGCCAGCAGCGTCCACTGCTCGAGCTTGCCGGGGCCGGTGCCCCACGAGGCGTGCACGGTGATGAGTTGCGCTCCGCGCTCGGCCAATTCGACGTAGAGCTCGGGGAAGCGAACGTCGTAGCAGAGGGTCAGTCCGACGTTCACCCCGTCGACCGAAATGATCACGGGTTCGTGTCCCGGCGCCACGGTGTCCGACTCGGTGAAGCCGAACGCGTCGTACAGGTGGATCTTGTCGTAGTGCGTGTCGACACCAGGGCCCGTCGCGATCAGTGTGTTGGTCACCCTGCCGTCGTCGGCCGGGACGAACATGCCCGCCACGACGACGACGCCCGCGCGCTCGGCGATCGCGCGCACGCCTGTCGCCCACGAGCCGTCAAGCGGTTCGGCGATCGGCGCGAGCGGCACCCCGAACCGGCACATCGTCGCTTCGGGGAACAGCACCAGGCGCGCGCCTTGATCGGCGGCGCGAAGCGTGTACTCCTCGACCAGGCCGAGGTTGGCCGTGGGTTCCGTACCGCTCTGGATCTGCGCGAGCGCAATTCGCATGCCGCCAGACTACGGGGCGAGGCCCTCGACCAGCATCGTCAGCCCGTGGTGGCGGACGCGTCCAGGCGTGAGCCCAGCGTCGCGCATCAAGTCGTGTACCTCCTGCGGCGAGCGCTCCCGCCCGCCCTCACAGCAGGCGACCATGAGAATGTCGCACACCGGTGTCGACGCGTTTGGCCTGCCGCGTTCGTGGTGCCAGTCGATCGTGACCAGCTTTGATCCGGACGGCATGGTGGCGCGCACCCGCTTGAGGATGTCGCGACAGGCGTCGTCGCCCCAGTCGTGCAGGATCCACTTCATCGTGTAGACGTCGGCGCGGGCGTTCAGTTCACCGAACAGGTCGCCGGTCTGTCGCTCGATTCGGTCGGCCAACCCGCGCTGGCGGAGGTAGCCCTCGGCCTGCCCGATGACGTCGGGTGAGTCGAGGAGGATGCCACGAGCGTTCGGGCGATGGTCGAGGATCGCCGCGAGCATGTGCCCGATCCCGCCCGCGACGTCGCAGATGACTCCATCGCGCGGCCACGGATAAGCCCGCACGTACCCGGCCAGGTCGATCTCGGTCATCTGACGCATCGCATCGGCGAAGCTGGCTCCCACATCCGGGTGGTCGTCGAAGTACTCCCACAGCGACTTGCCGAAAGCCCTTTTGTATCCCGAGGATTCGTCACCATCGCGCAGCCGCGCATCGAGGTGCGCGTGGGCTGCTGCGGTGTCGGGGTGCGCGTAATAGGTAACCCAGGACGTGATCGACTTTGGGTGGTCGCGCCGTAGCGGCGCACCCATTTTCGTCAGGCGCGCCCGACCATCGCGGTCGACCCGCATCAGGCGGAATGCGACAGCAGCGTCGACGATCCTGACCGTCATGTCGGGGTCCAGTCCCAGCTCGCGCGCCAGGTCGACGGGCGCTCGCGAGCCCTCGCCCAGCGCATCGGCGATCCCCGAGGACACCAGCACGCCCGCGATCTTGGTCTTGGTCATCCCGAACACGACATCGACGAGCAGTGAAACCTCGCCGGGCAGCGCGGCATTGGCGAGATTCAGCATCCGATCGCGCATACCGAGCATGCGACGCGCGGCCCATAACGGCACTGGCATGGGTGAAAGGGTAAATCCGTGTCAGACGTAGTGTCAAGACACTATGTCTAGCCGATTCGTCCAACATGGCGCTATCGTCGTGCTGTGGTCACCAGATCCGGTAAGGCGCAATCGAACCGACAGCAGCGCCGCGCCGAAATCACACAGCAGCTTCTCGAGGCGACGGAACGATTGATGGCCGCCGGACTGTCATTCACCGACCTGAGCGTCGACCGGTTGGCCACCGAGGCGGGCATCTCCCGCGCGACGTTCTACATCTACTTCGAGGACAAGCGGCAGCTGCTTCTGGAGCTGACACGGCAGGTGACCGCGGAGTTGGGCGCCGCCGCTGCGCTGTGGTTCGACGTGGCCGAACAGCCCACCGCCGAGATCGCGCGACGCTCGGTTCGCCAGATCATCGCGGTCTATCGCCGGCATCTGGCCGTGCTCACCGCGATGAACGAACTGGCCAGCTACGACCCGGTCGTGGCCGAAGCGCACACGGCGATCGTGCAGGCCGTCGCCGAGCAGGCCAAGGCCGCGCTGGACCGGGCCATCGCCGCGGGAGCCGACGGGCCCAGGCACAGCTGGGAGACCTCGTGCGCGCTGTCGTGGATGATCGAGCGGACATGTCACCAATTGGTGCGCAACTCGCCACCCGAGGCAGATGACACCATCGCCGAGACGTTGACCGAAATCGTCTGGCGTACGTGGTATTTGGAGTCCACGAGCTAGCGGGGTGCGACGACGGTCCAGGGCACCGAGAGAACACCGTCGCGCATCCGCCGCCGCGGCGGTTCGACAGGCAGGCCCTCATCACGCAGCAGGTCCAGCATCGCGCGCCAGCGCACCCGCGGCCCGAATACGCCGTGGCCCGCGACACTGGCCCACGCGCGGTCGGCCGCGGTCAGCAGTGTGTGCATGGGCCGGCCCGCGACGTTGTGGTGGATCAGCACCTTCGGCAACCGCTCGGCCAGATCCGACGGCTTCTCGATCGCGAACGGATCGCATGCCAGAGTGAGGCTGATCGGACCCTCGCCGTCGAGCAACACCCAGCAACAGCGCCTGCCCAACTCGTCGCAGGTGCCGTCGACGATCAGTCCGCCTGGCGCCAACTGTGCCTGCATCACCGACCACGCGTCGGCGACCGCGTCGACCGGATATTGCCGCAGCACGTTGAACGCCCGCACCAAAACCGGTCTGCGCCCGGCTAATTCGAAGCCGCCGAGCGCGAACTCGACACCTTCCCTGGGTGGCACGATTCGCTCGGGGTGGATCTCAAGGCCGAGTACTCGGACGTCGGCGCGCACCACGCGCAGCCGCGCGGCCAGCTCCAGCGTCGTCACCGGCAGCGCGCCGTAGCCGAGGTCGATCACCAGTGGATCGGCGGCCGCCTGCAGGGCGGCGCGCACCCGCCGCGAGTGCACCAACCACCGGTCGCTGCGGCGCAGCCGGTTATGACCGGTGGTGCCGCGCGTGATGGCGCCGACCGGCCTAGTGATGCTTGGAGATCCAGTCAGCGGTGAACGCTCGGTGGGTGATCCATGCGACACGACATGGAACATGATTTTACTTACGCGTTACGCATTTTCGTTGATCCACACCGTGGTGAAGCGCTGTTCTGCAATCAGCAGGTCCACCAGCTGGCTGCCGATGAAGCTCTCGATCTTGCCCCCGACGAGCGGCACGTCGACCTGAACGGTGGCGTGAAAGTCCAGCCGCGAACCGGCGCCGGAATTCGCAGGGACGAGCACCGCGTCGCCGCTCAACCTCGCGGGCGCGCCGATGATGGCCAGCTGGATGGTCGCGGTGGCCTGCTCGTCGCGGATCGGCGACCAGCGCTCCTCGCGAACCAGCGCGACATCGCCGCGATGGAACTGCGTCACCACCGCGGGCAGCCGGTGGGCCCGCAGCCGCTGGGTGGTCTTCACGGAGATGGCCTGCCCATCGACGGTCAAAGAATCCAACGAATAGTCGTCGACACCGGAATCGGCCAGCCGTGCCAGCCAATACAGCTCATCGCTGAATGCCTGATGGACCTGTCCGACGCTGCCCCCGTATTCGGTGGCCATGTCGAATGATCTCGGCATAGCTGGCCACGCTACCGTTACCGCCCGTGACCGGTGTGGAACTGGGGGGAGCGGCCGTCGCCGACGACGTGCCGCTGGCGCCGCTGACCACGCTGCGCATCGGACCCGTTGCCCGCCGGTTGATCACTTGTACGAGCACTGAGCAGATAGTCGCGACGCTGGGGGCCGTCGACGACGTACTGATCCTGGCCGGTGGATCGAACGTGGTGCTTGCCGACGATCTCACCGACCTGACCGTCGTGCTGCTGGCCAACACCGAGATCACCGTCGAGGACAACGTCGTGCGCGCGGAGGCAGGCGCGGCGTGGGACGACGTGGTCGTCACCTCGCTGGCGCACGGGCTCGGTGGGTTGGAGTGCCTTTCGGGCATCCCCGGCTCCGCTGGCGCGACGCCCGTACAGAACGTCGGCGCATACGGCGCCGAGGTCGCCGAAACGATTCGCCGCGTCCGACTGCTCGACCGCCGCACCGGTGAGGACCGCTGGGTGTCGCCGGGCGTCCTCGAATTCGGTTACCGCACAAGCATTCTCAAGCATTCACAGGACGCTGTCGTGCTCGAGGTGGAGTTCGCGCTTGACGCCGACGGACGAAGCGCCCCGTTGCGCTACGGCGAACTCGCGACCGCGCTGGACGCCGAGGCCGGCTCCCGCGTCGACCCTATGAGGGTTCGGGAGGCGGTGCTGTCGCTGCGGACCGGCAAGGGCATGGTGCTCGACGACGCCGACCACGACACCTGGAGCGTCGGATCCTTCTTCACCAACCCGGTCGTCACGCCAGCGGAGTTCGAGCGGCTGAAGGCCGGCGTCGAGGGACCGGTGCCGAGCTACCCCGCTCCCGACGGCGTCAAGCTCGCCGCGGGCTGGCTGGTGGAGCGGGCGGGTTTCGGCAAGGGCTACCCCGGCGACGACGCCCCAGCGCGGCTGTCGACCAAGCATGCGTTGGCTGTGACCAATCGGGGAGCCGCCACCACTGCCGACGTAATTGCGCTGGCCAGGACGGTACGGGATGGTGTCAGAACGGCATTCGGGATCGAACTCACACCCGAGCCGATTCTGATTGGGGCCGCTCTCTAGGTACCCTGGGTCCACGTGACCCCCGCCAATCCGCTCCCGCCGATCAGTCGGCGGCATATCCTGACTGCCCTCGCGGTCGGAGTCGTCGCGCCGGGTGCATTGGCGGCCTGCGGAACCAGGATCAGCAAACCGTCGGCCGACGCACCTGCTGCGCCCGCCGCGCCGTCCATCAGTTACCAGCCCGCGGACGCGGCCAAGGATGTGGCGCCCGTCGACCCCGTGCGCGTCGAGGTCAAGGACGGCTGGTTCCAGAAGGTCGCGCTGACAAACGCCGACGGCAAGCCCGTCGCAGGCGCGCTCAACCGCGACCGCACCAGCTTCGTCACCACCGAACCGCTCGGCTACGGCGTCTCGTACAGCTGGGCAGGCTCTGTGGTCGGGCACGACGGCAAGGCCGTTCCTGTACAGGGCAGCTTCACCACCATCAACCCGACCAAACAGGTCAACGGTCAGTTCCAGCTCGCCGACGGTCAGGTCGTCGGGGTCGCCGCGCCGATCATCATCCAGTTCGACGCGTCGATCACCGACAAGGCATCGGTCGAGAAGGCCCTGAAGGTCACCACCGAGCCTGCCGTGGAGGGCAGCTGGGCGTGGCTGCCCGACGAGGTGGGCGGGTCGCGGGTGCACTACCGCTCGAAGGACTACTACCCGGCGGGCACCAAGATCAGCGTCGACGCGAAGCTCTACGGCGTGCCGTTCGGAGACGATGCGTACGGCGCTCAGGACATCACGCTGAACTTCGAGATCGGCCGCCGCCAGGTGGTCAAGGCCGAGGCTTCGTCGCACCGCATCCAGGTGCTCGACGGGACGGGCGCCGTGATCATGGACTTCCCGTGCAGCTACGGCGAGGGCGACCTGCCGCGCAACATCACCCGCAGCGGTGTCCACGTCGTGACCGAGAAGTACGAAGACTTCTACATGACCAACCCCGCCGCCGGGTACAGCAATGCCCACGAGCGGTTCGCGGTGCGGATCTCCAACAACGGCGAGTTCATCCACGCCAACCCGGCCAGCTCGGGCGCGCAGGGCAACACCAACGTCACCAACGGCTGCATCAACCTGTCGACAGGCGACGCCCAGCAGTACTTCAACAGCGCGATCTACGGCGACCCCGTCGAGGTCAC
>DATJIX010000399.1:0-9601 GCA_035492865.1 Mycobacterium sp. | reverse complement strand
TACGGTCCGCTGGGCGCCGAATCGGCGGTGTGCGGGCCGCGCGCGGTCAGATCGCTCAACCCGTCGGGGCGGGTGAACACCAACCGGGTGGCGCCCGCGGCGTCGGTGTCGCTCTGATGCTGGACGTGCGGTAGCCATTTGAGCCACGCCCAGTCGGGGTCCTCGGGGTTATCGGTGAGCACCCGCAGTTGCAGCAGGTCCGGCGGATGGAACACCGCGAGATGGCAGACCATCGCACGCAACAATCCGGCGGCGCCCGCCGCGTCGCCACCGACCGCGATCGTCGGAAATGTGCGCAGCTGCACCAGTTTCGGGCAATCATGGATGAGCCCGTGGGTGCGCAAGAACTTCGTCACCCACATGTGGCTGACAGGTTCGAGGTGCGGTTGGGGCGCACCCTGCGGGCCCGCCAGCTCGCCCCCGACCGCGGGCTTCAGCAGTCGATCGACCGCAGGCTCCGAGCCGATGCCGATGCGGGTGGCCGCGTAGAAGTCGGCGTTGATCTGTCGCGACCACTGCCGGTTGGTGCCGATGAGGGACAGCAGATCCTCGGGATGCGGTGCGTGGTAATTGAAGAACGTCACCTGCGCCGCGGCAGATGACGTCACGCGCGTCCGCAGCCCGGCCAGATATCGCAGGTATTCCTTGCGGTCGGCGTTGATTTCGGGCACCCGTTTACCGCCGGGCCCACCGCCGGCCATGAAGCCGACCGTCGCCATCACCATCATCAGCGGCATCATCAGCATGTACGGCGAAAGCTGCCTGATGCCGGTGAAGATCATGATCGCGATCATGCCGAGCATGCCGCCGCCCATCACCCACGGCAACGCCTTCTGGATACCCGACGGCGGGATCTCGATGCCGAGGTCGTCGGGCGGCGTGACGGTGATCTCGCCTGGCGTTAATCTCGGCCCCCGCTTGATGATCGGGGTGAACTTCTTGGTGGTCATCAGCCGCCTCCTGCCGTTGCCGGCTGCGGGCCTGCGCCTTCGAGCTTGCGGGGATTCGGATCGGCAGGAAGCGTGTCGTGTTCGAGCAGCGCGGCCTGCTTGGACAGCACCGGCCCGTCGACCAACAGCGAGACCACCTGCCATGGCGCTGTCCGCGGCCCCGTCAACCCAAGGGTCTTGGCGGTCTCCTCGTCGGAGATGCCATAACGCACCCCCTGCGGGTCGATGTAGTAGAGGCTCTCGCCGTAACGGGGATCCGGCGACTGCAGCCGCACGAACTGGCCGCCATCGATGTAAACCGTTGAGCTGCCGCCGATCTGCTTGATGCCGGTGGTGAGTGCCGCGGACGGGACCGGCAGATGCCTGCCGCTGATCACCGTGGTCTTGGGGGCCTGGTCGCCCGGCTCACGCTCCCACGACCAGCACAGCGTCGGCGCGTCCTCGCGCAGCAGGACGTCCAGCGGCTTGTCGGGAAGAGGCGAGGTGTACACCTGCTCCGGAATCTTCGCCACCACGCTGGACTCCACCGAGGGCGGCGAGATCAGCCCGAACGAGTTTGTGGCCCGCAGCGCCGCCGCGGTGGTGTCGTTGACCTTCGCGACCCCGTCGGGCAGCACCACATAGTGCTGGTCACCCGACTCGGTCACCGCGGTGAACACCGCGCCGATCACCAGATTCGGCGGCAGGCCAACGGTATTGGGGGCACCCGCGGCAGGCACGCCGGGCAGCTGCCAGGGCCCCGCGTTCGGTAGCGCGTTGAACAAGCCCTCGCTGATCGGGGTGGCCTTGGCCGTCACCGGGATACCCACCGCCGATGTGACGGCGCGGTCGGCCAGGTCGATCACGTGGCGGCCGTCGTTGGTGACCAGCCAGTCGTTGTCCTTGTACGACACCAGCACACCCTGGTCGGGACGCATCGGACCGACCGAGTTGTCCACCATCAACGGCTGGACGATCACCGACGTGTCCACCGTCGGCGCGACGCTCTCGGGCTTGGTCACCGTGTCGCAGAGCGTCCACATCGACTGCGCCCCGCCGACCGGGGTGGCGTACGGCGCGCCGGGAATGCCGATCGGCTGGCCCTTCGGCATCTTGTTCAGCTCGTCGGACTTGACCGCCACCGGCATGCCCGAGTTGCCGAGCACGAGCCGCGCCGACGTCAGGTTGTAGACCGGCCGCAGCTGCCCGGTGCCGGGCATCACCACGTACAGCTGGTTGGTGCTGCGGTCGACGAGAAGCGCGTCACCGCCCCGCTTTCCGAGCGGTTTGAAGTACGCGAGCAATCCCGCGCCGAGACAGACCAGCACCGCGATCGTGATCCCGGCGCCTACCGCGCGACTGTAGAACTGCAGCGGATCGTCGAACATTCTGGTGTCACGACGCACGATCGCGTGCTCGACCCTGCGAAGCAGGAAGCGCCAGCCGCTGACCTGCACCTTGGTAGTTAGTCGGAAACTCGCCATCGGTTACTCGCTGATGTTCAGCCGGGAATGGATGGCCGATATCGCGGCGGCCATGTCTTCGCCGTTGATCTCGCTGAGCTGTTCGACGCCAAGGCTCTCGAAATCCAGCGATCGCGACAGCCGCATGTCGCGGCTCTGCTCGCCGGCCTCCACCAACTGGCGGGCATACCGACCGTTGCCGGCGATGTCCAGCGCAGGCTTACCGTTCAGCGATCGCTCGGACAGCAGGGTGGCCGCGTCGAGCACCCGCTTGGCCGCCTCCTCGTCGAGGGTCGAGTCATTCGCGGCGGCAATCACTTTCGCGATATCGACGATCTCATCGGGCGTGTACGAGTCGAACTCGATGCGGGTGGCGAACCGCGACCGCAGGCCGTCGTTCGATTCCAGCAGGCGGTCGATATCGGCGCTGTATCCGGCGATCACCACCACCAGGCGGTCGCGGTCGTTTTCCATCCGGGCCAGCAGCGTGTCCAGCGCCTCGGTGCCGAACGGGTCGGCGCGACCGTCGCGCTCCTGCACCAAGGTGTATGCCTCGTCGATGAACAACACGCCGCCGACGGCACGGTCGATCGTGCGGCTGGTCTTCACCGCCGATTGGCCTTCGTACTCGGCGACGAAATCCTTACGAGAGGACTCGACGAGCTTGGGCTCGGCGATGACACCGAGCCCGGCCAGGATGCTGGCCACCACCCGGGCAATCGTCGTCTTACCGGTGCCGGGTGGGCCCGCGAAGATCATGTGCTTACTGGCCTGTGCGACCTTCATGCCACGGGCGGCGCGGACCTTGGCCATCTGCGTGGCCGCACGATACGCATCGATCTGCTCCTTGACGCGGGTCAGCCCGATCTGCCGATCGAGTTCGGCCTGCGCCTCGGCGAGCAGCTTCTCCCGACCCGAGGTGTCGGCGACCACGCTGGACGGATCCCACGGGTCACGACGCGACGCGATCCTCTCGGGCGTGGTGGTGACCAGCCGATAGGTCGGATCACGCAGCGCAGCAGCAACCTTCGGTTCCGGGTGGGTGGCCTGTAGCCACTCGAGCAGCGCCACCGCCGCTTCTTCGTTGCCCTGACTGCGCCGTGTCATCGCCAGATACCAGGCGATCGCCGGCGCGCACGCCTCCCCGGCCTGCGACGAATTCGACTCCGTCAGACGACGTTCGGCTTCGGTGAACAGACCGAGGTTGGCCGTCGCGACGCCGTGTGCGACACCGGCGGCCGCCGCCAGGAACTTGTCCGGCCAACCTCCTGCACCCCGTACTTCGTCGATCAGGTCTGTCCAGCGTCCCGCTGCGCCGTAGATGACGGCCTTGACCCAGGACACCAAGTGTTCAGCGCCGGTGGACGGGGCGTCTTCAAGGGCCTCCATCGCGTCGGCGTAATTACCGACGGCGGCCTCGTGCGCGGCGAAGCCCATCGTGATCGCCAGCGGCGAATTGATCGGATAGGTGATGTCGCCGAACATCCCGCCGATCGGGATCCTGGCACCAAGGCTGTTCATCGGAATCTCCGCAGATCCGGCGAGCTGCCCGAAATTGGAGCGCGAATACCAAGCGCGGAACAACGTCACGCGGTCGGTGTCGCCGCAGCGGATCCGCCCCACCCATGCGTCACAAGCGGTTTCGTCGATCGTGGTGATCTCGGTGAACAGCTCGAACGATCGCGATTGGGAACTGGCCAGCATGCCGACGGCGCTGCCGAAGAGGCTGGCGAGATGCTCAGTCATGATCACCTGCGTATCTAGTCGAAAACAGCTGTGCCCGAGCGGCTTTGGCTGCCTCCGGGGTCGGCAGATCCAGATCCCGGGCGAGGAAGTCGCGGGTTGCGACGTCGTCATGGCCCTGCTCCCGCATGCCTTCGAGCATGTAGGCGTACTGGGCCGATCGGGCGTCCTGGGTGGCCAGCCGCGCGATGACGACAATCTCGTCGGCGAGATCCGCCTCCGTCATGTCGGCCGCCTTCTGCGATAGGTCGACCTGCTTGACGCGGCCGTCCAGGAACGCCGTCACCGTCACCGTCCCGGGTGGGTTGGTGACGGTGAACACCGGCACCGGGACGCCGTCGTCCGCGGCCTCTTCGGCGTAGCCGTCCAACGCATCGAGATCCGACCCGGCAGGCTCGGCTTCGGCAACCGAGAAATCGAGCGCGGCCAGATCGTCGCGCTCGTCATCGAAATCGGGTGGCGGAGTGTCCAAGCTCAGTCCCCGTGCCCGTCTGCCTCGTTCTGCTCGAACCAGGTGCGGGACGGCAGAAACTCGATCAGCCCGTCGAGCGCGCGCTGCAGGTTCTCCTGGCTGCCGGGCAGGAAGCTGCCGTACAACTCGCCGTTCACCCGGCGCGGGATCGACACGATGCGGCCCTTGCTGGAATCCAGTACCCCAGCCGCGACGTCGGCCTGCGTATAGGTGCCGCCGGGATGCCGCTCGTTCGCCGTGATTTCGACCCAGCTGGCGGGCTGCGCGATGATCTCGGCGAAGGTTCTCGCCGAGGCAGGGGCCACGCCATATTGCGCGAGTTGATTTGCCGACCTGCATTCGGCCAATTTGCTTGCGACGCCGGTGAGCGGCTCCACATCGGCCGCGGTGGCCGATCCGAGCACCGTCGTCACCATGCCCGCCAAGCCCACCTGCGGGGCGACGCGCTGCAGAACCAGCATGTCACCGTCCCGAGCGGCAACAACATGGCGTTCCCCCTTCCGACAGACCACAAAACGCACCATCTTGCCACCGAGGTCGCGGCGCCACCACCGGCCTTCCAGCGTCCGGTCCGCCCGGCTGAGGGTGTCGACCATTGCGGCGACCTCCGGGTGGGGTTCGCCGAAAAGGTCGAGGACGCCTTGCGCGGTCAGGTCGCGCGCCACCTGCTCCCACACGAGGTTGCGCAGGTCCACCTGCGGGATGTTCAGCCGGATGCCCAGCGCCACTGGAAAATCCATCAGGTTGAGCCTGTCGGCGATAACCAGCATGCCGTCGATCGTGACCTCGACGCCGACGACGTCGTCGTAATGCGTTGGCGGACTGGTCATATTTGCTCATCCTGCAACCGCGTGCGCAAGGCGCCGCTCATTGCGTCGTCAGCGCGGTCGTAGCGATTCGCCGCGTCGGTGAGCTTGTCGCACAGGTCATCTGAGATCGCGGCCATCCGCAGGCCGGCGCCGCTGCGGGCGGCGAGCACGTCGGCCAACGCGCTGGCGGATGCGGACGCGATTGCGCCGTGGGTGTTTCTCACTGCGATGTCGGCGTCTTCGGCCAGCGTGATGGCCGATCGGATACCGACCGCCGCGCGGCCCTGTTTGACGGCCAAGTCGGCCAAATCGGCCGTCGTAACACGCAACTCGTCGCCGGACATGGCTTTACCTTCCATCCCGCAATGGCGTCCCGGCCGTTGGCCCGGGTGGATTGTCCGGCTCCAACCTAGCCGCGCTGATGAAATCCAGCCCAGCACCCGGCAATTCGGCACCATCAGCCACACCCGAGTACCGCCCGACGGCGCGCTGCAGGTCGGCTGCGTTCTGCGCCACCTCGGCTCGAAGCTGGTTCACGTGGTGCTGGCTCTCGCCGAGCGCGGCCTGCAGCGCACCGATCTCGACGGCCAGCCTCATCGCCTCGCCGTACCGCGGGATGAACTGGAGCGGGGAGGCCACCTCGCTGGTGTTGGCCAAGAAGTTGTACTGGTCGTCGAGGTGACCGCGTCGCATCGTGATCTGCGCGGCCTCGCGGTCCAGCACCTTGTGCACCTCGCGATCGGCGTCTGCCATCGCTTCGGACCGCAGCTGCTGCCGGGTGTTCTGATCGGCGTAGGCATACGCACCGTGCCCGTCCCAGCCGGCGGGGACCGCCGACTTCAACGTCTCGTTGACACCGTCGAACGCCGACTGCGCCCGCCCGAAAGCGGCGCCGGTTTCGGGGTCACCCTCACCGGCGACGCTCCTCAGCCCTGCGATGACCGTGCGGCCGTGGTCGAACAGATCCGGGCCGACCTGGTTGCGTCGAGCATCGCCGGCGATGCCCTCGATCAGCTCGCTGATGACGCTCACCGCCCACAGGCCCCATCAACCGTCGCCACAGCGAGTCGCCAGACAATTTGCCACGACGCGCTCGCGAACCCCACTGACCCAAACACGCAAACCCCTTCGCCGCTGCACAGCGTACCAGCGGAAATAGGGCCGTCAGCGCACCAATTTCTGGTCATGCGGAGGGCCCACCGCGGTGGCCGAACGTCTCGGCTAGCAATGATTCAGCCCCTATATTCAGGGCGTTTTGCACATCATACGTGAGTGTCAGCAAACCCGCCGCCGCCAGCAGTCGCGAGGGTGGCCAGGCCGGTCGACGCGGCACTCACTGAGCCGTTGCGACCTCGTATCCACCCGGTGGTTCAACGCTGTTTCGAGGGCACAGACCCCGTGGTAAACCCAGGCTCAACGTTTGCTAGATGATCGCGGCGCACCTTGCTCGCCGGATGCCGTTGAGCGGACGCGGTGTAGTTGATACTTGAGAGTGGCCGACAAACGCGTCGTCTGAGAGCGAAGGAGATCTGCAGTGACCGACCGCGACGACGCATTGCGGAGGGAACTCGGTTGGACGGGACCCGAGGAAACCGACTTCGAGCCGCCGTCGTCGAAGCCGGAGCCTCCCGCCCCGCCCAAGCCGCCGGTACCGCCGCGACCGCCCGTCGACTTCGTCCCTCAGGATCGCGGCACCAGCCCGCCGCCCGATGACGACGACGAGCGGGGATCCCCGCCGTCCGGACGATGGGCGCCGACCGCTCCGCCCTCCGACCCCGGCCCGCGTGCCAGCCACCCAGAGGCTCCCCCACCGCCATTCCTCGATCCGGACCGATCCGGCGGCAGCTTCCGTCAGCCGACCCGATACGGGCCGCCACCCGGGTCGCCCCGCGACACGGGACCGATGCCGGCCCCGAACCGGCCCGACGATGCGTCGTGGAATCAACAGCAGAGCTGGCAGACCCAACGGGGCACGCGTCCGCCGAACCAGGGTGCGCCGCCACCTCCGCCGCCACCGGCCGCACCGCCCGGTCAACCCTTTCCGCCCCAGGGTTATGCACCGGAACCGAGTGCGCCTCCCCCGCCGCCGGCCTCCTACGCCGACCGGATCAGGGCCGACGACCTGGTGCCCACGCGCAAGGTGCCGCCAAGCCGAGGCTGGCGGCTCGCGGTGTACAAGGCGACCTTCGGGATGGTCAATCTCGGTCAGTCGCCCGACGAGATCCGGCAGGCCGAACTGGAAGCGCGGATCAAGTCGGTGCTGCGCGGGCACTACAAGATCGGCGTGATGGGCAAGGGTGGCGTCGGGAAGACGACCGTGTCGGCCAGCGTCGGGTCGGTGTTCGCCGAGCTGCGGCAGGACGACCGCGTGGTGGCCATCGACGCCGACACCGCATTCGGCAAGCTGGGTAGCCGGGTGGACCCGAAGGCGCAGGGGTCCTACTGGGAGCTGGCGGCCGATCAGCACCTCGAGACGTTCGCCGATGTGCGCAGCCGGGTCGGCAACAACGCGGCGGGTTTGTTCGTGCTCGCGGGCGAAGCGACGCCGGCGCGCAGGCGCGTGCTTGATCCCGCGATCTACCGGGAAGCGACGTCTCGACTGGATCGCTACTTCACCATTTCGATCGTCGACTGCAGTTCAACCATGGACACCCCGGTCACCCAGGAGGTGCTGCGGGATCTCGACGCGCTGATCGTCGTGTCGTCGCCATGGGTCGACGGCGCGGCCGCGGCCGGTCAGACGATGGACTGGCTGGCTGCACGAGGGCTGACGAGTCTGCTGCAGCGCACGGTGATCGTGCTCAACGACTCGGATGGCCACGCCGACAAGCGAACTCGGTCAATCCTCGCCCAACAATTCGCGTCCCAGGGCCAGAAGGTCGTCGAGGTTCCGTTCGACGGGCACCTGCGGCCGGGTGGCGTCATCGACCACACCAGCCAGATGTCAGAGGAGACGAGGCGCCGCTTCATCGAGATCGCCGCCGCACTGGCCCAGCATTTTCCGCAGCGTGACGATCGCAGCAGGGAACGCTACTAGTCGATCTGTTTGAGCAGCGCCTCGATCGCGTCGATGGACGCCGCAGGCACCGGCTCCTCTGCTTCCGCCCGCGCGACGTCGTCCTCGGAAACACCCGCGGCTTGGGCTGTTTCAGCGATGGTCAGGTTCGCGCGACGCCGGATGGCGTACACCCGTTGGCCCAGCGTGGCGCGCGGCGCGGTCGCGCCTAGCATGGTGAGCTCATCGATCTGGCGGCGCACGGTGCCGAGCGCCTTGATCAACGCAGGCGTGACCTGGCTGATGCGAGTGGCGCGCGCAGCGACGGATTCGAGCTGGCGCAGGTCGGCGAGGATGGCCGTCACTCGCGGGGTGAACTCCCCATCGTCCACCTGTGGCAGCGCGTCGACCGCGCCGCCGAGCGTGTGCACCGCGGTGATGACGGCCTGCGCGATCAACTGGCCTTCATCGGCGCCTGCGGCGGGCTCGGTCGGCCGCTCGCGGGTGACAGGCTCACCCTGGCGCAGCCGGTCGATGGTGCCCTGCGGCCATCGCAGCACCTCCTCGAGCTTTGCTCGGGTGCGCGCACGTGGCCAGCTGCGGCCCTTCTCGAACGCGATGAGGGCGCCCGCGTTGATGACGCCGTCGGCGGCCAGGCTGCGCTGACTGATGTCGAGTTCTCGCCTGCGCGCCGCCGCCGCCGCGCCCGCGCGAACCAGACCGGGGTCGATGACGTCCGACGCCTCAGCGGTCGACTCGGCGTCTGTCATTACGGCGATTCCTCGCTGAGTGGGGTGCTGCGCAGGGTGCCGCAATCCTAACCAGCCGGACGCCGACTGCTACGACTTGGGCCCGCATTTTGCCGGATTGATACGTCGCACAACTACGACTTCATCGGACCCTAAACCGTATCAACGCTACGGAATTACATTTCTGGCATATACCGCCGTCTTTGCAGCTAGAGATCGGTTTTCGCCGCAGAGTTCGTCTTGTAGAGCCGTCGTAGCTCGGGGAGATCGTTGATCTGCTGCGTTTTAAACCGTTGCGTTGCTACGGTTTGTGCGCTACGTTTGGCGGCATCGCGGCAAGCGCCGCAGAGCGTGCAGAGGAGCAACGGCCATGAACGCAACGGAATGGGAAGAGACGCCGATCGGCGCGTGCACCCGAGACCCTGAACGGTGGACCACCAG
>DATJIX010000398.1:0-4452 GCA_035492865.1 Mycobacterium sp. | reverse complement strand
GGACCAGGCGCACGAATTCCCCCAGGAGTTCTACGACGCCATCGCCAAGGGCGGCTGGCTGGGCATGACCATCCCTGAGGAGTACGGCGGCCACGGCCTCGGCATCACCGAGGCCACGCTGCTGCTGGAAGAGGTGGCGCGCTCCGGCGCAGCGATGAACGGCGCAAGCGCCATCCACCTTTCGATCTTCTGCATGCAGCCGGTGGTGAAGCACGGCTCGGAAGAACTGAAGAAGGCAACGCTGCCGCGCATCGTCAACGGCGATCTGCACGTGTGCTTCGGCGTCACCGAACCCGGTGCGGGCCTTGACACCTCACGCATCACCACCTTTGCCAAGCGCGAGGGCGATCACTACCGCGTCAACGGCCGCAAGGTCTGGATCTCGAAAGCCCTCGAGTCCGAGAAGATCCTGCTGCTGACGCGCACCACCCCGTACGACGAGGTCACCAAGAAGACCGACGGCATGACGTTGTTCCTCACCGACCTCGACCGCGACCACGTCGACATCCGGCCGATCAACAAGATGGGCCGAAACGCGGTCAGCTCGAATGAGGTATTCATCGACGACCTCATGGTGCCGGTCTCCGACCGGGTCGGCGAGGAGGGCAAGGGTTTCAAGTACATCCTCGACGGGCTCAACCCCGAGCGGATGCTGATCGCCGCCGAAGCACTGGGCATCGGCAGGGTCGCGCTGGAGAAGGCCGTCAAGTACGGCAACGAGCGCGTTGTCTTCAACCGGCCCATCGGGATGAATCAGGGCTTGCAGTTCCCGCTCGCGGATTCGCTGGCCCGACTCGACGCAGCAGAATTGGTGCTGCGCAAGGCCTCGTGGCTCTACGACAACGGCAAACCCTGTGGGCGCGAAGCGAACACGGCCAAGTACCTGTGTGCCGACGCCGGCTTCGGTGCGGCGGACCGCGCCCTGCAGCTGCATGGCGGGATGGGCTACTCCGAGGAGTACCACGTGTCCCGGTACTTCCGCGAGGCGCGCCTGATGAAGATCGCACCGGTCAGCCAGGAGATGATCCTCAACTTCCTCGGCGAGCACGTGCTCGGAATGCCCAGGAGCTACTGATGACGAACTACTTCGACCTGACCGGCCGCTCCGCGCTTGTGACTGGCGCCGCGGGCGGGATCGGCTCAGCCGTCGCCACGGCGTTGGCCGAAGCGGGGGCGGCCGTGCTCGTCACCGACCTCGACAAGGACGCGGCCGCCGCTGTGGCCGAACGTATTTCGGACGCCGGCGGCAGAGCAGAGTCCGCGGCGCTTGACGTGTCGGATCGAGACTCCGCCGACGCGGCGGCTGCCCAGGCGGCGGCGCTGGCCGATGGCGCGCTGCACATCGTGATCAACAACGCGGGGGTCACGAAGCCCGCGATGTTCGAGAAAACCACGCAGGAGTCATTCCGCCTGCTCTTCGATATCCACGTGATGGGCGCGTTCAACGTCACCCAAGCGGCGCTTCCCTACATCCCGACCGACGGCACCGGCCGCATCGTCAACGTGACCTCGGCGGCGGGGCTCACGGGCACGCTCGGTCAGGTCAACTACTCGGCGGCGAAGGCCTCGATCATCGGCTTCACCAAATCGCTGGCACGGGAATTGGCGAACAAGAACATCTCGGTCAACGCGCTTGCCCCGCTGGCCGCCACCCCGATGACCGAAACCATCCGCACCAACGAGAAATTTGCGGCCAACATGATGAACCGCATCCCGATGAAGCGGTGGGCGGAGCCGGCGGAGATCGCAGGCGCATTCGTGTTCATGGCGTCGAATGCCGCGGCGTACATCACCGGACAGGTGCTGCCGGTCGACGGCGGAATGGTGATGTGACCGGCGCCCCGCTGGCGGGTGTCACGGTGGTCGCGATGGAGCAGGCCGTCGCCGCGCCGATGTGTACCCGCGTGCTCGCCGACTTCGGCGCGCGCGTGATCAAGGTGGAGAACCCCAAGGGCGGTGACTTCGCCCGCGACTACGACGATGTGGTCAACGGTCCCGGCGGGCTTGCCGCGCATTTCGTGTGGTGCAACCGCGGCAAGGAGTCGGTCACGCTCAACACGAAGTCGGCCGACGGCATGGACCTGCTGCATCGACTCCTCGACCGGGCCGACGCGTTCGTGTCGAACCTCGCGCCGGGATCCACCGCGCGGATGGGGATCGCGCCCGCCGACCTTGCGCAGCGCCACCCCAATGTCATTCCCGTCGAGATCGACGGTTACGGACCGGGCGGGCCCATCTCGCACAAGCGGGCGTATGACCTTCTGGTGCAAGCAGAATCGGGGTCTTGCGCCATCACGGGCTACCCCGGCATGCCCGCCAAGCCCGGGCCTGCGATGGCCGACTTCACGACCGGGTTGTACGCCGCGATCTCGATCCTGGCGCTGCTGTTCGCGCGGGGCAATCGCGCCACCGGGACCGCGGCCCCGTCCGTGGAACTGAGTCTGTTCGACGTGATGACAGACGTGATGGGTTATGCGCTGACCTACACCCAGCACTCCGGCATCGACCAGCAGCCGCTCGGAGTCGGGTCGCCTGCGGTCGCGCCGTATGGCGCGTTTCCGACCCGCGACGGTCAGACCGTGGTGCTGGGAACCACAAACGACCGCGAATGGCAGCGGGTGGCCAGGGAGATCATCGACCGCCCTGACCTCGCCGATGATCCACGCTTCGCCACCAATCCCGGCCGCTGCGCGCACCGCGACATCCTCGACGAGGCCATCGGCGCCTGGTGTGCCCAGCATGATCTCGCGGAGATCCAGAAGACCGCGGACGCCGCAGGCATCGGTAACTCGCGCTACAACCTGCCGAGCGAAGTGGTGGTGCACCCGCAGTTGAGCGCCAGGGACCGCTGGCGCACTGTCGGCACCTCCAAGGGGGACATCCAGGCACTGCGGCCCCCGCCGGTGATCAGCGGATTCGAACAACCGATGGGTGCCGTGCCCGGACTGGGTGAACACACCGACGCCGTGCTCGGCGAACTCGGGCTGACCGCGGACGAAATCGGCCGGCTGCGTGCCGACGGGGTGATCGGACCGGCGTTCTGATGAGCGTGCTTCTGACCGAAGATCGCGACGGCGTCCGGACACTGACCCTGAACCGCCCGGACCGCAAGAACGCGATCAATCCGCAGCTGTGGCATGAGCTGGCCGACGCGCTGCGGGCCACCGCCCGTGACGATGTGCGCGTTCTGGTGATCACCGGTGCGGGAGGCGCATTCTGCTCCGGCGCCGATATCTCCACCCCGGAAGACATTCACCCCAGGCACAAGCTGCGCAGGCTCACCGACGTCGCACTTGCGCTGCACGAGCTGGCCATCCCGACCATCGCGAAGGTCACCGGCGTTGCGGTGGGCGCGGGGTGGAACCTGGCCTTGGGTTGCGATCTCGTGGTCGCGACGCCCGAATCCCGGTTCTGCCAAGTGTTTTCGAAGCGCGGACTGTCGGTTGACCTGGGTGGGTCGTGGTTGCTGCCGAAGCTGGTCGGGCTGCAGCAGGCCAAACGCCTGGTGCTGCTCGCCGACACCATCGACGCCGACGAAGCACGGTCGCTCGGGTTGGTCACCTGGGTCCAGTCAGCGGAGACGATCGACCAGTTCGTCGCGGATCTGGCAGGCCGGCTTGCGGCGGGGCCGCCCGTGGCACTGGCCCAGAGCAAGGCGCTGCTCAACGACGGCGCAAACGCGACCCTGCGTGAGGCGGTGGCCAACGAGGCCCGAGCGCAACCGGGCAACTTCGCTACCGCAGACTCAATAGAGGCCTACGCGGCGTTCGCCGACAAGCGCGACGCGGTGTTCACTGGTCGGTGGGCAGTACCGAGATCGGAGTAAGGATGCGTGAAACCGTAATCGTCGAGGCGGTGCGCACGCCTGTCGGCAAGCGCAACGGCGGGCTGTCCGATATGCACGCCGCCGACCTGTCGGCGATCGTGCTCGATGCGCTCGCCGAGCGCGCAGGCATCGACCCCGACATCGTCGACGACGTGGTGTGGGGCTGCGTCTCGCAGGTTGGCGACCAGTCGAGCAACATCGGCCGTTATTCGGTGCTCGCCGCCGGCTGGCCCGAGAGCATCCCCGGCACCACCGTCAACCGCGCGTGCGGGTCCAGCCAACAGGCATTGGACTTCGCCGTGCAGGCCGTGATGTCGGGCCAGCAGGACGTCGTGGTGGCCGGCGGTGTCGAGGTGATGAGCCGGGTGCCGCTCGGTTCGGCGCGGGCCACCGGCATGCCATACGGGCCGAAAGTGCTTGCCCGCTATGGAGATTTCTCGTTCAACCAAGGCATCTCCGCTGAGCTGATCTCCCAGAAGTGGGGGTTCTCGCGCGCGCGGCTTGACGAGTACTCGGCACGCTCACACGAGCTGGCGGCCAAGGCGCAGGACAACGGGGCGTTCGAGACGCAGATCATGCCGGTGTTCACCGACGGCGAGCCGGTGGTCGCCGACGAAGGCATCCGC
>DATJIX010000397.1:0-6138 GCA_035492865.1 Mycobacterium sp. | reverse complement strand
GTCGAGCACCAGGGCAAGCGGGTTCGCGCGGCTTTCGCGGGAGAGAAGGCCAAGGACGACCCCTTCGCCAAGGTCCGCATCGCCGAGGCGGCAAGCGACATCGACGCCGCGTGGCGTCAGCTGATCGGCAACGTGGGCGACGAGTACGCACTGCTGAAGGCGGACAAAGAGATTCCGTTCGAGCTGCGCGCTCGCGCCCGCCGCGACCAGGTGCGCGCCACCGGCCGTGCCATCTCGTCGATCGACCGGCTCTTCGAAGCATCCGGCGCCACCGCGCTGAACAACGACGCTCCGGTGCAACGGTTCTGGCGCGACGCACACGCAGGCCGGGTGCATGCGGCCAACGATCCCGAGCGCGCCTACTTGATCTTCGGCAACAACGAATTCGGGTTGCCGCCGCAGGACACGATGGTCTGATGACGTCGTTCGCCGCAGAAACTGCGCAACAGCAAGAGATCACGTTCGAATCGACCTCTCGTTACGCCCAGGTCCGCGATGACATGCGGCTGCACTACCACGAGGCCGGCGTCGGTCACGAGAAGACGGTCGTGCTGCTGCACGGCGGTGGGCCCGGCGCGTCGAGTTGGTCGAATTTCGGCCGCAACATCGGCGTGCTGGCCCAACACTTCCACGTGCTGGCCGTCGATCAGCCCGGCTACGGCCACTCCGACAAGCACACCGAGCACGAGCAGTACAACCGCTACAGCGCCATCGCTCTGCTAAACCTGTTCGATCACTTGGGCATCGAAAGCGCTGACCTGGTGGGCAATTCACTCGGTGGCGGCACCGCGGTGCGGTTCGCGCTTGATAACGGAAGGCGCGCGGGCCGGCTTGTGCTGATGGGCCCCGGCGGTCTATCGGTAAACCTGTTCGCGCCCGATCCCACCGAGGGTGTCAAGCTGCTTGGCAAGTTCTCCTATGAGCCCACCCGCGAGAACCTCGAGGCGTTCCTGCGGATCATGGTGTACGACCAGAAGCTGATCACACCGGAATTGATCGACGAACGCTTCGCGATCGCCAGCACGCCGGAATCCTTGGCGGCCACCCGCGCGATGGGAAAGTCCTTCGCGGGTGCCGACTTCGAACTCGGGATGATGTGGCGCGAGGTGTACAAGCTGCGTCAGCGGGTCCTCCTGATCTGGGGCCGCGAGGATCGCGTCAACCCGCTCGACGGCGCGCTGGTGGCACTCAAACAGATTCCGAAGGTGCAGCTACACGTCTTCGGACAGTGCGGGCACTGGGCTCAGTTGGAAAAGTTCGACGAGTTCAACAAGCTGACCATTGACTTCCTGGGAGGCGGATCATGAGCATCCGATCACTGGGCTATCTGCGCATCGAGTCGACGGACGTCGCGGCGTGGCGCGAGTACGGCCTGAAGGTGCTCGGCATGGTCGAGGGCAAGGGCTCGACAGAGGGCGCGCTGTACCTGCGGATGGACGAGTTCCCCGCGCGGTTGGTGATCGTGCCCGGAGAGAGCGACCGCTTGCTGGAGTCAGGCTGGGAATGCGCGAATGCCGAAGGGCTGCAGGAGATCCGCAACCGGCTTGACGTCGAAGGCACGCCGTACAAGGAGGCCACCGCGGCCGAATTGGCCGACCGCCGCGTCGACGAGCTGATCCGGTTCCAGGATCCGTCCGGTAACTGCCTCGAGGTGTTTCACGGCGCCGCACTCGAGCACCGTCGCGTAGTGAGCCCGTACGGGCACAGGTTCGTCACCGAGGAGCAAGGCCTTGGTCACGTGGTGTTGACCACCCGGGACGACATGGAGTCGCTGCACTTCTACCGTGACGTGCTCGGCTTCCGGCTTCGCGACTCGATGCGACTGCCTCCGCAGCTGGTCGGCAGGCCCGCCGATGGCCCGCCGGCGTGGCTGCGGTTCTTCGGCGTCAACCCGCGTCATCACAGCCTGGCCTTCATGCCCGGCGAAACTCCAAGTGGCATCGTGCATTTGATGGTCGAAGTGGGGGAGGCCGACGACGTCGGCCTCTGCCTGGACCGCGCGCTGCGCCGCAAGGTACCCATGTCGGCCACGCTGGGCAGGCACGTCAACGACAAGATGCTGTCCTTCTACATGAAGACCCCTGGCGGCTTCGACATCGAATTCGGTTGTGAAGGACTCGAAGTCGAAGACACCAGTTGGGTGGCCCGCGAGAGTACTGCGGTCAGCCTGTGGGGTCACGACTTCAGCGTCGGCTTCAAGTAGTGACCAAGGAACCGCTCGACCCGCGTACATTCCGAAATGTGCTCGGGCAGTTCTGTACCGGCATCACGGTGATCACCACCATGCACGACGGTGCGCCGGTCGGCTTCGCATGTCAGTCATTCGCGGCGCTGTCCCTGGAGCCACCGTTGGTGTTGTTCTGTCCGACCAAGGTGTCGCGGTCATGGCAGGCGATCGAGGCCAGTGGACACTTCTGCGTGAACGTGCTGCACGAGAAGCAGAAGGACGTCTCGGCACGGTTCGGTTCCAAGGAGCCGGACAAGTTCGCCGGACTCGACTGGCGGCCCTCGAAACTCGGTTCGCCGATCATCGACGGCACGCTGGCGCACATCGACTGCAGTGTGCATTCCGTGCACGACGGTGGCGATCACTACGTCGTATTCGGCGCGGTGCACTCCCTGTCGGACGTACCGCACAAGAAGCCGCGGCCACTGCTGTTCTACCGCGGCGAGTACACCGGAATCGAACCGGACAAGAACACTCCCGCGCAATGGCGCGACGACCTGGAGGCGTTCCTCACCGCCACCACCGACGACACCTGGCTCTAGATACAGCCCGCGACACAGGGATCGGTCGCCGGCAGCGAATCCGGTGGCGGAGCATTGGGATCGGCAGGCTGCTGGTTGGTGAGATCGAGATCGTGGTCGAGGTCGGGCGCGATGGGGACTATTCGACACAGGAAGTTGATCGCCAACTCGCACGGGTTGTCCCCGGGATCAGCGCTCGCGGGTACGGCGAACAGAGCCGCCGCCACCAGCGCCGCCGTCGCGCAGATCAACGTCCTCATAGGATGGCGACCGCGACCACCAGGCCAAGCGCGAACTGCGCGGCGGCGACCATCAACGACTCATGGTTGAAGTTGTCGGACTCCAGACAACCGGACATGTTGACGCCGAGAACCATTGTTGCCACCCGCATCATGACCACCTGCGCCACGATCCCGACGAAGCCGAAAATCGCTGTGGCGGTCAGTCCCTCAGCGAGCTTGCCGCCGGACCCGTAGATCGCCACAACCACGATGAACGCCATGCTGACAATGCCTGCGGCCGAGATGATCACGGCATTCGGCTTGCCCTGCTTGACCATTTGGCGCAGCGGGCCAGGGGTGGTCAGGTCGATCGCGTAGAACCCGACGACCATCAGCACCAGTCCGACAGCGGCATACAGCCACATGGCGCCGACGCCACGGCCGACCGTGTTCCAGAAGTCGGACTGCAGTGCCATCACGGTCGTCGTCATCATGAATTTCCTTCTGTCAAACGGATTCGGTGCGGAACAAAGGCTGCACGGTCGTCTGTCACCAGTCCGCCGGCCTCGCGGATACCCAGGCCCGCAGACGAATCGCCGACAATCCACGCGCCGAGAGAGGGCCGGAAGTCGTCGAAAAGCGGTAGTGGGTCGAAGAGTTGGTACACGTAGCCCTCTTCGCCGTAGACGCCGCCGGTGGCCAGCTCCACGCCGGGCCCGACGATCGTGATATTGCCACCCTCGCGTCCGAGCTTGGGTTTGCGGACGTACTCGGTGAGCTCGTGGGGCTCGTCAAGATAGGCGGGCAGCAGGTTCGGGTGGCCGGGATACATCTCCCAGAGCACCGCCAGAATCGCCTTGTTCGACAACAGGGTCTTCCACAGCGGCTCGATCCACATGGTCCCCGGCAGCTTTGACACCACGCGCTTGCCGAACTCGTCGTCGAGCACCCATTCCCACGGATACAACTTGAACATCGCGCCGATCGGCGCCTCTTCCAGGTCGACGAAGCGCTCCAGGATCGTGTCCCAGCCGACGTCCTCGATTTCCAGCGCGATGGTCTCGAATCCGGCCTCGGCCGCGGTCTCCTGCATGTAGGTCGTCGTGATCTGGTCCTCGCCGGTCTGCTCGGCACCTGACCACGAGAAGTAGAGCTCATTGGTCGGCAAGGTATCCCGCACGACCTTCCACCGGTCGACAAGCTGCTCGTGAAGTGAGTTCCACTGGTCGAAGCCCGGGCACACGTCCTGCAGCCAGTGCCACTGCAACACCGACGACTCGAGCAGCGTGGTAGGGGTATCGGCGTTGTACTCCAACAGCTTTGCGGGGGAGCCGCCGTCGTAACGCAGGTCGAAACGACCGTAGACGTACGGGTCGGAACGCCGCCACGACTCGGCGATCGGCTGCCAACTCCATTCCGGCAGACCGAAATCCGCGTATCGCTCCATCGTCACAATCTGCTCGACGGCGTTCAGGCACATCGAATGCAGCAGTTCGACATCGGCTTCGAGGGCAAGTACCTCGTCCATCTCGAACTCGTAGTACACCGACTCGTCCCAGTACACCCGGTCCGCACCCGACGAATCGAGCGCGGGCGTGCCGAACACGAGCCCCTGGTTCTCGACGATCGACTGCCAATCCGGCCGACGTTGGGTTCTGACGCGTTTCACCAGTCGCTGCTCTAGCCGCCGCCGCTGCCGCTGAACTTGCTGCCGAGACCGCCGCGCTGAATCGTGGAGCCCGACGACGTCTTGACGGTGTCGCCCTTCGGCGCGACCGTGGTGCCGCCCGACGGCCGCGATCCCACGGTTCCCGAGCTGCCGTAGTAGTAGCGGTACTGGTGACCGCCGCTGTAGAAGAAGAAGCCGCTGGAGCCGCCGCTGCTGGTGCCGCCGCAGTAGCTGTCGGGCACGATGATCGGACCGCCTGAGCTGTCCTCCTGGACGCACTGCGCGGTGACGGTTCGCGGCGACAACGCCCAATAGCCCAGCCCTGCAACGACACCCACCACGCCGACGACCGCGGCGCCACCGATCAGCCTGCGGTTGCGTTGTTGCCGCTTGAGTTCGGCCTCGACTCGCGCCTTCTCCGCGGCCTTGCGCTCACGCTCGGCCTTCTCGCGGGCTCGCGTCTCTCCAACAGTCGGTGGGCGGGGGCGCGCCGTCGCGGGGTCCTGGAATCGCATGCTGCCGCTTGATGCGGGCTGCTGAAGCGAATCCTCGCCCCGTTGCTCGGGTCGCGACGGATCCTCCGTCGGACCGCCGCCCTGCGGTGAATCTTCCTCCGGCACCACTCAACGCTCCTCGCCTCGGAGGCAGTCTGCCACAGCAAACGTCAAGGTTCCACGACTGAATCTATAGTCCGGCCTGTCGTTCGACGAAGTCGATGATTGCCACCGCGACGTCGTGGTGCACGGTCTCGTTGAGGATGTCGTGATGTGCGCCGGGGAACTCCTCGAGCTGCAGAGCGGCTATCTGCTCGGCGTATGCGCGCACCGCATCGACGGGGGCGATCGGATCGTTGGTGCCGTGGACAGCGAGCGTGGGTACCGCGAGCTTGGGCAGTTCCTGACCGAATCGGTCCCACGCCTTGTCGAGTTCCCGCGCCAGCGCCTTGCCGTCGGCGTCGACGAACGCCAACGGGTCGTTCTCGAGTGAGTCCAGATAGAAGGGATCACCGGAGAGCCAGCCGGGATCCAGATCGAACGAGCTGTCGGCGTCGAGCAGTTCGGGGATCGGCACCAGCGGGGCGCCGGAGATGATCCCTGCCCGGTAGCGCTCGGGTTGGGCGAGCAGCTGGAACAGAGTGACGACCGCGCCGAACGAATGTCCCTGCGCGATCAGCGGCAGTCCGCTGCGCTCGCGTTCGGCGAGTGCGGTGAGGCTGTCGGCCAGCGCAGCACTGTCCTCGATCGAGCCGAAGTCGCCGCGGTCCCCCAGGCTGAGGCCGTGGCCGAACTGGTCGACGGCCCACAGATCGATGCCGGCGGCGTTGAGCGCGAAGCCGTACCGGTGGTAGACGCCGGTGTGTTCGCCGAAGCCGTGCAGGAAGATGACGGCCGCGCGGGGTTCGGCGGCGGCCCAGTGCCGGTAGTAGGCGCGGCCCTTGGGGTGATCGATGAACGGCATGGGATGACTGCAGCAAGACCGACCGCCAACCGCAAGACTTCG
>DATJIX010000396.1:0-6099 GCA_035492865.1 Mycobacterium sp. | reverse complement strand
TTGATCACAGTTCCGGAGTGGTAGGCGACGAGATTCTGCTCGCTATCGAGATAGAACGAGCGTTGAATGGTACCGATCTCGGTGTCGCCGTTGAATATCTTGCCAGTCAGCAGCACTTCGTTATTGACGAACTCCGCGTCGGCAAACCGAACGCGGTAGGGCCCATATACGCCGGACAGATCGTCGGCGAGCTGACGGATGTTTTCCCGAGTTGGGTTGTCAACGACATCGCGCAGCGGTATGGCATTGCGAGTATCAACGTAGCGAGTCGTCAAATCCTCTGCGCGGTACTCCTCTTGTCTCCGCGCGAGATCCGGATCGATGCGAGCGCCGTCGGGGTCGGAGCGCCAGCGCGGATTCCAGATCCGCGGCGCGGATCGATGCGCGGCGGGTTCGACGGTGCGCCGACCATCGGGGGTGCGGTGTGGTTCGTGACTAACTTGGTCGTGGTGACCCGCGGCTATCCGGCCGAGGTTGGTCAGCGATTCGCTGCGAACCCTGCTGCCTGTGTCGGTGTTGAGGTAATAGGCGTGGTGAGTGCCACCGGTCAGCAGGTGATTGCGCGCAGGCGGGAACTCGGCCGCAATGCGTTGGGCACCGAAGTGATCCATTGCCGGATCGACGCCGAGGCCGATCCCGAGAATTCGGCCTGAGGAACCCGGTGTTCGACCACCCAGCGCGGTGACGATGTCCCGTGACGACGACGCAACGAAGACGTGGTCCGCCCTGATGCCGAACTCTTCGGCGTGCCGTAGCGGGCCCGCACCTGGCGAACCGACCAGCGATACCGTGGTGATCTCGCCCGCCAGCCGGCCGTCCTGCCCGGCGTAGCCGGTGGTGGTCGAACCGTACGAATAGCCGAAGATGTGGTTTCCGCTGAAATGGCTTCCGTCGCCGGCCATCACGTCGCGGGCCGCGTTGAACGCGGCGATATCGCTGTAGAGAACGTCACCGCCGGTACGTGCAAGCTTGTGACCAGCCGCGCGCAAGATTCCCATGCCGCTCGGGGTGTCATACCCGATCCATGCGATCGAGGCGACGGACCCATTCGGATTTTCCGCGAGCGTGGATTGCAGGTGGTTGAGCGCGCACTCCGTGTAGAAACCGAACAGCGAATGCACTGTGGTCGCGACGCCAGGCACGTGCCAGGACACCGAATCCGCCTTGTACGGATCTGCACCGAAGCTGAGCACCGCGCGTCCGTCTCCGCCGAACTCAGCAGGATCAAACGCAAGCAACAGCGGCTCGCCCACACCCGCCCGCTCGGCATCGGCAGTGGCCTTGCGCAACGCGAGGTCGAGGCGATTCACCTGCCGCAGCAACTTGCGTTCCGCGCGAGTCGGCCGCACACCGTCGTCGATCTTGGACTGCACTCGGTCAGCGCGATCGCGAAGCTCTTGTACGACTTGGTGATTGGCGTTGTGCCGTGCTGCTGCCGGGATACCCTCGGCATTGCCGATGTCGTGCGGGTAGGTCTTGATCAGGGCCTGCTGCTGATCCTCGGTCAGCCGATCCCACCATGCGGCGTTGTTGCGAGCCCTGGCGCGGGCCTCCTCCATCGGTCCGAGTGGATTGCGAAGCTCGTCCGGCCGGACCGGGGGTATGCGGTGCGCCAGCGCCTCATCCGCGACCGCGCGAGCATGCCGTGCGTCGACAGCCGCTTGGTCTGCTGCATCCGTCGCGGTGGTGTGGTGGGCCGCAGGCTCGGTCGGATCGCCGTGCAACAGGCCGTTGGTCCGTGCGGGGTGGTCGGTGGCGATCCAACCCACTCCGAGGTCACGGGCGAACTGCACATCGCTCTCGTCGTTGACCGTCCAGCAGTAGGTGGTAAGACCTTGGCGTGCGGCGGTATCGACGATATCGGGATGGGCGCGCAGTGTCGCGATCGACGGGCCGATGGCGGTGGCGCCAACGAGTGGCGCGAGATGGCGCGCCGTCGAACCCAGCAGCACTGTCGGCACATCCGGCGCGGCGCGGTGCAACCGCCAGATCGCATCGGGGTGAAACGAGATCACCGCGACGCGTGATTGACCCGGTGACGCGGGGTTGGCGAGGCCGTGGCGATCCAACAGCGCCGCCAATTCGCGTTCCAGTCGTCCGCCGTGTTCCTTGGCCTCGATGAACAGGGTGACCGGCTCATCGTGGCTCTTGACGAGCTGAAGCAACTCGTCGAGCGTCAGAATACCCGTGTCGCCCTGGACATTTCCCTGTTCGTGGCTGGGGTGCTGGCTGCCGAAGTCGAACTCCTGCAGCTCAGCCAGGGTCATGTCGCGGACGCGGCCGGTCCCGTTCGATGTCCGGTCGATCCGCTTGTCGTGGATGCAGACGAGCTGTCCGTCTTTGGTCAGCCGCACATCGCACTCGAGGCCGTTTGCGCCCTGCCGCAGCGCCTCCCGATAAGCGGCCAATGTTTGTTCGGGGAACTCATGCGATGCACCACGGTGCGCGACGACGAGGCTTCCCGCATCCCTCGGCACCCAGAGCGCGTCGCTGCCCTCGGTTGTCGAGGACCGACTGGTGTGTACCCGAACTCCGGTGAACGGCGTGTCGTCATCGGTTGTGCTCAGCGCCTCGCGCGCAACGTGATACGCCGACAGGTCACTGTGTAGCGCCCCCGGCGACCGGGATTCGTCGCCGATCCAGACCACGGCGGACGCCGAGTGCGTCACCTGGCGGTCGGTCTGCAGCTGGTCGAGAGCCGGGCTGACCAGAGTGCCGAACCGGTCGACCGGCTCACGGGCGGTATGCCAGGAAACCTTCTGCGCGTGGTAAGGATCTTCGCCGAAACTCAGCACGATGCGACCACGACCACCGAACTCACCCGGATCGAGCGCCAGTAACATCGGCGGATCGAGTCCTGCCCGCTCGGCGTCGGCCGTTGCCTTGCGGACCGCTAGGTCGATCCGGTCGACGCTGTCCAGGAATCTGCGGTCTGAAGCGCTCGGCCTGCCGAACTCGTCGATCCTGGTGCGTATCCGGTCGGCTTGGTCCCGAAGTCCCTGCAGGACGCGGTGATTAGCGTCGTTGCGGTCCCGTGCCGGAATCCCCTCGGCATTGCCGATTTCGTCCGGATGCGAGTCGATGAACCTTTGTTGTTGCGTTTCGGACAGTCGAGACCACCACGTGGCATTGGCGCGCGCCCGCACCGAGGCCTCCTCCGAGGACCCCAGTGGATTTCGCAATTCGTGAGGAAGCACCTGCGGATCGCGAAGCGCCAGCACGTCGTCGCTCGGCAGCCCTCGCACATGGCCGATGACGTCCGCGGCGCCGAGATTGCGTGTGTCGAGGTTGTGGGGGTCGACGGGCTTGCCGTTCGGTTTCAGGTACCCGACGGCGGTGCGCGCGACCGCATCTTGGCCCCAATGCGGAGGCCATCCGGACCGCTCCTGGGTGTGGGGGTCGTAGAGGACTATCTCGTCGCCGGTGTTGATGGCGAGGTATGCGTGCCCTCCCCGACCGTCACCGCTCCAACGCGAGACCAAAAGGGCAGACGATCCGCGGCCGAGCTCGTGCAGCTGGCGAGTGACATCGTCATAAGTGGCGAATCGCGAACCCGACCTTGCCGCCAGGAACAGATGCCGGGCAGGAACACCACTGGGTGTGGGGTCGATGCGCAATCGGAACCTGCGCATTGGATACAGCCTCGACAGTTCGTCGAGAACCCTTGGCCCACAGTCGTTAGCGGGGGCCGGTTTCCCGAACAAACGGAAGCGACGATGCCCCTCGTGCGACGGGGAGTCCGTGGCGGCATCGCCGTGGTGGAGCCGTCGCCCTTCGGCCGGGTCCACCCGGTGCCCGCGGTGGTCGAGCGTGCGGTGCTCTTCGAAGTGAAGCTGTTCGGTGTGCCCGGCGGCGATCCGACCGAGGTTGGCCAGCGCCTCGGTGCGGATTGCCGAGTGGGGGGTGACCAGCCACTTGCGAGGGCCGTCGGTCTCCAGGTAGTCGAAGTACGCGTTGTGCGTCCCTGTGGTGTCCTTCCGGTTCATTTCCGGAAGGAATTCGGCCGCGATGCGGCGCGCGCCGAAGGACTCCATCGCCGGGTCGGTGCCAAGGCCGATGCCTGCGAATCGTCCATCAGACGTTGGGGTCAGCCCGCCCAACCGGGCGATTCGGTCCACCGAGGACGACGCGACGAAGACGCTGCCAGGCTCGAGGTCGAAGGCGCTGGCATGCCGAATCGGGCCTGCGCCGGGTGAGCCGATCAGCGTGATCGTGCGCACATGACGCGCCAGTCGACCACCTTCCCCTGCATAACTTGTCGTCGTCGATCCGTAAGAGTGACCGAAGATGTGGTTTCCGCTGAAGTGGCTGCCGTCGCCCGCCATCGTGTCGCGCGCGGCATTGAACGCCCTGATGTCGCTGTAGAGGATGTTGCCGCCGTCACGCGCCAGTGTGTGCCCCATCGCGCGAAACGTCTGCTTCCCGTTGGGGGCGTCGTAGCCGATCCAGGCGATCGACGCTGCTGACAGCGTCGGGTTCTCGTGCCGGGTGGACTGCAGGATGTTGAGCGCGGCGTGCGCGCAGTAGTCGAGCCTGTCCATCTGCGCACCCACGCCGGGCACGTACCAGGCCACCGACTTCGCGGTGTAAGGGTCGTCGCCGAAGCTCAGCACCGCGCGCCCATCACCGTTGAACGCGGGCGGGTCGAATGCGAGCAACAAGGGACGGCCGACTCCGGCCCGTTCGGCCGCCACGCTGGCATTGTTCAGCGCAGTGTCGAGCTTGTTGAACCGAAGCAGGAAGTCGAAGTCCCGGTCGGACACCTTCTCGCCCTCGGCGATTTTCGCTTGTACCACGGCGGCGCGCTTGCGGAAGAGATCGACCATCTCTCGATTTGCCGCATCACGGTCCACCGCGTGAATGCCTTCGGCGTTTCCGATCTGATTGGCATAGGTGTGGACCAGAGCGTGGCGCTGGTCGTCGTTGAGCTTGCCCCACCACTCGGCGTTGTGTCGGGCACGCACCTCGGCGACAGCCGCGTCATCGAGTGGATTGACCAACCGGGCGGCAGTCGCCCGAGGTTCCCTTAGCGCCAACGCATCTCGCGCCATCTTCGCGAGATCGGGATCGATGGTCCGCTGAATCTTATCGATCGACAGGTCCGCTGGGACGTCATCGCCGTCAGACAGCTTGAACGTCGAGAGCAGCCCCGCGAGGCGACTCGCTTCACCGGCGTCGGCGGCACGCCACCGAGGATTGAACAGGAAGAGCTTCTTGCGCCCCTCCGAATGCTGTGGTCCCGTATCGCCGTCCAGGCGTAGCTGCCGCCCGGCGGCCGGCTCGTTGGTGCCGGTACGGCGCCTGGACTCGTCGAGGGTGCGATGGTCCTCGAGGTGAACCTCGTCGTGATGCCCGGCCAGGATGCGGCCGAAGTTGGCCAGCGACTCAGTACGCACGCCAGGGTGCGCGCCCGGATCCACATACTGGTAATAGGCGGTGTGGGTTCCGATGGTCTCTTTGCGGTTCCACGCGAGAGGTTGCTCTGCGGTGATACGCACTGCACCAAAGGATTTCATCGCAGGATCGACACCAAGGCCGAGACCGAGGCGCTGACCGACGATCCGAACCTTCTCGCCGGGTGTCCGGCCACCGAATGCGGTGACCGGATCCCACGACGACGAAGCGACAAAGACCTTGCCAGGCTCGAGGCCAAAGTCGCGAGCGTGCATCAGGTCGCCCGCACCAGGAGATCCGAGCAGCGTGATCGTGCGGACGTGTTCACCGAGTCGCCCACCACGGCCGGCGTGGCTTGTAGTGGTCGAACCGTACGAATGTCCGTAGATGTGATTGCCATTGAAGCGACTTCCGTCGCCCGCCCACGTGTCGCGAGCACCGTTGAATGCCCGGATGTCGGTGTAGAGAATCTCACCTCCGGCGCGCGCCAACGTCGATCGGGCGACACGCGGGGCGGCCATATCGTTGGGCGCGTCGTAGCCGATCCACGCGATAGACGACGCGGATAGCGTCGGCTTCTCCCTCAGCGCGGATTCCAAAAGGTGAAGCGCGTTGCGCATATTGACGTTCAGCTTGTCGATCGTGGTCCCGAAACCGGGCACCAGCCAAGCCACGTTCTCCGCTTTGTATGGGTCTTCGCCGAAG
>DATJIX010000395.1:0-8221 GCA_035492865.1 Mycobacterium sp. | reverse complement strand
CGGCCCGCCGCTTCAACGCCCTCGTCCCGTCGCGGCCGACGTTCTCCAGCAGCCTGATCTCGACTCGCCCGTCGGCGTCCTGACCCCAGCCGCCGACGATCCGGCCGTTCCACCACGCCGTCGGTCCGCCGTTGCCGTTGGTGTCGAACAACTGGCTGCGGTGCTCACCGAGATACCAGTCCCTGCCGTACCAGCCCATTGTCGTGACGTCGAGACCCGGCAGCAGTGCACACCACGGTTCGACGTCGGGCTCGACGTCCAGATCGTCGGGCAGCGCGAAGCCGGGGGTCCCATCGAGGTCGACCGCGACGGCGTCGATGTCGCGCAGCGCATGCCGCGCCCAGGTCAGCGTGTTGCCGAACCACCATTTGACGTCGGTCTCGGTGGCCGGGCCGAACGTGCGCAGCCATCGGCGCACCATCTCGGCGCGTGCGACCTCCGGATCCACTGTGTCGACGGCGGCCGGCAGCCAGGCACTCATCGGCGTCCAGCGCGGGCGCGAAACCGTCCATGCGCCATCGTTGGGGCCCCGGACGATGAGGCCGCGCACCGAGAGCACGGTCAAAACCCTTGGCGCCAAGGGTGTTTCGCCGCCCCATCGCTTGCCCGGCGCATAGTCGTAGCGGCCCGCCAGCTCTGGTAGCGCTTCCCGCAGTTCCTTCGCGCTGGCCACGCCGTGTTCTGCGAGATGCCGCAGCACCGCCGCGCACGCGGTGTCCAGCCAGGCGTCGCCGTCATCGGTGATGCCCGCTTTGTGCGCGTCGGCGACCAGGCGCCTTCGCTCGTTGTCGGCCACCCGGTCGCTCGCGCCCGACTGGATCAACGGCAGGTCGACGGCCCGCACCGTCCAGAGCGTGCGGCGCATCGCCAGGTGTTTGAGCAGCGTGCGGCGTTCGTAGAGTTCGGTGTCCAGTTCGGCGACCGTGAATCCAGGGATGCGCGCCCAGCCGGACAGATACGGGGTGGCCGGGTCGGTGGCGTGCAATCCGACCAGATCCGCCACCAGACCGTCGACCGATGCCGCCGATTCGGCAAGGAAATGCCGCCGCGCGAGCCGCGCACGCCGCTCCTCAACCGTGAATGACCGCATCGCCGGTGAACCGTACCTGCGAGGACCGACAAAGTTTGGGATCGGTAGCGATTGGCGCGATCTTGACTGAGCTCACGACGGACGCCATCGGGGCGACGTACGAAGAAGGGAACATTCGATGAATCGAGTTGTCGTGGGTGTCGCCGGACTGGCCGCCGCCGCAGCTTTTCTGGTGGGCTGCTCGGACGATAAAAGCACCTCGCTCCCGGGCGGCGGAACGGCCAGCACGGGCGGCAGCACCGAGGTCAAGGTCGACGGCAAGGATCTCTCTGGCCTCGACATGAAGTCAGTGACCTGCGTCAAGCAGGGCGGCAAGATCAACGTCGCCAGTGGCGCGATCAATGGCCAGGCCGGTCTCGCGGTCGTGATGACCGACGCGAACCCTCCGGCCGTCGAGTCGCTGGGCATGTCGGTCGACGGCAACGCCCTGGCGGTCAGCAGCATGGGCGGCGCTCAGGTCGGCAAGGCCGACGTCAAGGTCGATGGCAGCACCTACACCATCACCGGTGAGGCCACGGGCGCAGACATCAAGAACCCGATGGCAGGGATGATCACCAAACCGTTCACCGTGAAGGTGACGTGCAGCTGATCCGTCCCGTTCCCGAAGCGGCGGGCGCCACTCCCGCGCCCGCCGCTTCTTACAATTCACCCATGACGATCGTGGGTGACCTGGAGCGCGCGCGTCAGCTGATCTTCGCCGCCGACGAGGAAGCGGCCAAGGAGCTGCTGCTGTCGCTCGGGGACCGGATCGAAGAGGCGGATCGAGACGATCTGATGTTGGAGGTCTACGCGCAGCTCGGCGAGATCTATTTGGTTCGCACCGCGTACAACGGCGTCGAGGAAGCCCTCCGCCGGATGACCGACTGCCTTGCCATCTACCAGTCCATCCGGGCAGGCACCAACCCCGAAGCGGCCGCCAAGGTGACGATGTCGGATGCCGACGTCGACCACATGATCTGCCGGTATACGCGACGCGCGCAGTTTCTCAGGACCGGGCTGGCCGCCGCCGCGCACGGCGATCACGAAGCGGCGGAGGCCGCGCTGTTGGTGCTGACCGACGACACCTCGGAGGTGTTTCCCGATCTGGCCGCAGAACACGCGTTCCTCAAGACGTACGCGCGGATTCTGTGTGCGGTCGCGCTGTGCGACGACGACCTGCACGTGCAGTCCGTCCCACTGTGGGAGCACGTGCTCGAGGCGATCGAAAATCCGAGCGGCGAGAGCGAGTTCGACGACTTCCTGCTTGTCATCGGCGCCACCGGTTACGGCCGGTTCTGCGTCGAGACTGGGCGGTTGACCGAAGCGGGTCCGTGGCTTCAGCGTGCCGGGGCGCGCGCCCAGAAGCGCGGATGGAAACTGGCAACGGCCAGAACACAATTCGAGCGCGCCACGGTGATGTGGTCGGCGGGCGACCGCGCAGAGTGCCAACGCCTGGCTCACGAGGCCTATCCGGCGATCGCGGAGGGCTACCGCGCGCATGACGTGTCGCGGTGCTGGCTGTACTTCGGACTGCTCAGTCTGTCCATCGAGGCGCTCGACGACGCTGACGAGCGCTTCGGCCATGCCGAACGGCACTGGCGTGAGGTGGAGAGACCGCTGCATATCCACCGTATTCTGTTGCAGCGCAGCTGGGTCGACATATTCCGCAAGGATTTCGCCGCGGCGCGGGCACGCGTGAGCGAGGCGCGCGAGCTGCTCGATTCATGGCCACGGCACAGCTGGCTGCAGTACGCGCGGCTCGACGATCACCTCGGGACCATCCTGCGCGCGGAGGCGCTGGCCGATCCGGCCGTCGCGGCCGCCAAGTTCGAGCAGGCCGCCGATCTCAAGGTGCCTGCGGCGCTGGCCGTCGACTCCGTGCGGTTGTCGATGACCGATGCCGACGCGCGCATGCGGTGGGCCAGCCACGTCTCGGCCCGCATCCTGGCAGGCGCGTTCGCCGTGGCCTGGGAGGCGGGGAACACCGAGCTCGTCAGTGAGCTCGTCGAATACCACAGTGCCCGAGGCAGTTTCAGCACGGAGCCGGACGCCCAGAATGCCGAGTGGGCAGAGACCGCGACGGCCGCCGTGCCCATGGAGACGGTTGACGACTACGCGCTGGTGGCCGCCGGCACCTCGATTTCGGGTGGCGGTGGCCTGACCCGGCTCGGGCCGCTGCCGCCGCTGCAGATGGACCCGGCGGGCGGTCCGATCATGAGCCGTTATCGCGCACTGGCATTCGAGCGGTACGGGTGCGACGTCACTGCCGACGAGGCGGCCTGGGCGACGTGGCCGTAACCCTGGTGCTGCGCTTCGCCGATGTCGGCGTCGCCACCTATGCCAGCCTCCGCGTGGTCGGGGAGCCGGCCAGAACCGTCACCTGGGTGGTGCAGGAACCGGAACTCGTTGCGGCGCTGGATCAACTATCGGCAGTGCTGCCCGACCCGGTCGCACAGGAGACGCGTCGTGACGCACTCGAACGTGCGATCGCCAACGGCCCGTTCTCGGCGCCCGACACCGAACTCGCCATTGCCCGCACGTTGGGTCTGAGCCTGCTCGCGCCGGGGGCGTGGCAGCTGCTGCTCGACTGCGTGGCATCGCCTCGCGCTGCGCTGTTCGTCTCTCCGAGTGCCCGATTGGCGCGGGTGCCATGGGGCCTACTCGCGATGCCCGGCGACGACGGCTATCGCCTGATGGAACTCGCCGACGTGCTGATGGCAGCGCCGTCGAACATCGTCAATTCGGCGCGCACGCCCGCTGACTGGAACGACCGCCGCAACGGCCCGCCCCTGTTGCTTCTCGATCCGCGTGTACCTGGCCAGCGACCGGACTCGGCGCTGGGCTCGGTGCTGGGCAGGCCGTCGGCGGAAACAGCGCTGGCACAGCACTTCACGGAGCTGATGCGGGCCCGCCCCGTCCTGCCCGATGTCCCGAGTGCTGTCGAGTTGTTCCGGCGCAGCGATGCCGATCGGCCGTGGTTGGGCCGCCAACTCGACCAGGCGCCGAGCCGGCTGCTGTACGTCGGCCACGCCACCGCGGCCGACGGCGATGTCGGGCACGCCTACCTGGCCGCGTTGCATCTGGCGGACGAGCGCCCACTGACCGCCGCGGACCTGATGTCGGCCAAGCTGCCGATGCCGCCCCGAATCGCGATGATCGCCTGCGCATCTGGCGGTGACTATCAGTTCGACGAGGCCACGGGCCTGGTGGCCGCGATGATCCTCGGCGGCGCGCAACTGGTGACCGCGACGCTGTGGTCGCTGCCGACGGCCGCGGGCTACCGCCAGTTCGCTCCCGCTGCAGGCGATCACGACCCGATGGCAGAGGCGATCATCGCCGTCGACCGCGCCCATCAGGACGCAGACGCGGGACGCGCGGTGAACCACTGGCAGCGTCAGCAGATGCGTCGCTGGCGCGACGGTGACACCAGTGCCAGCCCGCTGTATTGGGCCGCGTTGGCGACATTCGCGGTGGACGGTGCGCGATGACCCCGTCAGCTGGGCGCAACGCAGACGGCTACCGACGTCTCGTCGCCGGAGCGGTAGTACGTGTCGATGATGCAGCCGGGGGAGACCTTCGCCAGGGACGACGCGGGGATCAGCGCCGTCTCGTGGGCGGGAAACTGGCCCCCTCCCGGCCTTCTCACCATGACGTCGATTTCGACTTCCCGGTGGTCCTCCCGGGACTCGCCGGTGGTCCGCATCCCGGTGACGACACCGCGCGATTTGGTGCCGGTCCGGATCAGCTCGAGCTGATCCCCGGTGAGCAGGCCTTTTCGGAGGAGCATGTCGTCGAACGCAGCGCGAACGGCCAGCATGTCTGCGGCAGTGACCAAACGCTCGGCGGCCTCGTCGGCGTCCGGTCGGACCTCGGCGGTGCGGTTGTCAGTAATCAAAGTGGCGGCGTTGCCGGCGACCAGGAATCCGAAGAAAGCAATGTTGAGAAACTGGTCGGCGGCGAATCCGAGCAACAGTGCAGTGGACATGGGGTTAGCGTCTGCCCTTGCGCTGGCTACCGAACCCAACTTTATGCTGGACAGATGAGTGCGGGGTTCGAGGTGGCGACGGCGATCGGCACCGCCCAGCCGCGCCGTGCCGTCATCGACCGCGCATGGCGCGCCATCGGCCCAGGCGTAGAGGTGCTCAGCGGCGACGACGGCGGACCGCTGCGGCGCACGGTCAAACGGATTCTCGACCCGTTGGTATTGCGACTGCGAGCCAACACCCAGTATTCCGCGCCCTTCGTCGACGGCGACACCGCGCTGGCGATGCACGATCTGATCGTCGGCCATGGGGCCCAATTACGCGCTGCCGCAACATGGTTCGAGTTACTCAAGCGCGAACGTCGTCGGCTGCGCATCACCACGGGTAACGCCCAGGAACTGTACTTCCCCGTGTGTTTCGAACTTGCCGTCACCAAAGGCGCTCCCGCCCAAGAGGATGACGGTTCCGCCGAGGTGGTGCTGCGCCAGATCCACGGTGACCGCGACCGCACCGCGATCGAGGTGCTCAATCAATACGCGGCCGATCCCGAGGTGGTCGCCAGGCTGACCGACCAACTGGGCCGCAGTTGGAGCGACGTACAGCCAGGCCAGGAGATCACCGGTCCGTTCCTGGCGGGCCTCACCACGGTGCTCGGCCCCGCGGAGGGCCACAACGCCGCGGTCGCGCGTCAGCGCGTCTGGTCGGCGCTGATCGCCGATGCCACGCCATACAACCTCGGCGCGAAGGCGCACAGCGAAGCCGGTGAGCTGCCGTGGTCGATCGCCGAGCTAGGGCTGAGTTCCGTTGAGCCGCAACGGCCACCCGTGATCATCGGCGGCGCCGACAGCGATCGTCCGTTGAACCGCAGCGTCGTCGACCGGGTGCGGGCAACCCTGCGCCGCGCGTTGGATCGCGATGAATTGCCGGACATCCCACTGCTGTGCGCAGAAGAGGTGGACCGGTCGTGTGCGCCGTGGGGCCTGCTGGCGGAGGACAAGCAGGCCACGCTGATCGCCGGGATCGAAATCGGCGCCTGCCTGGCGCCGCTGCGCGAGTCCGCGGTGCCCGGCTACGAGCTGGCCGCACAGATTCAGGCCCGGCTGCGCAAGGAAGCCTATGTGCTGCACGCCCGCCGGTACCTGACCGAAGGCGGGCCGTTGCATCCTCGGCAGCAGCAGGTGATCGACGAACTCGCCTCGTTCGCGCGTCCGTACCTGAGCAGGCTGTGGGCGCGGCTGCACGGCCGCGACGTCTGGCAGGAGCCATGCGATGACGTCGACGACGTGCGCGCCTTGCTGGAGGGCGTGGCGAGGTCGGTCAGCCTCGATCACCGGCAGCGGATCAAGGCGATGCTGGAATTGCAGGTGGCCGGATGAGACTCGTCGCCGATTCCGGCTTGTGGAGCACGGGCCGACAGGCCGCGCAGCCACAGCTCGTCGCGCTGCTGGAAGTCAGTGGAGCCGTGCTGTCGTGGACGGTCGACGACTCCACGCACGCCGCCCAGATCACCTTCACAGATCTGGATCGTGCGGATTGGCTGTGGCGGATCCTTGGCGAGCCGGGGCATGTGGCGCTTGCGGCGGCGCTCAACGGGCGTGCGCCCGATGCGGCCGTAGACCTCAAGAACGTCGACCTGCGACCGGAATCGCTGGAACCGTTGCGCAGGCTGGCACTCGGACACTGGCTGCGCCGCTGGTGGCCCGCCAGTGACCGCGACGGCATCGCGTCTCTCGACGGCGCTCTGCTCGACGCAGAGATCGCGATGCTCACGGCACGTGCCGAGGAGTTCTTCACCGACGACACATTCGATTCCGACGTCGCCGCGCTTCTGCGTCCGCACACCGCGGCGCTGACCGCGCACCTGCACGGCGGGGATCCGCGGGTTTCCGAACTGGTGCGCAGCTGTGCCGACCTCGCCGACGAGATCGGCGTCGCGTTCGGCGAGGCCGACGGTGTGGCGTTGCGCCGCGACGACTACGCGCTGGCCGCGGGGGCCGACGGGAACGGGCGCGGCGCGAGCGCGATCGCCACAGGAGCCGCCTCGGTGAACTGGGGTGCGGTGCCGCCCGGCGTGTTCGATGCGGCGGAGAACACCGTGGGGTGGCACATCGAGCCGCTCGACGGATCGGCGAAAGCCGTGGTGCGCGTTGAACTGTCGGGCTCCGGGCTGGCCGCGGGAATCGCCGTCAAGTTGCGGTCCGGTGCGTTCGGCGGCCAGGGTGCGCTCGACGCCGACGGTGTCGCGACCTTCCCGATCGTCGATGAGCAGAACCAGCCCATCGCGGAATCGGCGGCCTGGGACCATGATTGGCGGTCTACCGCGGTGACCATTGGCGCGGATACCGAGGAATCTCCGCAGACTCGCGAGCGGATCAGGGAGTTCGCGCGGTCGCGGATGCGCGAGCCCGCGGGCGATGCGTTCCTGGCCGAAGTACTGGCCGCCGAGTCGGACTACTGAGCGTCGCCCTCATCAGGGTGCATCGACTTGCGGATCTCGGCGAGTCGTTCTGCGGCGGCGCGCTGTCGCGCGTCGTACTGTTCCTCGACGGTGCGACCTTCCGGGGTTTCCGCAGCCAGCTCTGACGCGCCGATCGCGGTGCCGTAGCGCGTCTCGATCTTCTCCCGAACCGAGTCGAACGTCGGCACGCCGCCCGGGGTGTAGCCCGTGTCAACCAGCTCGACTGGCTCGGCGGGCACCGGCGCGGCCTCGGCGGGTTCCGGTGCGGAAGCGGGTTCATCCGGCATACCGGCCACGCTACCGGCCTATTTCGCGGCGGCCTGCAGATTCGGCCCGACGTGCGGCGGCGCGGGCGTTGACGTTGGCTGCGGAGACGGAGGCATCGGCACTGCGGGTACGCCGGGGGTGCCGAGTTGGCCGGCCAGCCAGGGCAGGCCAGCCGCGAAAGCACGCGCTGCGAACGGCCAGTCGTGCTTGCCGGGCTGCATCTCGACCGCGCAGGTGATCCCGTTGGCGCTGCCGGTCGCGCAGAGCGAGTTCGCGGCCGCGGTTTGGTCATTGGGGTTGGCCGCGGCATTGACCACATGCGGCTGCGCCGACGGGTTGCCGTTGATGTCGAACCAGCCCGCCACCCCGGTGTAGGTGCCGTGCCGGGCCATCACGGTCGTCGGATCGAATGCCGCATAGGCCGCCGCGCTGCCGCCGAACAGG
>DATJIX010000394.1:0-2605 GCA_035492865.1 Mycobacterium sp. | reverse complement strand
GCAGCAGCCAGGCACCGCGCGGATTCTGCTCGCGACGGCGTCGCCGTTTCCGGGGCCGACCACCGACCCCGAGGTCGTCGCCGCCGTCGAGCAGACCGGCACGGTGCTCGAAAGCCTCGGCCACATCGTCGAACCCGGCGGGCCCGTGATCGACGCCGATGCGGTCGCGGACGCGATCGCGGTCCTGCACAACGTCAGCAATGCCCAGCTGCACGCCCTGGCCACCCAACACCTCGGGCGCGAACCTCGCGAGGACGAGTTCGAACCGAGCACCTGGGTGATGGTCCGCGAAGGTTTCACGACCACGGGGGTGGCCTACGCCGACGCCATCGGCGCGGTGCACGCGCAGACGCGTCGATTCGCGGCGGGGATGAGCGGGCACGACGTACTGCTGGTGCCCACGCTGCTCACGCCCCCGCCGCCCTACGCACTGCTGGACCAGCCGCGCGGCACCACGCGCGCGTTCTTCGACGTCGAGTTCGCCACCACCGGCTGGACCTCGTTGGCGAACGTCACCGGCTGGGCGGCCATCTCGCTGCCGCTCGGGGTGACCTCCACTGGTCTGCCGATCGGGGTTCAGCTGATGGCGCCCGACGAGACGGTCCTGCTCCAGCTCGCCGCTCAGCTGGAGGCGGCGATGCCATGGGCTGACAGATGGCCGAGCACCAGATGAGACAATTTCGGCATGGCTGTCGCAATTGCCCGTCCGAAGCTCGAAGGCAACATCGCCGTCGGCGATGACCGACAGATCGGCTTCGCCGAGTTCGGCGACCCTCAGGGGCGCGCGGTGTTCTGGCTGCATGGCACGCCGGGCGCCCGCAGGCAGATCCCGATGGAGGCCAGGGTCTACGCCGAGCAGCGGCAGATCCGCCTGATCGGTGTCGACCGGCCCGGCATCGGGTCGTCGACCCCCTACCAATACGACACGGTCTTCGCGTTCGCCGAGGACCTGCGCACCGTCGCCGACACCCTGGGCATCGACAAGTTCGAGGTGATCGGCCTGTCGGGCGGCGGGCCGTACACGCTGGCCTGCGCAGCGGCGATGCCCGACCGGGTGATCGCCGCCGGTGTACTGGGCGGGGTGGCGCCGGTGCGCGGTGCGGACGGCATCGCCGGCGGCGTTTCGACGTTGATCAGTGCCGCGGCGCCGATCGTCGAGATCGCGGGTGGGCCGCTGCGGCTCGCGGCCAGCACCCTGATCCGGCTGATCCGCCCTGTCGCAGAGCCCGCCCTGTACGCGTACGCGCGCATTTCGCCGGAGGCCGACCGTCAGTTGTTGGTCCGCCCCGAGTTCAAGGCGATGTTCCTCGACGACCTGCTCAACGGCAGCCGCAAGCAGCTCGCCGCACCCTTCGCCGACGTCGTGGTGTTCGCGCGCGACTGGGGCTTCCGGCTCGACGAGGTGAAGGTGCCGATCCGCTGGTGGCACGGCGACCGCGACCACATCGTCCCGTTCGAACACGGTCAGCACGTGGTGTCGAGACTGCCCGACGCGCAGCTGACCCATCTGCCCGGCGAGAGCCACCTGGCCGGCCTAGGTCGGGCCGAGGAGATCCTCGACACGATGGTCGGGCTCTGGGACCGCATCGACCAAAAGTGACCGCAGCCGGGCGGTGATCGCTTCAAGCCCGTCGGCGGCGACGTTGAACACGTGCATCGCCGGCGTGGTCGCGGTGACGAGTCGGGTCAACACGTCTCCGGGCGGCATCTCCACGGTCGCTACGACGCCGAGCTCCGGCAGCAGTTGCATGATGTCAAACCAGCGCACCGGATGCGCGACGGCGGCGGCCAGGTCGTCGAGCACCGCGGCGGCATCGTCGCGGATTCGGCGGGCGCCGACGTTCGTCATGTAGGCCGCAACCTGGTCGCGGTGCGGAATGGCCGAAAGATGCTGCGCCATCGCGTGTGCGGTGTCCTGTTGGCGCGGGCCGTGTGATGCCACTGCGACGTCGAGCATCTCGAATCGACGTGCGCCCGCGCTGCTCGCCGATTGCCGTGCCCTTTCGAGTTCCGTCACGGTGCCACCGAGCACCACTTGGTCGACGGCGTTGATGTTGGCGATCCACAGCGTATCTGCGGCGGTTTGGGCGGCCTCGGCTTTCACGAGGTCGCCGACCGCCCGCAGTCGCAGACCGGTGAGCGCCGCCATCCCCCACTGTCCGGACGCGCACGCCGCCGCCATCGCATCGCCGCGCAGCCGCACCGCTGCAAGGGCTTCGGGAAACGTGAGCACACCCGCTGCGACCGCCGCGGCGAAGGCGCCAACCGAGTGCCCGGCCACGACATCGGGGCGCACGCCGTGCTCATCGGTGAGTGTCCGCGCGGTGGCGACACCGCAAATCAACAGCGCCAGTTGAGCATTCGTGGTCGATGCCAATGCTTCCGCCGTATCCAGCCCATCGATCTCGCCGATCGCGTCGGCGGCCTCGTCCAGCGTCCGTCGGGTTGCCGCACTGTCCGGCAGGACGCCGAGCATGCCCGCGCGCTGGGTGCCCTGCCCGGGATACAGGAACGCGATCACGACGCCAGCCTGTCGACGTTCATCAGTGCCGGGCCGTCGTCCGTGCGGACCAGCACCTGGTCGGTGGGGCCGAGCAGGTCGCCG
>DATJIX010000393.1:0-15401 GCA_035492865.1 Mycobacterium sp. | reverse complement strand
AGTGACGTTAGGGTGCGGATATGGTTTAGCTCTGTGGTGGCCATGTGCGCGGGCTGTGCAAGCGGTAACGGATCAACAACCGTTTGCTATCAACGGGATTGAGGCCTTCGCGCCTACGTCCATCAGTTTCATCGCCACCAGGCGTTGAGGCAGGGCATCGACCTGCTGCGCAAGCACATCGCGAATATCGTCTTGACTCAACACTTCTCCGTTATCGCGATCGATTCTGATCACACCCTGCCGGATGGCTTCCATCAGGGCGTCGACCAAGGTCTTGCGGCCGCTCTTGCCATCGAGTAACGGCAGGAGGTGGCGGTCGACTGGAGACAGCGGCAACTGTTCGTGCCAGTGGTTGAAGACGAAGGCTTCGGCGTCGTCACGGGTCAGTTCCGCCATTCTCCTGGCACATTCGTGGAGTCGCACCGGTTGGCACGCTGGCTCCGGCGATACCGGATCCAGTCGGTATCGTGCATGTCCCTGGATGATGAGGCACTCGAGAAGTGCATCGATGCGATCCTCGACGTCGGATGTAGCTGTGATTCCGAGGCGGACACCGACCGCGTCCACCAGATCGTGCCACGACAGTGTCCACGGCCAGCGGTCGGCGAGGGCATCGATGGCCGCCTTGACAACTGGATCGCCGAACGACTTACCGGATGGAAATTGCGCTGCAAAATGCATACGGCGGCAACGGGTTCGGTCAATTGCGCGGTTGATCTTCGACGCAGTCGCAGATCGCACCAGCAGCGACTGGCGAAAGTGTCGATTGACGACGAAGTCCAGATGCTGTTCGACGAGGATGGGGTCGTCGGCGTATTCCAGCAGATGGTCGGCGACGATCGGTCCGTAGTTGATCGCGAACGTGTACTCGGGCTGTGCCTCGGTGAGGTACTCCAGGCCGTGCGTCCGGGCGCGAGCTACGAAGTCGCGGAAATAGCACGGGGTGTTGAAGATCTCCAGTTCCTCGTGCAGGAGGTAGTAGTCGCCTGCTGCGCCGTTCATGAGCCGGTAGTCCTGTAGCGCCCGCGCCAGCACGCTGTCGGGCTCGGCAACCTTCTCAAGGAAGTCGACCACGCCGCGAGCGCGGCGCACCTTCTCGTCGGTCGTCGCGCGGTCGCCGCCGCTCAGGAGCATGGCATCGCGCACGATCTCCCTGGCTTTCCAGCCGGGGTACGTGTTGTACCCGATATACGCCACACCCGATGGTGTGAGCAACTGACCACAGGCAGCCAAGATGGCATCCTGCACCTCATCGGGCACCCAGCTGTACACCCCATGGCAGATGATGAAGTCAAACTGTCCAAGGGTCGTCAGGTCGAGGTGCGCGATATCACCGCACAACAGCTCGACGTTCTCGAGTCCCAAGGCCCGGACTCGTCGGCTGCCCTCGGCTATGTGCACTTGTGAGAGGTCGATGCCGAGCGCACGTGACCGAGGATGCGTCGCCGCGAACGGGATCAGATTTCCTGCTGCCGCACAACCGATTTCGAGGACGCTGGCACCACTTACGTCGGGTGGCTCCAATCCGAGCACCCAGGCGACTGCAGCGAGTTGCCCCGGTGCCGAAAGGGGATGCGCATACGATTCGTACGGTGCTTCGTCGTAGCCTGCGCGCACATCGTCGATCGCACTCAAGGGCATTGACCGTTGTTCACACATCCTGCCGCCGGAGGGGCCTTTATTGAAGGTGCGGCGAACGACGTCGCGAGTGTCTCCGCCGGCGCGGCCGCCGTCGCCGTGGCGCCCATCTTCATCGCCGTTGGGTCGACCGACATCGCGGGAACCACTGGGGACACGTATGTGCCTCCGGTGGACGAATCACCGGATCCCCCAGCGATGTTCTGAGGACTTGGCATGTCAGGATGGGTTACCACCTGCAGGCCTGCCGCGATGATCGCGCTGCAGCCCACACCTGCAGCGAACAATGTAATTCGTTGTCTGCGCATCGGTTACCTCCAACGGAAATACGCAATTCGTTTCTATGTAGGGGAACGTTCACAATCAATCGGGGGAACCACGGTTTAAGTGGACTGGGAGTCAATTGCCAGTCGCTCGACAGAACTCCTGCGCTCGCAGAACGGTTCTCAACCATCGGTCAGCGAATCTCATACCGAGTCACAGCTTCTGGTAACCGCGCTTTACACACGGCGAGGCAGCATGGAGTCATGCGTGCAAGCAGGGCCGTCGTTCTGACCGCAACCAGTACGGCGGCGGGAATGGCGATGATTGTTTTCGGAAGCGTTGCAGCTCATGCCGCTTCGCAACCCAATGTGGTCGGACAGAAGTACAGCGATGCCACCTCGGCGTTGTCTTCGGCCGGCTTGTCGGTGGTGGTGTCGACGACGGTTGGCGATACCGTGGATCGGTCGAACTGCATCGTCACTCACCAGCAAGGCAGGACGGAACCGGCGCCGGAGAACACCAGCGCCTCAGCCGTCAACCAGGTGCTTCTGTCGCTCAATTGCGGTGCGCCGGTAGCCTCGGCAACTTCGTCGGGCAACTCGTTGGCCAGTCCGGAGGGCAGGGCCGCTGCGGCGGCGGCCGCGTCGGCGACTCCTGCGCCGACCGGATAGGCGCTAGACGGGAAGTGCGAGCCGGGTGGGCTCGTCGTGGCCGCGCAGCGTCACGGTGTCGCCCAGAGTCCAATGCTCACGTTCGCTTTGGCTGGCACTCCGAACGGTCTCTGAAGAGGCCAGCAGGTGGGCGGACGTGGTCTTGGACAGCTCGCAAAGCCTGGCAGCCTCGTTGACCGGCTCACCGATCACCGTGTACTCGAAGCGCTCTTTGGCGCCGACGTTGCCCGCGACCGCCGTACCTGAGGCCACGCCGATTCCGGCGTCACACTCGGGCACCTCCTCGCGGATCCGGCGGGCGATGGCGCGGCCGGCGGCGAGCGCCTCTTCCTCTGGGTGGTCCAGGTGGTTGGGCGCGCCGAAGACTGCGAGCGCCGCGTCGCCTTCGAACTTGTTCACGAAGCCGTGGTGGCGGTCGACCTCCTCGACGATTACCGCGAAGAACCGGTTCAGCAGGTCCACCACCTCCGTCGCGGGCCGACCGGTGACCAGTTGGGTGGAGCCGATGATGTCGACGAAGATCACCGCGACATGGCGCTCCTCACCGCCGAGCTTGGGGCGGGCCAGTTCGGCGGCGGCTGCCACCTCACGCCCGACGTGGCGGCCGAACAGGTCGCGGACCCGTTCGCGTTCCCTCAGCCCAGCCACCATGGTGTTGAACCCGCGCTGCAGCTCTCCGAGCTCGGTGCCGTCGAAAACCACCACATTGCAGTCGAGGTCGCCCTTCTCGACTTGCTTGAGCGCCGAGCGCACCACCCGCACCGGTGTTGCGGTGAGCCACGACACAATCCACATCAAGATGAAGCCCACAAGTAGTGCGACGATGGCCAAAATCCATACGGCAACCGCGAATTGCGTCTCGGTGAGGTTCTGCAACGAGACCGCGAACACCGCGAGCAGCGCGATACCGACGACGGGCAGGGACGCGAGAAACCACACAAGCATCAGCCGGCCCATGATCCCTGCGGTCAGCCGGCGCGGCGGCGGCCCTGCTTCGAGCGCCTGTGCGGCGACTGGGCGCAACGCGAACTCGGTAAGCAGATAACACGCGGTCGCGATAACGACGCCGGTGAAGCTGATCGTGAACAGGAACCGCGGAATGAACGTCGTGTTCTGCAAGCCGTACAGCGTCGTGAAGAGCGCCGTCCCGACGCCCCAGAGGATCAGGTGCGCCCTGGCGACCCGCCACGGCGCCAGAAAGGCGTTGAGCTGATCCTCGTGCGTCGGCGTCCGCTCCTCGATCGCCCAGCGCAACGCGTTGACGGTCCGAAAGGTGATCCAGAAGGTACCGATCAGCAGCGCCAGCAGGATGTAGGCCGGGCACACCACCCAGGTGACCCAGGCCGGCGCGTCGCTGAACACGCTCGGCACCGGGAACGCCACGATGACCAGCAGCAGCGCCGCGCCGATGCCCAGCACGTTCGCGGCCAGAATGAACACCGTCAGGATGACCTGGATGCGGATCCGGCGGCGGAGCTGGCTTTCCGATGGCTTGCCCAGCAGCCAGGACCCGTACTCGGGCGTATCGGGCAGCCGACCGCTCTGGCGGGTGAGCCTCTCGAGGACCCGGCCCAGTCTGTGCGCAACGCTCATCGTGGCCTCAGCCTAATTTGCCGCCCTCGCCACTTAAGGTGTTCGGGTGCGTCTCGTGATCGCCCAGTGCACCGTTGACTACGTCGGGCGGCTCACCGCCCACCTACCGTCCGCCAGGCGGCTGTTGTTGATCAAGGCTGACGGGTCGGTGAGCGTGCACGCCGACGACCGCGCCTACAAGCCCCTGAACTGGATGTCGCCACCCTGCTGGACGACCGAAGACGACAGCGGGCCGTTGCCGGTGTGGGTGGTGGAGAACAAGGCCGGCGAGCAGCTGCGCATCACGGTGGAGGACATCGAGCACGATTCCATCCATGAGCTCGGCGTCGACCCCGGTCTGGTCAAGGACGGGGTCGAGGCGCATCTACAGGCGCTGCTCGCCGAGCATGTCGAGCTGCTCGGCTCCGGCTACACGCTGGTGCGCCGCGAGTACATGACCGCCATCGGGCCCGTGGACCTGCTGTGCCGCGACGAGGAGGGCCGTTCGGTGGCCGTTGAGATCAAGCGGCGGGGCGAGATCGACGGCGTGGAACAGCTGACGCGATACCTCGAATTGCTCAACCGTGACACCGTACTGGCGCCGGTCGCAGGCATATTCGCGGCCCAGCAGATCAAGCCGCAGGCACGGACGCTTGCGACCGATCGCGGGATCCGTTGTGTGACTTTGGACTACGACGCGATGCGGGGTATGGACAGCGACGAATTCCGGCTGTTCTGACAGACTGGGGTATGCCCCGGCGCCGCACGCCACCTCGTCGGCAACGCACTCTGCCGCCGTTGCCCGAGGGTCGACGGGTCGAGACCGGACCCGACGGATACGACTACGAGGTCAGGGCGATCGCCGCGGCGCGCGCGACAAAGACCTATCGCTGCCCCGGATGCGATCACGAGATTCGCTCGGGCACAGCGCATTTGGTGGTTTGGCCCGCCGATGGCGGCGACAGCGCGGCGGATGACCGGCGCCATTGGCACACGCCCTGCTGGGCGAATCGGGCTAGGAGAAGCCCGACGCGTAAGTGGTCTTAGTGGGCTTGATCGTCCTCGGCCGGCTCGACGAGCTCGACCAGCACTCCGCCCGCATCCTTGGGGTGGATGAAGTTGATCCGCGAATTGGCGGTGCCGCGACGCGGCGCGTCGTAGAGCAACCGCACGCCCTGTTCGCGCAGCCGCTCGGTCAACGCGTCGATGTCGCTGACTCGGTAGGCCAGCTGCTGGATGCCGGGGCCACGCTTGTCGAGGAACTTGGCGATCGGTGACTCGTCGTTCAGCGGCGACATCAGCTGGATCTGGGTGCTTCCGACCGGCGCACCGCGCACCGACAGCATCGCCTCGCGCACACCCTGGTCCTCGTTCACCTCTTCGTGCAGCACGATCATGCCTAGGTGGTCGTGGTACCACTTGATCGCGACATCGAGGTCGGGAACCGCCAACCCCACGTGATCGATCGCCGTCACCAGTGCGCTAGCCAGCGCCGGACGGGCATCTACGTGCTCGGTGGACATAACGCAACGGTAACCTTAGATGGAATGTTTGCGGAATGTGTGATCGGCCACACAGCGCGAAACCCAAGGTACGAGAGGTAGCAAATGACGACGTCGGTGATTGTTGCTGGGGCACGTACTCCCGTAGGCAAGCTTATGGGTTCGCTGAAGGACTTTTCCGGCAGCGATCTGGGCGCCGTCGCGATTGCCGCGGCGCTCGAGAAGGCCAAGGTTCCGGCGGCCCTCGTCGAATACGTGATCATGGGCCAGGTGCTGACCGCGGGGGCCGGGCAGATGCCCGCACGACAGGCCGCCGTCGGCGCGGGAATCGGTTGGGATGTCCCTTCGCTGACGATCAACAAGATGTGCTTGTCCGGGATCGACGCGATCGCGCTCGCGGATCAGCTGATCCGCGCCGGCGAATTCGACGTCGTGGTGGCAGGCGGCCAGGAGTCGATGACCAAGGCGCCGCACCTTCTGATGGACAGCCGCGCGGGCTACAAGTACGGCGACGTCACGGTGCTCGACCACATGGCCTACGACGGCCTGCACGATGTGTTCACCGACCAGCCGATGGGCGCTCTGACCGAACAGCGCAACGACGTCGATCAGTTCACCCGTGCCCAGCAGGACGAGTTCGCCGCGCAGTCACACCAAAAGGCCGCTGCCGCATGGAAAGACGGTGTCTTCGCCGACGAGGTGGTGCCGGTGAAGATCCCGCAGCGCAAGGGTGACCCGATCGAGTTCACCGAAGACGAAGGTATCCGCGCGAACACCACGGCCGAGTCGTTGGCAGGGCTGAAGCCCGCGTTCCGCAAGGACGGCACGATCACCGCCGGATCCGCATCGCAGATCTCCGATGGCGCGGCCGCGGTCGTGGTGATGAACAAGGCCAAGGCGCAGGAGCTGGGCCTGACCTGGCTGTGCGAGATCGGCGCCCACGGCGTGGTCGCGGGCCCGGATTCGACGTTGCAGTCGCAGCCCGCGAATGCCATCAAGAAGGCGATCGCCCGCGAGGGCATCTCCGTCGACCAGCTCGACGTCATCGAGATCAACGAGGCGTTCTCGGCGGTCGCGCTCGCGTCGATGAAGGAACTCGGCGTCGATCCGCAGAGGGTCAACGTCAACGGCGGAGCCATCGCGATCGGACACCCGATCGGGATGTCGGGCGCCCGGATCACCCTGCACGCCGCCCTCGAGCTGGCGCGACGCGGTTCCGGATACGCCGTGGCCGCACTGTGTGGCGCAGGTGGCCAGGGCGACGCCCTGATCCTGCGCGCCGGGTAGCTACTACGACGCTCTGTAGTATGGCGCCATGACAAGCGCTTTTGATCTCCGCAGCGCCGCCGGCTGGTTCCGGTTGATCGCGCTGGCGGAGGCCGTCAGCTGGGTCGGCCTGCTGATCGGCATGTATTTCAAGTACCTGGGCACGCCGCGCACCGAGATCGGCGTCAAGGTGTTCGGCATGACCCACGGGCTGGTTTTCATTGCCTTCGTGGTGTCGGGTCTGCTCGTCGGGATCGCCCTCAAATGGTCGGCGGGCACGTGGTCGCTGGCGCTGTTGGCGAGCATCGTGCCGCTGTGCAGTGTGATCTTCCTCATGTGGGCAGATCGCACGGGCCGCCTCGGCGCTGTGGAGTCCGCTTCGGCCGTGGTGCAACCAGGACGGCACGCGCCCGAAACGACGTGACAGACTTGGGGGCGTGAGTCGTCCCCGACCTCCCATTGCAGCCTCCATGGCCGGTGCTGTTGATCTGTCCGGCCTGAAACAACGATCGGCGCCCGCCGGCGAAGGTAATGGCGGCGCGGCCCAGCCGAGCGGCGTGGAGATCACCGAGGCCAACTTCGAAGCCGAGGTGTTGGTCCGGTCCAGCCAGGTCCCCGTGGTCGTGCTGTTGTGGTCGCCGCGCAGTGAGGCCAGCGCTCAAGTCGGCGACGTCCTCGGCCAACTCGCGGCCGCCGACGGCGGCAAGTGGTCGTTCGTGACGGTGAACGCCGACGCGGTGCCGCGGGTGGCCCAGATGTTCGGCGTGCAGGCCGTTCCGACGGTGGTGGCACTGGCTGCGGGTCAGCCGATCTCGAGCTTCCAGGGTGTGCAGCCACCGGACCAATTGCGGCGGTGGGTCGATTCACTGCTCAACGCGACTGCGGGCAAGCTCGGGCCCGAGGGTGACAGCGACGAACCCGAGCAGGTCGATCCCGAACTCGCGCAAGCGCGCGAGCATCTGGACGCCGGCGACTTCGATGCCGCGCTGCAGGCGTATCAAGCCCTGCTCGATGCGAATCCGAACCACGAAGAGGCCAAGGGTGCGGTGCGCCAGATCGGCTTCCTGCAGCGCGCGACGTCGCGCGCACCTGGCGCCATCGTCGCCGCCGACGCCGCACCCGATGACATCGAAATCGCCTTCGCCGCGGCCGACGTCGAGATCCTGCAGCAGGATGTGGCGGCGGCGTTCGAGCGGTTGATCGCGCTGATCAAGCGGACCGCCGGCGACGACCGCACGAAGGTCCGCACCCGGCTGATCGAGTTGTTCGATCTGTTCGATCCCGCCGACCCCGAGGTCGTCGCGGGCCGGCGCAAGCTGGCGAACGCGCTCTACTGATCGCCGAGATCGACGAAATGGCGAGATGTACTCGCACTTTCGCGCCCATTTGTCCGTTTGGGCGTAGTTAGGCGGGCTCGAACCAGAGCGCGGCCAGCGGCGGCAGCACCATCACCGCCGACGCCGGACGGCCATGCCACGGCTCGTCGGTGGCCTCCACCGCGCCGTAGTTACCGATGCCCGTGCCGTTGTAGATGTCGGCGTCGGTGTTGAGTACCTCGCGCCACGCGCCCGCGTGCGGCAGACCAAGGCGGTAGCGGGAGTGCTCGGAACCGGAGAAGTTGAACACGCAGGCCAGCATCGAGCCGTCGTCACCGAAGCGCAGGAAGCTCAGCACGTTGTTGGCCGAATCGTTGGCGTCGATCCACGAATAGCCCTCTGGGAGGCTGTCCTGTGACCACAGCGCACGACGGCTGCGATAGATACCGTTCATGTCGCGCATCATTCGCTGAATTCCGGTGGAGAAGCTGTTCTCGCCGAGCTGATACCAGTCGACACCGCGTTCTTCCGACCATTCGGCGCGCTGACCGAATTCCTGGCCCATGAACAACAGTTGCTTTCCAGGGTGAGCCCACTGGTATGCCAGCAGGCCACGCAGCCCCGCGGCCTTCACGTGGTCGTTGCCCGGCATCCGGCCCCACAGCGTGCCCTTGCCGTGCACCACCTCGTCGTGGCTGATCGGCAACACGAAGTTCTCGCTGTACGCATACAACATCGAGAAGGTGATCTCGTGGTGATGGTAGCTGCGGTGTATCGGGTCGCGCTTGATGAACTCCAGTGTGTCGTTCATCCAGCCCATGTTCCACTTCATCGAAAAGCCAAGGCCGCCAAGGTTGGTCGCTCGTGTGACACCGGGCCACGACGTCGACTCCTCGGCCACGGTCACGATTCCGGGCGCCATCTTGTGCACAGTGGCGTTCATCTCCTGGATGAACTGCACCGCCTCGAGGTTTTCGCGGCCGCCATAGATGTTCGGCGTCCAGCCGCCCTCCGGTCGCGAATAGTCGAGGTAGAGCATCGAGGCAACAGCATCGACGCGCAGCCCGTCGATATGGAACTCCTGGAGCCAGTACAACGCGTTGGCCACCAAGAAGTTGCGCACTTCGGCCCTGCCGAAGTCGAACACATAAGTGCCCCAGTCCAATTGCTCACCGCGACGCGGATCGGAATGCTCGTATAGCGCTGTGCCGTCGAAGCGGCCCAGCGCCCACGAATCTTTGGGGAAGTGCGCGGGCACCCAGTCCATGATGACGCCGATGCCTGCCTGGTGAAGCCGGTCCACCAGATGGCGGAATTCGTCGGGGCTACCCAGGCGCGACGTCGGCGCGTAGTACGACGTCACCTGGTAGCCCCAGGACGGCCCAAACGGATGCTCGGCGACCGGCATCAGCTCCACGTGTGTGAAGCCTTGGGCGACAACATATTCCGTCAGCTCGTCGGCCAGCTGTTGATAGCTGAGGCCGGGTCGCCACGACATCAGGTGCACCTCGTAGGTGCTCATCGGCTCGAACACCGGATTCTGGGCGGCCCGCCGGGCCATCCAGTCCTGGTCCTCCCAGGTGTAGTCGCTCTGCGTCACTTTCGACGCCGTTTGCGGCGGCACCTCGGTGGCGAACGCCATCGGATCCGCTCGGTCGGTGACCGATCCATCGGCGCCGTGCACGCGGAACTTGTACAGCCCGCCGATGTCGAAACCAGGCCAGAACACCTCCCACACGCCCGTCGAACCGAGCACCCGAAGCTGGGCCTCGTTGCCGTCCCAATGGTTGAACTCACCGATCAGGCTGACGCCCTTGGCATTCGGCGCCCACACCGCGAAGGAGACGCCGTCGACCACCCCATCGGGTGTGGTGAAGCGGCGGGGATGGGCACCCAGGATCTCCCATAGCCGCTCATGGCGGCCCTCGGCGAACAGGTGGAGGTCCACCTCGCCGAGCGTCGGCAGGAACCGATAGGCATCGGCGACGGTGTGCGTGTCGGTCGTCCCGTCAGCACCCGGGTAGCTGATTTCGAGCCGGTAGTCCACCAGATTCGTGAATGGCACTGCGACTGCGAACAGGCCAGCCTCGATGTGCTGGAACACGTAGCGCTCGCCGCCGACGACCGCGACCACCTCGACGGCGTGCGGTCGATACGCGCGGATCACGGTGTGATCGCTGTACTCGTGAGCGCCCAGCACCGAATGCGGGTCGTGGTGTTCACCCGCCAGCAGGCGGTTGAGATCTGCGGTGTGCGGCCGCAGATGGGGGCTGGTGCGTTGATTGATCTGCGTCATCGGTCACTCCCTACGCAGTAGTTTGAGGCGTTGGTCGGCCGGTACCTGGGGCATGTTCAGCACATGGGCCACCGCCCGTGCCGGATCGATGCGAACGTAATTCGATTGACCCCATTGGTATTCATCGCCGGTGATTTCGTCGCGCACCCAGAAGCGGTCGTAGGGCTCCATGCCAAGGGCGCCCATGTCGAGCCACAGCGTCGCCTCTTCTGTCCCGAACGGGTTGAGCGTCACCACCACCAGCACCTGATCGCCGGTCACCGGGTCGAACTTGCTGAAGGCCAGCAGCGCATCGTTGTCGGGGTGGTGGAACTTGATGGTGCGTAACTCGTGCAACGCCGGGTGCACCCGGCGAATCTCGTTGAGCCGCGTCAGGAACGGCTCGAGCGACTCCCCGTCGGCCAGTGCGGCGTCGAAATCGCGGGGTCGCAGCTCGTACTTCTCGGAGTTCAGATACTCCTCACTGCCTTCGCGCACCGCTCGGTGCTCGTACAACTCGTATCCCGAGTACACACCCCACGACGAACTCATGGTCGACGCCAGCACCGCGCGGATGGCGAACATGCCAGGACCACCGTGTTGCAGGCTCTCGTGCAGGATGTCGGGCGTATTGACGAACAGATTGGGCCTGGCTTCGTCGGCGTGCTCGGCGATCTGCTGGCCGAATTCGGTCAGCTCCCACTTCGCGGTGCGCCAGGTGAAATACGTGTAGGACTGCGTGAAGCCAAGTTTGGCCAGGCCGTACAACCGGGCCGGGCGGGTGAATGCCTCCGAAAGGAACAGCACATCCGGATCTTCGTTCTTCACCTCGCCGATCAGCCAGGCCCAGAAGTTCGGCGGCTTGGTATGCGGATTGTCGACCCGAAACACCTTGACGCCGTGTGAGATCCAGAACCGCACCACCCGCAGCACTTCTTCGTAGAGCCCAGCGGGATCGTTGTCGAAGTTCAACGGATAGATGTCCTGGTACTTCTTCGGCGGGTTCTCCGCGTACGCGATCGTCCCGTCGGGCAGCACGGTGAACCACTCCGGATGATTGCGCGCCCACGGATGGTCGGGTGCGCACTGCAGCGCGAGATCGAGTGACACTTCCATGTTTTCGTCGCGCGCCGCCGCGACGAAGTCGTCGAAATCCTCGATCGTGCCCAGCTTCGGGTGGATCGCGTCGTGGCCGCCCTCGTCGCTGCCGATGGCCCATGGCGATCCGACATCGTTGGGTGCGGCGGTCACGCTGTTGTTGCGGCCCTTGCGGTGCACCTTGCCGATCGGGTGAATCGGCGGCAGGTACACCACGTCGAACCCCATCTTGGCGATGCGGGACAGCTCCTTGGTGGCGGTGGCGAAGGTGCCGTGAACGGGGTTGCCCTTGGCGTCCCACCCGCCCGTAGACCGCGGAAACAGTTCGTACCACGAGCTGAATCGGGCCAGCGGCCTGTCCACCCAGACGCCGTATTGCTCACCGCGCGTTATCAATTCGCGCAGCGGATACAGGTCGAGCACCTCGGCCACCTCGGGGGACAGCGCGGCGCCTGCGCGGGTGAACGGATCACCGGGTACCCGAAGCTGGGCCGCGGCGTCGATGAGCGGATAGCGATGCTGGCGGGGCGCGCCTGTGGCCGCGCGCTCCAGCAGCTTCGCGCCGACGAGCAGGTCGTTGGACAGCTCGCTTTCGCTCTGGCCCGCGTCCAGCTTGGCGGTGACGTTCTTGCGCCAGGTCGCGATCGGGTCGCCCCAGCCGTCGACGCGGAACGTCCACAACCCGACGTCGGTCGGACTGAATTGGCCGTGGAACACATCCGGTGTTCGACCCATCACCATCGGCAGCTGCTGCGGTTTGACTCGCGGCGCGGGGCTGACCACTTTCTCGATTGGCACCGCCGCGGGCGTCTTCGCGCGTCCCGGCGGGTCGTCGGCGAGCTTCGGATACGCGGTGCCGTGATAACGCACCACAAGCGTCGCTGACACCGCGTCATGGCCTTCGCGCCACACCGTGGCCCGCACGGGAACGATCTCGCCCACGACGGCCTTGGCCGGAAACCGTCCTCCCGAAACGACGGGTGCGACGTCATCGATTCCGATCCGACCGGCCACCCCATCACTCCTTCGCTGGTTTCGCTTCTCGTCTGGTCTCGCTTAATCCCTCTTGAAACGTCCTGGGCGCCCTATACCCACCGTAGTGGTCGGCCCAACCCAACGGGGACAAAGCGAACCCCACACCGCGCTGCGGCGAGCGGATTTGTCAGTAAGGTTGAGTCGCGTGAAAGCCCTTCGCCGGTTCACGGTCCGCGCACATCTCCCCGATCGTCTGACGGCGCTCGAACGCCTTTCGGTCAACCTGCGCTGGTCGTGGGACAAACCGACCCAGGACTTGTTCGCGGCCATCGATGAAGAGCTGTGGAAGCAGGTCGGATGCGACCCGGTCGCACTGCTCGGGCAGGTCACCCCGAAGCGGCTGGATGAGCTCGCGGTCGATGAATCCTTCCTGCACCGCCTCGACGCGCTGACCGCTGACCTGGACAACTACCTGACCCGGCCGCTGTGGTACCAGCAGGAAGAAGATGCCGGCACGCAGCTGCCCCACGGCATCGCCTACTTCTCGATGGAATTCGGCGTTGCCGAGGTGCTGCCGAACTACTCCGGTGGCCTGGGCATTCTGGCCGGTGACCACCTCAAGTCGGCATCTGATCTCGGCCTCCCGCTGATCGCGGTCGGGTTGCTCTACCGCTCCGGATACTTCCGGCAGTCCCTGACCGCCGACGGCTGGCAGCACGAGAGCTACCCGTCGCTGGATCCGCAGGGTCTGCCGCTGCGGCTGCTGACCGACGCTGAGGGCGACCCGGTACTGGTTGACCTGGCAATGCCGGATGCCAACCAGCTGCGGGCGCGCATCTGGATCGCCCAGGTTGGCCGAATCCCGTTGCTGCTGTTGGATTCCGACATTTGGGAGAACGATCACGATCTGCGCGGTGTCACCGACCGGCTCTACGGCGGAGACCAGGAGCACCGGATCAAGCAGGAGATTCTGGCAGGCATCGGCGGGGTGCGCGCGATCCGCGCCTACACCGAGGTCGAGGGCCTGCCTGCGCCTGAGGTGTTCCACATGAACGAAGGCCACGCCGGCTTTTTGGGTGTCGAACGGATCCGTGAACTGATCGACGCGGGACTGGATTTCGACACCGCGCTGACGGTGGTGCGCTCGTCGACAGTGTTCACCACGCACACCCCCGTGCCTGCTGGCATCGACCGATTCCCGGTGGAGATGGTCAAGCGGTATTTCGGCGGTTCGGCGGACGGCCCATCGGGCGCGATGTCGAGGCTGCTTCCCGGAGTGCCGTTGGACCGGATCATCGCGTTCGGCGCAGAGGACGACCCGGCGAAGTTCAACATGGCGCATATGGGCCTGCGCCTCGCGCAGCGCGCCAACGGGGTGTCGCTGCTGCACGGGCAGGTCAGCCGCCACATGTTCAACGAGCTGTGGCCAGGGTTCGATCCTGGCGAGGTGCCGATCGGCTCGATCACCAACGGCGTGCACGGCCCGACGTGGGCGGCGCCGCAGTGGTTGGAGCTGGGCCGCGAGCTGCTCGGCAGCGAAGACCTCGGTTCGCTCAGTGAGCCCGACACGTGGCAGCGACTGCAGCAGGTCGACATCGGACACTTGTGGTGGATCCGTTCGCAGTTGCGCAACGCTCTCGTCGAGGACGTGCGGGCCCGGCTGCGCCGCTCGTGGCACGACCGTGGCGCATCGGACGCCGAATTGGGTTGGATTGCAACCGCATTCGATCCGGATGTGCTGACCATCGGGTTCGCCCGCCGGGTGCCGACCTACAAGCGGCTGACCTTGATGCTGCGGGACCCGGAGCGGCTGGAAGAGCTGCTGCTCGACGAGAAGCAGCCGATCCAGCTGATCGTGGCAGGCAAGTCGCACCCCGCCGACGACGGTGGCAAGGCGCTGATCCAGCAGGTGGTGAAGTTCGCCGACCGCCCGGAGGTGCGCCATCGCATCGCGTTCCTGCCCGATTACGACATGTCGATGGCCCGCCAGCTGTACTACGGCTGCGACGTCTGGCTGAACAACCCGCTGCGGCCGCTCGAGGCCTGCGGCACGTCGGGCATGAAGAGCGCGCTCAACGGCGGGCTGAACCTGTCCATCCGCGACGGCTGGTGGGACGAGTGGTTCGACGGTGAGAACGGTTGGGCGATCCCGACCGCCGACGGGCTGCTTGACGAGAGCCGCCGCGACGATATCGAGGCCTCCGCGCTCTACGACCTGCTCGAGCGGTCCGTGGCACCGAAGTTCTACGACCGCAACGAGCAGGGCGTTCCTGGCCGGTGGGTCGAGATGGTGCGGCACACGCTGATGGAGCTCGGGCCGAAGGTGCTGGCGTCGCGGATGGTGCGCGACTACACCGAGAAGTACTACGCGCCTGCGGCGGAGTCGCTGCGCAAGACCGTCGAGCCCGGCGCGGACGGGGAGCCGTTCGGCGCGGCGCGTGAGCTGGCCGCCTACCGGCAGCGGGCGCAGGAGGCGTGGCCGAAGATCCAGATCACCGACGTCGACAGCTACGGCCTTCCCGACACCCCGCTGCTGGGCTCAGAGCTGACGCTGACCGCGACGGTGCAGCTGGCCGGCCTGCGAGCCGACGAGGTGGTGGTTCAGGCGGTGCTGGGCCGTGTCGATGGCAGCGACGCGCTGGTGGATCCGGTCACCGCGCCGATGGAGCACACCGGGACGGCCGAGGGCGGCAACGAGGTGTTCTCCACGACCACACCGTTGCCTGTGGCCGGGCCGGTCGGGTACACCGTGCGGGTGCTGCCGCATCACCCGTTGCTGGCCGGCGACAACGAACTCGGCCTCGTCACGCTGGCGTGAGCGCCG
>DATJIX010000392.1:0-6539 GCA_035492865.1 Mycobacterium sp. | reverse complement strand
GAGAAATCCGATCAAGCAACCAGAAACAAATCTGGCCAAAAAAACATCCACACCCCTAAACGGGAAAAAGAGGCATGGCAAAACAACAACAAACAAAAACCACCAAACACACTATTGAGTTCTCAAACAACACACCCGCTCTAGGGCAACCCTGCCACTGTACTGCAAGTGGACAGAGACGTCAAACCCCGTCCTCCAGTCCTAATGGCCTGGGGCCGTTGGCTTCTCAATAAAGACTACGCCTTTGTCTCCCACGATCCAAAGCGGGGTCGACTTGGCCGGCGAGTCCTAGACGACTCGCTCTATTTCTGCGCCCAAACTGACGAGCTGCTCGACGAACAAGGGGTAGCCACGGTCGATGTGGAAGACGTCGTGCACCTCGGTATCGCCGTCGGCGACCAGCCCTGCCAGCACCAACCCGGCGCCGGCCCGAATGTCAGACGACCACACCGGCGCGCTGGACAGTTGCGGGATTCCCCGCACCACCGCGTGGTGGCCGTCGGTGCGGGCGTCGGCACCCAGCCGGATCATCTCCTCGACGAACCGGAACCGGGCCTCGAACACGTTCTCGGTGATCATCGACGTGCCATCGGCGATCGAGGCCAGGCCGATAGCCATCGGCTGCAGATCGGTCGGAAAGCCCGGGAACGGCAGCGTCGCGACGTTGACCGCTTTGGGTCGCTCGTACTGAACCACCCGGAAGCCGTCGTCGGACTGCGTGACGGTGGCGCCGGCGTCGTGGAGCTTGTGCAAGACAAGTTGAAGGTGCTGCGGGTCGACCCCCGTCACCGAGATGTCCCCGCGGGTCATCGCGGCGGCGATGCCCCACGTGGCCGCGACGATGCGATCGCCGATCACCCGATGCTCGGTCGGATAAAGCCGCTCGACACCCGTGATCGTCATCGTCGGCGTTCCGGCCCCGACGATCTGGGCGCCCATCTGGTTGAGCATCGTGCACAGGTCGACAACGTCGGGCTCACGCGCCGCGTTGTGGATCGTGGTGACGCCCTCGGCGACGACCGCAGCCATCAGGATGTTCTCCGTCGCACCCACCGACGGGAACTCCAACTGAATCTCCGCGCCGCGCAAGTGCTCCGCCTCGGCGACGACACAGCCGTGCTCGATGTTGCAGCGCGCCCCCAGTTGCCGCAGCCCGGCTTGATGCATATCCAATGGGCGCGACCCAATGGCGTCACCGCCGGGCAGCGCGACCTTGGCCCGCTTGCACCGTCCGACCAACGGCCCCAGCACGCATACCGATGCCCGGAACTGGCGGACCGCCGCGAAATCCGCGTCGTACTTCGGTTCGTCGGGCGACGTGATGCGCACGACATCACCGTCGAGCTCGACAGTTGCCCCGAGGCCGCGCAATACCTCCGCCATCAGCGGCACGTCCAGGATGTCCGGACAGTTGGTGATCGTGCTGGTCCCCTCGGCCAGGAGCGTCGCCGCCATCAGCTTCAAAACGCTGTTTTTGGCCCCCCCGACAGCAACTTCGCCCGATAACCGGTTTCCACCGGTCACCACGAATCGCTCGCTCACGCGGCTCAGTGTAAACAGCGGCACGGGACGGTGTCAGTTTCCAGCCCGTATGTGCGAGCCACTCTGCCCGGTACGGTTTGACCATGGCAGTTCATCTGACCCGCATATACACCCGGACCGGCGACGACGGGACCACCGGTTTGAGTGATTTCAGCAGGGTCTCAAAGAATGACGCGCGCCTTGCCGCCTACGCCGACTGCGACGAAACCAATGCCGCGATCGGCGTCGCGATTGCCTTGGGAAACCCCAGTGAGCAAATTCGCAAGGTGCTGCGGCAGATTCAGAACGACCTGTTCGATGCCGGCGCTGACCTGTCCACCCCCGTGGTGGACAATCCCGAACACCCACCGCTGCGGATCGCGCAGAGCTACATCGACCGGCTGGAGTCGTGGTGCGACGAGTTCAACGAACCGCTGCCCGCGCTGAATTCGTTTGTGCTGCCGGGAGGTACTCCCCTGTCTGCGCTGTTGCACGTGGCGCGCACGGTGGCGCGCCGGGCCGAACGTTCGGCGTGGCAGGCGGTCGGCACTCATCAGGAATCGATCAGCGTGCTGCCCGCCAAATACCTCAACCGGCTGTCGGACCTGCTGTTCATTCTGTCGCGGGTGGCGAACCCCGATGGCGACGTGTTATGGCAACCGGGCGGCCCTGCAACGGATTAGGCCGACCGGCGCCGCGCCCGCGGGGAAGGTCGTGACTCCAGCCACGACAGAAACGCCGTCAGCGCACCGCGGTCAAGCGCCACTTCATATCCGCGTCGCCGCTCCGGATCGGTGTCGCGCAGTTCCAGCACGACGATCGCATCGGTCATGATGTCGAACTCGTCGCCTCGCGGAGCCCGTCGTGCGACGATTTCCAGCCCGCGGCGGCTCAGCCTGCGATCGGGCCACCAGCGCAGGCTGGATAACCGATAAAAGCCGGCTTCCCCACCCTGGTAACGAATTACACCGTGGCGCCAGCCATGTCCGCCGACCGCGGGGACATCACGCAGGATCGCGGCCGTCCCACCGACCTGACGTAGCTTCCAGAGCCGATAGCTCAGCGCGACCGAAACACAAAGCAGTACACCGACCAGCGCGACCATCAACAACATGGACGCGCTCATCGGCAGGGCCTAATCCAGTTGGCCCAGGGCGCGGAGTCTGGCCCGGCCCTTGGCAGCGGTAGCGGGATCGTCGGATTCGGCGTCGCGCTGTGCGGCGGCTTCGTCGATCTCCGACTCGAATTCGGCGCTCTCGGCGAGAACGGTCACGCTTTGATCGGTGACAGAGAGGAACCCTCCATCGACCGCGATGCGCAGATCGTCCTCACCGTCACGCTCCACCCGCACCATCGCGTCGTCGACCAACTGCGCAACCAACGGAATGTGGTTGGGCAGGATGCCGATCTCGCCCGACGTGGTGCGGGTGAACAGGAACGTGCCCTCGCCCGACCAGATCTTGCGATCGACGGCGACGATGTCGATGTTCAGTTCGGCCATCTCACATCACCTTTCGGTGCGGGCAGGGCCTAGGCATCCTTTACCTCGTCCGACTTCGCGGAGCCGTTGCCGCCGTCCTCCAGCTTCACGCCGAAGCCTTCGGCCTTCTTGGCCAGATCGTCCAGGCCGCCGATCAGGAAGAACGCCTGCTCCGGCACGTGGTCGAACTCGCCCTTGGTGATGCGGTCGAACGCCTCGATGGTCTCCTTGATCGGAACCGTCGAACCCGGCTGACCGGTGAACTGCTCGGCCGCCATCATGTTCTGCGACAGGAAGCGCTCGATACGACGCGCACGCTGCACCAGCTGCTTGTCCTCTTCGGACAGCTCGTCGATACCGAGGATCGCGATGATGTCCTGAAGATCCTTGTAGCGCTGCAGGATTCGAATGACTTCCTGCGCCACGCGGTAGTGCTCGTCGCCGACGATTGCCGGGTCGAGGATGGTCGAGCTGGATGCCAGCGGATCCACGGCCGGGAAGATGCCCTTCGAGAACACCGCGCGGGACAGCTCCGTGGTGGCGTCCAGGTGCGCGAACGTGGTCGCAGGCGCCGGGTCGGTGTAGTCGTCGGCGGGCACGTACACGGCCTGCATCGAGGTGATGGACCGGCCACGCGTCGACGTGATGCGCTCCTGCAGTTCGCCCATCTCGTCGGCCAGCGTCGGCTGGTAACCCACGGCCGACGGCATGCGGCCGAGCAGCGTCGACACCTCGGAACCGGCCTGGGTGAACCGGAAGATGTTGTCGATGAACAGCAGCACGTCCTGGTTCTGCTCGTCGCGGAAGTACTCCGCCATCGTCAGCGCGCTCAGCGCGACGCGCATACGCGTGCCGGGCGGCTCGTCCATCTGGCCGAACACCAGCGCGGTGTCCTTGAGCACGTCGGCATCTGCGAGCTCGACCCACAGGTCGTTGCCCTCACGGGTCCGCTCACCGACGCCCGCGAAAACCGAAGTGCCACCGAAGTTGCGGGCAATACGGTTGATCATCTCCTGGATCAACACGGTCTTGCCCACGCCCGCGCCACCGAACAGCGCGATCTTGCCGCCGCGCACGTAGGGGGTCAGCAGGTCGACGACCTTGAGGCCCGTCTCGAGCATCTCGGTGCGCGGTTCGAGCTCCGCGAATGGCGGTGGCTTGCGGTGGATCTCCCAGCGCTCGAAGTCTTTTCCGTAGGACGGGTCGTCCAGGCAGGCGCCGAGCGCGTTCCACACGTGGCCCTTGACACCGTCGCCGACCGGCACGGAGATCGCTGCGCCGGTGTCGATGACGTCCACGCCGCGCACAAGGCCGTCGGTCGGCTGCAGTGAAATGCAGCGCACGAGGCTGTCACCGAGGTGCTGCGCCACCTCGAGCGTCAGTGTCTTGGCGAGCTCCTCGAACGTCACCTCTGCGTGCAGCGCATTGAACAGCTCAGGTAGCGAGCCGCGCGGGAACTCGACGTCGACCACGGGACCGGTCACCCGCACCACGCGACCGTTGGTGTCCTTCTTCGTTGCGTTACCGGTCTTTTCGGCGGTAGCAGTCATCTCTTCTTCTCTCTCGGGGCTAACGGCTCGCGTCGGCCAACGCGTTCGCGCCACCGACGATTTCGCTGATTTCTTGGGTGATCTGGGCCTGCCGCTCGCGGTTGGCCTCAAGTGTGAGCGCCTTGATGAGGTCGTCGGCGTTATCGGTCGCCGACTTCATCGCCCGCTGGCGCGACGCCAACTCCGAGGCGGCCGACTCCAGCAGCGCGGCATAGACGCGCGTTGCCAGATATCGCGGGAGTAGTGCGTCGAAAAGCGTTGTCGCGTCGGGCTCGAACGAGTACAGCGTGCGCGGGCCCGTGTCTTCTCCGACGTACTCGACCACCATCGGGGCGATACGGTGTGCCACCGCCGACTGCGACATCATCGACTTGAACTCGGTGGAAACGATGTGCAGCTCGTCCAGTCCGAGGATCCCGTCGGGGCCAGGATCGTCGCCGTGATCGTCGGCTCCCGCCATGAAGGCGTCGACCAGCGTCGAGGCGATCTCCTGAGCGTTTTCATACGTCGGCTGCTCGGAGAACCCGCTCCACGAGTCGGTGATCTTCCAGTTGCGGAACTTGTAGTAGTTCAGCGCCTTACGACCCACCGTGTAGACGATCGGGGTCTTGCCCTCCTGACGCATCAGGGAGAACAACTCCTCCGCGCGGCGGAACACATTCGAGTTGTATCCACCGCAGAGACCTCGATCGGAGGACACCACCAGAATGCCCGCCCGCTTGGGATCGTCGCGCGCGACGAGCAGCGGGTGGTCCAGCGCTGCCTCGGCGGCCAGCGTGGTCAACATGTTGGTGATCTCGACCGCGTACGGGCGCGCCGACTGCAGGCGGTTCTGCGCCCTGCCGATGCGCGACGTGGCGATCAGCTCCTGGGCCTTGGTGATCTTCTTGATCGACCCGGCGGAGCGGATGCGCCCGCGCAATTCACGAAGTGTGGCCGCCATCGCTGACTACTTCTTCTTCGGTGCGGGCTTGCGAACCTTCACCGATTCCTTCTCGAGGTCTTTGTCGTCCAGTGCGTCGACGTGCGCGTCCGGCACGACGGAGCTGCCGTCAGTGGCCGCGAAGCCCTTCTTGAATTGGTTGATGACCTCGACCAGCTTCTCGCTGAGCTCGTCGCCGAGCTTCCCGGATTCGCGGATCTGGGTGAGGATATCGCCCTCAGAAGCCCGCACATGATCGAGGAGTTCGGCCTCGAAGCGGCCGACATCTTCGACCGGGACAGAGTCGAGATGCCCCTCGGTGCCGAGGAAGATCGAGACGACCTGTTCCTCGACCGCAAGCGGTCGGTACTGCGGCTGCTTGAGCAGCTCCACCAGCCGGGCACCACGCTCCAGCTGAGCCTTCGAGGTGGCGTCCAGGTCGGAGGCGAATGCGGCGAAGGCTTCCAGCTCGCGGTACTGCGACAGGTCCAGCCGCAGCGAGCCGGCCACCTCCTTCATCGCCTTGATCTGTGCGGCACCACCGACGCGGGACACCGACACACCGACGTTGATGGCCGGGCGCACACCCTGGTTGAACAGATCGGATTCCAGGAAGCACTGGCCGTCGGTGATCGAGATGACGTTGGTCGGGATGTAGGCCGAGATGTCGTTGGCCTTGGTCTCGATGATCGGCAGGCCGGTCAGCGAGCCACCGCCCAATTCGTCGGAGAGCTTGGCGCAACGCTCGAGCAACCGGGAGTGCAGGTAGAACACGTCGCCCGGGTATGCCTCGCGGCCCGGCGGGCGGCGCAGCAGCAGCGAGATCGCGCGGTATGCCTCGGCCTGCTTGGACAGGTCGTCGAACACGATCAGCACGTGCTTGCCGCTGTACATCCAGTGCTGGGCGATGGCCGAACCGGTGTAGGGCGCAAGCCATTTGAAGCCTGCGGAGTCCGAGGCGGGTGCGGCGACGATGGTGGTGTACTCCATCGCACCGCCCTCCTCCAGCGCGCGGGCCACCGACGCGATCGTGGTGCCCTTCTGGCCGATGGCCACGTACACGCAG
>DATJIX010000391.1:0-19740 GCA_035492865.1 Mycobacterium sp. | reverse complement strand
ACTAGACCTTCGACAGCGCCGTCTTGGCGTTGCGCTCGACGAACAGCGGGATGAAGTCGCGGATCGGACTGCCAGCGAACCGGGCGTACTCACGGCTGACGATGCTGAGGATCTTTGCCGGCTCGACCTGGGTATAGGCGCCCATGAGCCGGCTAGCTAGTTCGTCGATGATCTGCTGTTCGCTAGATGCAGTTTCCGTTCCGTTCATGCCTTCGTAAACGCCTCCGAGACCGAAACGCTTTCGACTGCGTGCTAAATCTCCCACGATGCGGCCAACACACTTTCGACCGGATCGTCCTGTTGGCCCGACGGACTGAACAGCTGCCACTCTCCCGGCAGACCCTTGAGCGCGTGCGTCCCGGTGTCTCGAAAGGTGATGCCTGATCCGTTGACCAGATCCTTGACCGTGTTGGACACCAGGACCTCTCCGGCGCCCGCGAGCGCTGCGACCCTCGCCCCGATGTGTACCGCTATGCCCCCGATGTCGTCACCGCGCAGTTCACACTCACCTGTGTGTAGTCCGCTTCGGACGTCAATTCCCAACTGCGGCATGCGTTCAGCGAGCGTGGTAGCACATCGCACCGCCCTGGTCGGACCGTCGAACGTCGCAAGGAAGCCGTCGCCGGTGTTTTTGACCACGCGCCCGCGGTAGCGCGCGACCTCGGCGCAGGTGATCTCATCGTGCTGCTCGAGCAGCTCACGCCACCGTCGGTCGCCGAGTTCGGCGGCACGCCGGGTGGAGTCGACGATGTCGGTGAACAGCACAGTGGCAAGCACTCGGTCCGCCTGCGGCTCGTGCCGCTGGCCGGTGAGGAACTCCTCGACCTCACCGGTGATCGAGGAGATATCGCCGACGGTCGGCAGGTGATCGACGCCGTCGAGTTCGACAAGTCGCGCGCCCGGGATACCTGCGGCGAATTCGTGCGCGAACGCGACCGGGATCGCCTCACCCTTGCGGTGCAACACAAGCGTCGGAACGTGGACGCTGCTGAGAACATCGCGGACATTGATCTGGCGCAGATGCGCTTGCCACGTCAGAAGCGCCATCTTCGGGCTCATCGACGCTCGTTCGAAGGCGCCGAAGCCCTCCCGATATCTCGCGTTGGAACTGAGGCTCGGGGCCGCCCAATCGATCGTCGTGCCCTCGCCCCAGTGGTCGATCGTATTTCGAACGCGAGTCATCTCCGCGATCCATTCCGCTCGCCCCGGGGAACCGTCGTCTTCCATGGACCCGTTCACAAAGCTGCCGTAGATGACCAGGGCGCTAACTCGCTCCGGATAGCTGGCCGCGAACATCACACTTATCGGCCCGCCCTGAGAAAACCCGAAGGCGGCCGATCGATCGCTGCCTGCGGCGTCCAGTACGGCGAGCAATTCGTCCGCGCGGCTATCCAGAGTGGGCACATCGACGATCGGATCGGACAGGCCGGTGCCGAGCTTGTCGTACAAGATCACTCGCGAGAAGGACGCCAGTTCTTCGATGAAGCGCGTCCATCCGGGATCGACCCACATCAGGTCCACATGGGAAATCCAGCCCGGGACGACCACCAGATCTATCGGGCCGTCGCCAACGACCTGATAGGCGAGGTCTCCCCCCGGGCCCTTTGCGTAATGCGTCTCCCGCCTCGGGGCCATCGCTGCCAGTATCGCATTTGAGGGCCTGATCAGGGTTTTTCTTGCGATTTCAGCAACTGTGTAACCACCTGCGCTATCTCTCGGCATGACGCTGACCCAGTCCACCGCGACGCGCGCATCCGGCGCCGTCGTCCTCGTTCGCCTCTACGTCGGTCTGATATTCGCCGGCGAAGGGGTGCTGAAGTTCGTCCAGCCCGACTCGCTGGGGCCAGGGCGATTCATCAAGGCGGGCATCCCAGGAGGAACGTTCTTCGCCTACCTCGACGGGGTCTTCGAGATCGGGTGCGGCCTGTTGATTTTGGCGGGTCTGCTGACACGGCTCGCCACACTGCCGATGATCGTCGACATGCTCGGCGCGCTCAGCATCACCAAGGTGCCGCTGTTGTGGGGCCACGCCCCGCTGTACCCGAAAGAGGGCGGCTTCTGGGACTTCTTCCACGAAGGCCGCCTCGAATTCGCGATGCTGTGCGGCAGTGTCTTCCTGTTCATCGTCGGTGCCGGGGCGTTGTCGATCGACGCCCGGATGAACGCCGACCGCGTCCAGGCCGTAGTGACGTAAGTGATCCGCAGCGAGCGTGAGGAGCGGCGTCCCCAACCTGTGGCGGGGTTGAAACCGGTGACCGGTGCGGCCTATAGGGACTGGGACGCGGTGTACCGCGACAACGTCACCTGGGTCTACCGGCTGATGTACGGGAAGGTCGGTAACCAACCCGATGCCGAGGACCTGACCGCTGAAGTGTTCATGACGGCACTGAAGCCGCTGCGCGTTTCGGCCTCGGTGCCGGAGGTGCGCAAGTACCTTCGGATGACCGCACGTACCGTCCTCGCGTCATACTGGGGCGACCGCATGGGACGCCAGCTGACAACGATCGAAGAGGATGTACCCGAGGTCATCGAACCGGAGTTCGTCGCAAGCGACGCGCCCGACAAGGTACGCAGTCTGCTGCAGCGGCTGCCGGACAACTATCGTCGGATCCTGGAACTGCGCTTCCTGCAGGCCTTTTCGGTGAAAGAGGCCGCCGTCCAGATGGGGGTGAGCGTCGCGAACGCAAAGGTGTTGCAGTATCGCGCGCTGCGCATGGCGGCACAGTCGGGTGAGGGAGCGTCAGCATGAGTGACCGCACCGTACGCCGCTTCGTCGAGCGCCTCTTGCGAGGGCAATCCACCGAACACGCTCGCCCTGACGACTTCGAGGCCGAGCAGATGAAGACCGCGATCGAGCTGCGCGCCGCGCGGTTGGGCAGTGACGCGCCACGCGAGGACTTCGTCTCCGACCTTCATCGCCGGCTGACAGCCGAGCTGTCCGACGAACCCGCGCCCGATCATCCTCGATGGGCGCCACGGCGCCGCGAGGTGGTCATCGGCGGATCGGTCGCGGCCGCGTCCGCGGCTGCCGGTTTGGTCGTCGGCCGCAACCTGCTCGCTCCCGGCGTCACCCAGCAGGCGACGCAGCAGGCCCAGGGCGAGCTCGACCCCAATGCGGGGACATGGCAGAGCGTCGGCGCGAGCTCGGACCTCCCTGAAGGAGGCGCGTTGTCGTTCGACCTCGGTTCGGTCAACGGGTTCGTGCACCGCACGGACGCGAAGCTGGAAGCGGTGTCAGGCGTCTGCACGCATCAGGGCTGCAAACTGTGGCTCGACGCACCCGAGAGCCGGTTGCGCTGCCCGTGCCACTCGACGTCGTTCTCGCTCGAGGGCGCGACCGTCACGCACCAACTACCCGTTGCGCCACCACCGTTGCCGAAGTTCAAAGTGCGCGAAAACGACGGCGTGATCGAAGTTTTCGCGCCGACGAAACCGGCGTAACCGCATACGGTGTCGGGTATGACCGACACTCCGTGGGAGCCCCCACTCGCCGGCACCGAGGTCGAGCATCTGCTCGGCGCGCTCGATCGTCTGCGCACGACGTTTCGATGGAAGGCCGACGACCTCGACGCCACCGGGCTTGCCGTGCGCATCGGCGCGTCCGCACTCAGCCTCGGCGGGCTGCTCAAGCACATGGCGCTCAACGAGGACTCGATGTTCACCGACAAGCTGAGCGGGGATCCGGTGGGCGAACCGTGGGAGTCGTTGTGGGACGGCACCGACGACTGGGAGTTCACCTCCGCTGCCGGCGATACGCCGGAGCAGCTCTACGCGTTCTGGGACGACGCGGTCGAGCGATCGCGCGCGAGGGTCGACGCGGCGCTGGCTCGCGGCGGAGTCGACCAACTCGTCTACATCTCCACACCGGAGGGTGAGCATGCGAGCCTGCGCAGGCTGCTGTGCGATCTGATCGAGGAGTACGGCAGGCACACCGGGCATGCGGACCTGCTCCGCGAGGCCGTCGACGGGCGGGTGGGCGAGGACCCACCGCCGGGATGGCGCCCGGTGTCGAATCGATAGGTTGGGAGTTGTGCGGCTACTGCTGATCGCTGATACCCACATTCCCAAGCGCGCCCGCGACCTGCCAAGTCGATTGTGGGGCGAGGTCGGCGATGCCGATGTCGTGCTGCACGCGGGTGACTGGGTGGAACCGTCGTTGCTCGACGGCCTCGAGGCCAGGGCCAAGCGGCTGGTGGCGTGCTGGGGCAACAACGACGGCGCGGAGTTACGCAGGCGCCTGCCCGAGCGTGCCGACGCGACGCTGGGCGGGCTGCGGTTCACCGTCGTACACGAGACAGGCGCCGCCACCGGTCGCGAGGCGCGGATGGCCAACGAGTATCCCGACACCGATGTGCTGGTGTTCGGCCACAGCCACATTCCGTGGGACACCACTGCCAAGACCGGTCTGCGCCTGCTCAACCCCGGCTCGCCGACGGATCGGCGCCGCCAGCCGTTCTGCACGTATATGACCGCCATCGTCGATAACGCCACGCTGTCAGATGTGGTGCTGCACAACCTGGAACGACATGCCTGAGCGCAAGGCCCGCGTCGCCGACGTGCACGAGATCGCCGCGTCGATGCCGCACGTGACACGCATCGAAGGCCCCAAGGGCAACGCGATATACCAGGTCGGTGGCAAGTCGTTCGTGTTCTTTCGCACCCCGCAGCCGGACGCCTCGGATCCCGAAACCGGCGAGCGCTACGCCGACGTGATCATGATCTGGGTGGAGTCGGAAAGCGACAAGCTGGCGCTCGTCCAGGATCGGAAGTCGCCGTTCTTCACCACGGAACGTTTCGACGGCCATCTGTCGGTTCTGGTGCGGGCCAAGGACTTACGCACGATCGGCAAGGCAGAGCTGACGGAGTTGATTCAGGATGCCTGGCTGTCGCGGGCATCCAAACGCCGCGCCGACCGCTGGCTGGCCGAGCAGGGCGGCTAGGCAGGCGGCACGGCGGAGTGCGATGCGCCGCAGATGAACAGCGCCAACCGGGCAGGGGTGTCGCCGTCATTGCGCCACCGGTGCCGGGTGCCGTTCTGCACCACCGTGTCGCCGGGGTGAAGGGTGACTTCGGCGCCGTCATCCAGCTCGAGCACGATCGTGCCCTCGAGCACCACCTCGAAGTCGATGGTGTCGGTGGTGTGCATGCCGGGGTCAGTGGGGTCCATGTAGCGCAACAGGCCAGGCAGTTTGGCTTCCACGTCCGCCAGCGCCGCCTCGTCTGCTCCCTCCGGCTGCGCGGCTCCCGGCAGCACGGAGAAGATGCCGAAACGAAAACCGCCGATCGGCGGAAAGTACATGTGCCACTCGGGCATCGACCCGTCGTCGGGGAACTGCGGGGTTTTGTCTCCGCCCCACAACAGCGTCGCTTGGAATTGCGGCAGCAGCGCGGTTTCGACGGGGCCGACCGTCTCATCACTGACGAACACGGATTTGCCGGACGCGTTGTGCCCGGTGACTACTCGGCGGTAATTCACAGGGTCAGTCAACCACCTCCGCCTTGACGTTCGGGTGAATATCGTGTGGGCATGGAACAGAAGCCGCCCACCGCCGTCATCGAATCCGCGCACAGCGAGCACCTGGCCGACCTGCCGTTCGCCGACGCCCGCGATTTCGAGGACGCTGACCGTGGGTTCATCGGCGCGCTCGAACCCTGTGTCGTCAAGGCCGCGGACGGAAGAGTGGTGTGGGACAACGACGTTTACGCATTTGTCGATGGGGATGCACCCACCTCGGTGCATCCCAGCCTGTGGCGGCAGAGCAAGCTGTGCGCCAAGCAGGGGCTCTACGAAGTGGTCGAGGGCATCTACCAGGTCCGTGGCCTCGATCTGTCGAACATCAGCTTCATCGAGGGCGACACCGGCGTCATCGTCATCGATCCGCTCATCTCGACCGAAACCGCTGCCGCCGCATTGAATCTGTATCGCGCGCACCGCGGTGACCGGCCGGTCGTCGCGGTGATCTATACGCATAGCCACGTCGATCATTTCGGCGGGGTGCTCGGCGTGACGACGCAGGCCGACGTTGACGCGGGCCGCGTGGCGGTGCTCGCACCTGAGCACTTCACGCAGCACGCCGTGCAGGAGAACGTCTACGCAGGGACGGCGATGGCACGCCGGGCGGCCTATATGTACGGCGCGGCGCTGGATCGCGGCCCGCAGGGACAGGTCGGCTGCGGGCTGGGTCAGGTCGGGTCGACGGGCGAGGTGGCCCTCATCGTGCCGACCGTCGACATCCGCGAAACCGGCGAGACGCACACGATCGACGGCGTCGAGATCGAGTTCCAGATGGCGCCGGGCACCGAGGCGCCCGCCGAGATGCACTTCTACTTCCCTGGGTTCCGAGCCCTGTGTATGGCCGAGAACGCCACCCACAACCTGCACAACCTGCTGACGCTGCGCGGCGCTCTGGTCCGCGACCCCCACGGGTGGGCGGGGTACCTCACCGAGGCGATCGACACGTTCGCCGACCGCGCCGATGTGGTGTTCGCCTCGCACCACTGGCCGACCTGGGGCCGCGACCGGATCGTCGAATTCCTTTCCCTGCAACGAGATATGTACGCCTATCTGCACGATCAAACGCTGAGGCAGCTGAACCAGGGATTCACCGGCATCGAGATCGCCGAGAACTTCCAGATGCCACCGGCTCTGCACAAGGCGTGGCACACGCATGGCTACTACGGTTCGGTCAGCCACAACGTCAAGGCGGTGTATCAGCGCTACATGGGCTGGTTCGACGGCAATCCGGGCAGGCTGTGGGCGCATCCGCCGGAGGCGCTCGGTCCTCGGTATGTCGACGCGATCGGAGGCGTCGACCGGGTTGTGGAGGTCGCCCGGCAGGCCTTCGCAGATGGCGACTTCCGTTGGGCGGCAACGCTGCTGGATCATGCGATCTTCACCGACCAGAATCACGCAGGGGCGCGGGAGCTTTACGCCGACACGCTGGAACAGTTGGCCTACGGTGCGGAGAACGCCGTCTGGCGCAACTTCTTCTTCTCTGGCGCCACCGAGCTACGGGAAGGCAACTTCGGCACGCCGACGCAGACAGCGTCACCGTCGATCATGGGTCAGTTGACGCCGGAGCAGATGTTCGACACGCTCGCGATCAACGTCAACGGGCCGAGGGCATGGGATCTCGATGTGGCCGTCGACGTGACATTCCTCGACGTCGACACCAACTATCGGTTGACGCTGCGCAATGGGGTATTGGTCTACCGCAAGGTGCCCGCGGACCAGGCGACCGCCCACGCCACCGTCAAGCTTGCAAATAAGCTGCGGCTGTTGACCTTTGCCGCCGGTGACAGTGATTCGCCTGGCGTAGAAGTCACCGGTGACGCCGACGCGCTGCCGTCGATCATCGCGGTCGTCGACCGGCCCGACCCGAACTTCAACATCATCACGCCGTAAATCGCCCGCTATCCGCCGAGCGGCCACTTAGAGCACGCTTTGCGCGCTTGCGTGTCACAACTGGCCGCTCGGCGGTACTGCCGCTACGGAATGCCGCCGTCCACACGGATGATCGACCCGCTGGTGTAGCTCGATGCGTCAGACGCCAGATACAAGGCGGCGCCGATGATCTCAGGCGGCTCGCCGAGACGCTTCAGCGCGAAATGCTGTGCACCCTTCGTGGTGGCCGGGATGTCCCAGGCCTTGCTGATGTCGGTGAGGAATGGCCCCGGCATCAAGGTGTTGACCCGAACCGTCGGACCGAATGCCAGCGCGAGTCCTTCGGTCAAAGCGTTGAGCCCGGCCTTGGCGGCGGAGTACGGCAGCTGTTCCGGTCGGGGTCGCCGTGACCCGCTCGAGCTGACATTGATGATCGAACCGCCGCCGTCGGCCACCATCCGCTCGCCGACCAGAGTGGACAGCCGAAACGGGCCCTTCAGGTTGAGATTGACCACCGAGTCGAACAGCTTCTCGGTGACCGCGCTCAACGACTCGTACAGCGGCGACATGCCCGCGTTGTTGATCAGTACATCGACCTTGCCGAACCGCTCGTATGCGGCAGCCACCAACCCGTCGAGTTCGTCCCAGTGCCCGACGTGCACCTGGTAGGGCAACGCGGCACGACCGGTCGCGGCCTCGATCTCCTTGGCGGTGTCAACACACGACTCGTACTTGCGGCTGGCGATGATCACATCGGCGCCGCAGTGCGCGGTCGCCAAGGCCATCTCGCGACCAAGCCCACGGCTGCCTCCGGTGACCAGCACGACCCGGTCGGTGAGATCGAAGAGTTCGTCGGCGTAGCCCATGTCAATGACTTCCAATCTCGGCCTGGTGGTGTGCTGTCTCACGGATTACCCGGTGAATGAAACCCAACTTGCCGATCACCGGTGGTGGAATCACAAACGGATACAACGGATTCTTGCCCATCGCGGTGTTGACGCGATTGAAGAACAGCGCCAGCCACGTCCAGTCGTAAAGGAGACGCTCGATGGGCGCGTCGTCGTAACTCTCCAGCGGGGTGATGTCCCGTGGCACCGAGAACCGCACCTGATCGGCATGCAAGACCAGGCCTCCCTCACGAACGGTGTCGATCGTGTCGGTGATGTGGAGGTAGTGTGCGAAGCATTCCGCGAAGTCCTCCCACGGATGCATGGTGGCGTACTCGGAGATAAAGGACTCGGACCAGCCTTCGGGTGGGCCGAACTTGTAGTGCCTGGCGATCTCGGCTTGGTAGTCGGCGCGTTCGTCGCCGAAGAGCCGACGGCAGTCGTCGAGGTAGCGCGCTGCGCCGGTACCGGTTTCGACGAGGACGTGCTGGAAGTAGTGGCCGACCTCATGACGGAAGTGACCGAGCATGGTGCGGTACGGCTCGCCGAGCCGCACGCGCAGTGACTCGCGATAGGCGTCGAGTGACTCGACGAGATCGATGGTGATGACGCCGTTGGCGTGTCCGATCGTGACCGGCTTGCCCGCGCTGTAGCTGGACAGCAGGTCGAAGGCGAGGCCGCCGTCGGTGCGCCAGTACGGCTCGACGGGCAGGCCGAGGTCGAGCAGCTGAAGGATCAGCCGATGCATGGCGGTGGTGGTGTCGGCCAACTTCTCCTGGGCGACGGTGTCGTCGGCGTCCGGTTCGGCCCGGATCAACGAATCCGCGAAGCATCGGCCCCTGCGTAGTTCGTCCTGTGTCTCCGGGACGAGCCAATTGCAGCCGAGCGTGGTCGATTTGGTGCAGTGGATCCACCTGGCCCCGTCGATGATGGCGGCCCCCTCGGAGGTGGCGATCATCGACCTACTGGCCACATGCAAGCCCAACTCGGCTTGGCAGGTGGGACAGCGTCGCGATTCGAACGGCGCAAAGCTGTCGCATACCGGGCAGGCGAACGCGCGCACGGCATCTATCGTGGCACGGTGCAATTGCTTCTGGTCCGACATGCGCTTCCCCTTCGCAGCGAACCCGGCCAGGGTTCGGATCCCGACCTCTCCGCCGACGGCATCGAGCAGGCCAAGCGGCTGCCGGACGCGCTGGCGCGCTTCCCGATCACCCGGCTGGTCAGCAGCCCGCAGGTGCGCTCGGTCCAGACCGCGCAGCCTGTCGCCGACGCCCTCGGCCTGACCATCGAGATCGACGACCGGCTCGCCGAATACGACCGCGATATGGCGCACTACATCCCGATCGAGCAGATCGCCGCGGAGTTCCCCGAGGAGCTGGCGCGACTGGCGCAGGGGCACCTGCCGAGCAGCGTCGACGAGACCGCGTTCCTCGCGCGGATCAACGAGGGCATCCGCGCGATCGCGGACGCAGGCGACCACGAGGACACCGTCGCGGTGTTCACCCACGGTGGCGTGATCAACGGCCTGTTGCACAGCATCCTGCGCACCGAGCGGATCCTCTGCGTCAACGTCGACTACGCGGGCGTCACCCGGCTGCTGTCCTCACGCGAGGGCAACCTGTACGTCGCCGCCGTCAACGGCACCGAACATGTATGGGATCTCTTGCCCCGAAACCAGCGGTGGTAGGAACATTGCGTGACTACCTCGCTCGAAGGCCTTGACCTCGACGCCCTGGATCGCCACCTGCAGTCCATCGGCATTCCCCGTGCCGGTGAGCTGCGGGCCGAACTGATCTCCGGTGGTCGGTCCAACCTGACTTTCCTGGTTTTCGACGACGCGTCCAAGTGGGTGCTCCGCAGGCCACCCCTGCACGGCCTGACGCCGTCGGCGCACGACATGGCGCGCGAGTACAAGGTGGTGGCCGCTCTTGCCGACACCCCGGTGCCGGTCGCGCGCGCCGTCACGATGCGCAACGACGACTCTGTGCTCGGTGCGCCGTTCCAGATGGTCGAGCACGTGGCCGGACGCGTGGTGCGCTATGACGACGAACTCGAGAAGCTCGGCGACAAGGCCGTCATCAGCGACTCCGTCGACGCGCTGATTCGGGTGCTGGCCGATCTGCACGCGGTCGATCCCGAGGCCGTCGGGCTCGGCGATTTCGGCAAGCCCACCGGTTATCTCGAGCGGCAGGTGCGTCGGTGGGGCGGGCAGTGGGAACTCGTCCGTCGCGAGAACGATTCGTGCGACGCCGACGTCAAGCGGCTGCATTCGGCTCTGGCGGAAGCGATTCCGCCGCAGAGCCGCAGCTCGATCGTGCACGGCGACTACCGCATCGACAACACGATTCTCGACTCGCAGGACGCCACCAAGGTGGTTGCGGTGCTGGACTGGGAGATGTCCACCCTCGGTGATCCGCTCAGCGACGCCGCGCTGATGTGCGTGTACCGCCACCCGATGTTCAACATGATCCACGCGGCATCGGCCTGGGCGTCGCCACTGATGCCCGAGGTGGATGAGCTCGCGAATCGATATTCGCTTGCGGCAGAACAGCCGCTGGACAATTGGGACTTCTACATGGCGTTGGGCTACTTCAAGGTGGCGATCATCGCGGCGGGCATCGCTTTCCGGGCCCGCATGGGCGGCGGGGTTGCCGACGACGCCGACGCGGTCGATCAAGCGGTCGCCCCACTGGTGGCCGAGGGCCTGCGCGTGCTCGGCTGACATGCGCCGGTTAGTCCGCTTCGGCGCCTTGACGCTGGCGCTGCTGGTGGTCGTGCTCACGGCTGCCAATCTGACGGTAGCGAAGCTGCCGCCGATGCCAGCTGCCGACGGCAAGTACATAAGCCTGGGGGGCAAGGAGATTCACTACTTCGAACAGTCTGGCCAGGGCACGCCGGTGCTGATGATTCATGGGCTACCTGGCACGCACAAGGATTTTGACGCAGTGCTGGCGCAGCTGCAGGGCAGGCACGTGATCACAATCGACCGCCCGGGGTTTGGCTGGTCGAAAGGCGGCTGGCTGCCGTATCAGGACCAGATCGACGTGGTCCATGAAATGCTTTCGCAGCTAAAGCTTTCCCCTGCAATTGTGGTCGGGCACTCGTTCGGCGGCGCGCTGGCGCTGGGCCTCGCGCGTCGATACCCGCAGGACATCGCCAAGATGATTCTCGTCGCGCCAGGCGCGGGTGGCCTGCGCTCGAACGTCATGGACCTGTTCAATGCCCGTTACATCCGCTTCAGTCAACTGCCGGTGATCCGGACCCTCAACGATGTCATCGCAGGCAATCTGTTCAAACGCGTGGCGGCAATCTCCGGTGCTAAGCGTGCGTTCGCGCCGAAACCCGTTGACCCGACCTATGAGCAACGGCTGCTGTCGGTGACGATGACAGCGGGCAACACGGCCGCATACGCATCGGATCTGCTGCAGTTCGACGACACGTCGCAGTGGCTCGACGACAACGTGGCCCAGATCCACGTGCCGTCGATGATCGTCGCCGCACTCGACGACAAGCTCGTAGGCATCGACCATGCGCGAAGACTCGCTGACACGCTGCCGAATACACAGCTGATCACCGTCGATGGCAATCACATGATCCCGTACACCCACCCCGACGTCATCGCGGCGCAGGTGCAGGCGGCGAGTTAGAGGCCGGCCTTCAGGTTTCGTTTGGCGGCGCGGCGCAGCTGAATGATGCGGACAGTACCGGCGGCGACTGTCAGTAGCCCGCCGCAGACCGCGGCGAGCAGAATCGCCACGCCCACCGGCAGATTCCACGCCCAGCCGAAGAGGTGGATCGTCGTCGAATCGGTGTTCTGCATGATGAACACCAGCAGCAGGATCAGGATCACGAATCCGACGATCAGCGCCGACCACAGCGCCGCGGCCCGGGTGAACTTCACTGCCGACTCCGGTAAGTCCGGCGTCGCCGAAGGCGGCGGCTCGGCCGGTGCGGGCTCAGGCACTGCATCACTCGGCCGGTCAGGCAATGCGGACGGATCGCTGGTCATCACTCCATCTTTGCCCGTTCCAGCACTGAAAGAAACCACATCGGTGCTCACGCTGACGCAAAGGGCGGCGTTCCGGCGCGCATCTCGATAGTGTCCGGGGAGCCAATGCGCCGGGAGGACGTTCGGTATGTCGAGAACACGTAGATCGATCCTGGCGGTCGCCGCGGCCGCAATCGCACTGATAACCGCAGCGTGCGGGAGCTCCAACCCGCTCGGCGGCGGGGAAATATCGGGAGATCTGAAATCGATCAAGGTCGGATCCGCCGACTTCACGGAGTCGAAGATCATTGCCGAGCTGTACGCCCAGGCACTCGAGGCCAACGGCTTCACGATCAGCCGCCAGTTCGGCATCGGCAGCCGCGAAACATATATCCCTGCGGTGCAGGACCATTCCATCGATCTGATTCCGGAGTACACCGGCAATCTGCTTCAGTACTTCGACAAGGACACCCCGGCGACCACATCCGACGCGGTGCTGCTGGGGCTGCTCAAAGCGCTTCCCGGTGACTTGTCGATCCTTTATCCGTCGCCCGCGGAGGACAAGGACACTCTCGCCGTCACCGAGGCGACTGCGCAGAAGTGGAATCTGAAGTCCATCGCGGATCTCGCCAAGCATTCCCCCGAGGTCAAAGTCGGTGCGCCATCGGAATTTCAGACGCGGGTGACCGGCCTGACGGGCCTCAAGGACGACTACGGTCTTGACATCGCGCCCGCCAACTTCGTCGCGATCAGCGACGGTGGCGGGCCGGCGACCGTGAAAGCTCTGACCGATGGCACCGTGACCGCCGCCAACATCTTCAGCACGTCGCCGTCGATCGAGCAGAACAAGCTCGTGGTGCTCGAGGACCCCAAGAGCACGTTCCTCGCTGCGAACGTGGTGCCGCTGGTGGCATCGCAGAAGATGTCCGACGAGCTCAAGACCGTGCTCGACGCCGTGAGCGCCAAGCTCACCACCGAGGCCTTGATTGCCCTCAACACCGCTGTCGAGGGCAACAAGGGCATCGACCCCGACGAGGCGGCGAGTAAGTGGATCAAGGACAACGGTTTCGACAAACCGGTCCAGAAGTAGGCGGCCAGTGATCACATTCGAGAACGTCACCAAGAAGTATCCCGACGGCACCGTAGCGGTCGACGATCTGACGCTGGAGGTTCCCGAGGGAACGCTCACCGTCTTCGTCGGGCCGTCCGGCTGCGGCAAGACCACATCGATGCGGATGATCAACCGGATGATCGACCCGACGTCGGGCACGCTCACCGTGGACGGCAAGGACGTCACCAAGGTCGACCCCGTCAAGTTGCGTCTCGGCATCGGCTACGTCATCCAGAGCGCAGGGTTGATGCCGCATCTGCGGGTGGTCGACAACGTCGCAACCGTGCCGGTCCTTCGTGGTGAATCACGGCGCAGCGCAAGGAAAGCCGCGTTGGCGGTGATGGAACGTGTCGGACTGGACCCGAAGCTGGGGGATCGGTACCCGGCACAGCTGTCGGGCGGCCAGCAGCAGCGCGTTGGCGTGGCGAGGGCGTTGGCCGCCGACCCGCCGATCCTGTTGATGGACGAGCCGTTCAGCGCCGTCGATCCGGTGGTGCGCGAGGATCTGCAGACCGAGATCCTGCGGCTGCAAAGCGAACTCCGCAAAACCATCGTGTTCGTCACCCACGACATCGACGAGGCGGTCAAGCTCGGTGACAAGGTGGCGGTGTTCGGCCGCGGCGGGACCTTACTGCAGTACGCGGAGCCCGCGTTCGTGTTGTCGAATCCGGCCAACGAGCTCGTGTCGGCGTTCGTCGGCGCCGACCGCGGCTATCGAGGCCTGCAGTTCTTCAATGCGACGGGCCTTCGGCTGCACGAGGTTCGGCACGTCGCCGAGAGCGAGCTCGACGCCCTCACGCTGGGTCCTGACGAATGGGCACTGGTCACGAGAAACGACGGCACACCGTTCGCATGGATCAATGCCGAAGGCGTCGAGGTGCACCGCAAAGGGAGCGCGCTCTACGACAGCACCGTCGGCGGCGGCTCGTTCTTTCGGCCGGACGGCACGTTGCGGCTGGCGCTTGACGCCGCACTGTCTTCACCGACCGGGCTCGGGGTGGCGGTCGACGACGACGGCCAACTGCTCGGCGGGGTGCGGGCCGACGACGTGCTGGCGCTGCTCGCCGAGCAGCGGCGCGTCCCGGAAGTGGGGTAGCCGGTGCGCTATCTGCTCACCCACCTCGACGACCTGTGGACACTGACGCTGATCCACCTGCGCCTGTCGCTGATCCCAATTGTGCTGGGGCTGTTGATCGCCGTGCCCCTCGGTGCGCTGGTGCAACGCACGACGGCGCTGCGTCGCTTGACGACCATCACTGCCAGCATCATCTTCACCATTCCGTCGCTGGCATTGTTCGTCGTGCTGCCCTTGATCATTCCGACCAGGATCCTCGACGAGGCCAACGTCATCGTGGCGCTGACGCTGTACACCGTCGCGCTGCTGGTGCGTGCGGTGCCGGAGGCGCTGGACGCGGTGTCGCCGACGGTTCTCGACGCCGCAACCGCCGTCGGCTACAAGCCGCTGGTCCGCATGCTGAAAGTCGAACTGCCACTTGCTGTTCCGATTCTCATTGCCAGCCTGCGAGTGGTCGCCGTCACCAACATCTCGATGGTGTCGGTCGGTTCGGTGATCGGCATCGGAGGACTTGGCACCTGGTTCACCGAGGGTTACCAGTCCAACAAGAGCGACCAGATCATCGCGGGCATCATCGCGATCTTCGTGCTGGCGATCGTGATCGACACGCTGATCATGTTCGGCGGCCGGCTTCTCACCCCGTGGACCCGGGCGAGTCGCACCGGCCGATCGAGAGCGAAGGCGGCGGCATGAACTTCCTGCAACAGGCGCTGTCGTACATCTTCACCGCGGCCAACTGGGGCGGACCGGCGGGGCTGGCCGCGCGCATCGCGGAACACCTTCAGTACACCGCCGTCGCGGTGCTGTTTTCGGCGTTGGTCGCCATCCCGATCGGGATGCTGATCGGGCATACCGGCCGCGGCACGTTCCTCGTCGTCACCGGGGTGAACGCGCTTCGCGCGCTGCCCACCCTGGGTGTGCTGTTGCTGGGTGTGCTGCTCTGGGGCCTCGGCCTGGTGCCGCCGACCGTGGCATTGATGTTGCTGGGCATCCCGCCGCTGCTGGCAGGAACCTACTCGGGCATCGCCAACGTGGATCGTGCGGTCGTCGACGCCGCCAGGTCGATGGGCATGACCGAGTCGCGGGTGCTGCTTCGCGTCGAGGTGCCCAACGCGCTGCCGCTCATCCTCGGCGGGCTGCGCACGGCGACGCTGCAGATCGTCGCCACCGCGACCGTCGCTGCCTACGCCAGCCTGGGCGGACTTGGGCGCTACCTGATCGACGGGATCAAGGTGCGCCAGTTCTACCTGGCGTTGGTCGGTGCGCTGTTGGTCACCGCGCTCGCCTTGATTCTCGACGCGCTGCTGGCTTTCGCGGTGTGGACCTCGGTGCCCGGCACGGGCCGGTTGCGACGGATGCCTCAGCCGTTGCTGGGCGACGAGGTCGCCCTGGAGTCGGGAGCACAGCCACAAAGCAGTTCGGTAGGCCGCTACGAACGAGGCGATCCGTCGCCTACGGTAGAGGAGTGACTGAAGCAGGCGGCTCTGAAAGCGCTTGGCCGCAGATCTTGACCTGGCGCGCGCACGACGTTCCTCGGATGGAGTCCGTTCGGGTTCAACTGTCGGGCAACCGCATCAAGGCCTACGGCCGAATCGTCGCGGCCGCGACACCGTCGCACCCGGCGTTCTCCGCGTCCTATGACTTGGTGACCGATGAAGCAGGCGGCACCAAACGGCTGTCGCTGACCGTCACACTCGCAGAGCGCGAACGCCAGCTGTCGATCGCGCGCGACGAGGAGAACATGTGGCTGGTTCAGCACCACACCGGCGAGTCGAAACGCGCGGCCTATGAGGGCGCGCTCGATGTCGATGTGATCTTCAGTCCGTTCTTCAACGCGCTGCCGATCCGGCGCACCGGGCTGTATCAGCGCAGCGATTCGATCACCTGCCCCGTGGTCTACGTGCGGCTGCCGGAGTTGTCGGTGGAGCCTGCGGTGATCAGCTACAGCAGCGCGCCCGACGGCATCAAGCTGCATTCGCCCGTTGCCGAGACCACGATCAGGGTCGACGACGACGGATTCATTCTCGACTACCCAGGGTTGGCAGAGCGGATCTGATCACGCCGCCGGCGCGACCCGCGGCCGCCAAGTCTTCCCGCCAGTTCTCCTCGCCGATGACGACGGTGACGATCTCGGGTCTGCTGAAGTTGTCGTAGCGCGTCCGGGCGGCGTGGCCGGACTCGACCAGGTCGGTGAGCGGGTTCTTCGCGGCAAGCGCGTCGCGGGCCTGGCCGAGCAGCGCCAGCGTGCGCTCCAACGCTGGCAGCAGCTGGTCGGCATTCGCCTCGCACATGGCGCGCACCAAATCCGGTGCGGTCGCCGCCACCCGGGTGCCGTCGCGGAAGGAGCCGGCCGCCAGTGCGAACGCCAGCGGCACCTCACCCGCGGTGATCGCCAGCGCCTCGGCGAGCAGGTGCGGCAGATGCGAGATGGTCGCGGCGGCCGCGTCGTGCTCGTCGGAGCGGGCAGGCACGACGACGGAGCCGCAGTCCAGCGCGAGGTGCATCACCTGCGTCCAGACGTCGGCGTCGACATGGTCGTCGACGCTGATCACCCAGGGGGCGCCTGCGAACAACCTGGCGTCGCCCGCCGACCAGCCGGAGTGTGCGGTGCCGGCCATCGGATGGCCGCCGACGAATCGCTCGAGAAGGCCGAACGATTTCACCTCCTCGATCACCGGTCCTTTCACGCTGGTCACGTCGGTGAGCGGGCACCCGGGTGCGATGTCGCGGATGTGGGCCAGCATCAGCGGTAGCGCAGGCACCGGCACGGAAAGCACGATCAGAGCGTTGCTGTCGGCGGCGCGCCCCAATGCCTCGTCGGGGTTCTCGGTGGCGTCGAACCCGTCGAACGTCGCCGCCTGCACCCCGTCGACCGACCGGTTGTACCCGAAAACCTCGCGTCCGGCGACCGCGGCGGCGCGCATCACGGAGCTTCCGATCAGACCAAGGCCGACCACACAGACGGGTGTGTTTTTCACCCTCCAAGGTTGGCATATCAGCCGCATCGCCCGACGTCAGCCTTGGTGTCGATTGCTGGTAAAGGGTCGACCTCGGGACTACCGTTAGCCCTCATGGGAGCACAGAGTGCGCCGGCTCAGGGCCAGGCCGCGGACACGCCAGACGGCTTCGGCGTCGCTGTCGTGCGTGAAGACGGCAAGTGGCGTTGTTCGGCGATGCGCAAGGCCGCTCTGAACAGCCTGACCGATGCCGAAACCGAGCTACGCGAATTGCGAAGCGCCGGGGCGGTTTTCGGCTTACTTGACGTGGACGACGAGTTCTTCGTGATCGTGCGGCCCGCACCCGCCGGCACCCGGCTGCTGCTGTCGGATGCCACCGCCGCGCTGGATTACGACATCGCCGCCGAGGTGCTGGAGAAGCTTGACAACGACATCTCCCAGGAAGAGCTCGAGGAGGCCGATCCGTTCGAGGAGGGCGATCTCGGCCTGCTTTCCGACGTCGGCCTGCCGGAGGCGGTGCTCGGCGTCATCCTCGACGAATCCGACCTGTACGCCGACGAGCAGTTGGGGCGGATCGCGCGGGAAATGGGGTTCGCCGACGAGTTGTCGGCGGTGCTCGACCGCTTGGGTCGGTGAAAACCGACGAAGACCTGATCCGGGTTGCGCTGGAGGCCGCTGCTGCGGCAGGCCCTCGTGATGTGCCGATCGGGGCGGTGATCGTCGCCGCGGATGGCACGGAGCTGGCCAGGGCGGCCAACATGCGGGAGGAACTCGGCGATCCCACCGCGCATGCCGAGATCCTGGCGATGCGTGCCGCGGCGTCCGCATTGGGGGACGGGTGGCGTCTGGAAGGCGCCACTCTGGCGGTGACGGTCGAGCCGTGCACGATGTGCGCGGGCGCGTTGGTGATGGCGCGTGTGGCGCGGCTGGTGTTCGGGGCCTGGGAGCCGAAGACAGGGGCGGTGGGCTCGCTGTGGGATGTGGTGCGCGATCGGCGGCTGACGCATCGACCCGAGGTGCGCGGCGGAGTGCTGGCCGAATCCTGCGCAGCACCGCTCGAGGCGTTCTTCGCGCGGCAGCGTTCGGGCTAGCCGAGCCGAGACCTGGCCTGGCGCAAGGCGTTTTCGATCTCCGACCAGGTCTGCTTGACGATCTGCGACGCCGGCTGCAGCTCCGTGATTCGCGATGACACCTGGCCGGTGTTGGCGACGCTGGCGTCCATGTCGCCCTCGAAGTACAGATCGGTGATCCTGCCCAGCAGCGGGACGTCCGGATCGGCCGATGCGACTCGAGCAGCGAGCCCGGTTCGCAGCACCCGCATCGTCGGATTGCCGGGGAGATCGAGCATGACCGTGCCGTCATCGCCTGCGGCCATGATCGCGTCCTTGAAGTTCGCGTGCACCGCGGCTTCGTGGCTGGCAAGCATGCGGGTGCCCATCTGCACACCTTCGGCGCCCAGGATGACGGCAGCGGCGGCGGACCGTGCGTCGCAGATGCCGCCCGCCGCGATGATCGGAAGGTCGACCCGGTCGGCGACGAGCGGAAGCAGTACCAACGTCGACGCCCCCAGCAGCGACTTGAACCCGCCGCCCTCCACACCCTCGACCACCAGCGCATCGACGCCCGCATCGACTGCCTTCATTGCGCCCTTGAGCGATCCGACGACGTGGACGACGGTCATGCCCGCCTCGTGCAGCCGCGCGGTGAACAGTGCGGGGTCGCCTGCGGAGGTGAAGATGTGTCGGACCTCGGCCGCGGCGAGCTCGTCCACGATCGACGGATCGCGCTTCCAGCCCTGGATCATCAGATTGGCCGCCACCGGCCGGTCGGTGAGCTCGCGCACCCGGCGCAGGTCGGCACGGCCTTCGGGGGTCAACGTCTCGATCATCCCGAGCCCGCCACCCTCGGAGACGGCGGCGGCCAGTTCGGCCCTCGCGATATACGTCATCGGCGCCTGCACGACGGGGTACTCGACGCCGAGCAGGGTTTGGATCCGGTTGGTCACGCGCTGATTGTCTGTTATCGGCGCGATCGCGATTTCATCAGCGCCGCGTTCGGCCGGTAAGCTGCCACGCGGTGGCGTGTCCGAGCGGCCTAAGGAGCACGCCTCGAAAGCGTGTGACGGGTAACCCCCGTCCGAGGGTTCAAATCCCTCCGCCACCGCCAAAGCCATCGCCTGTAACAGGTAGATGGTTGCTGTCCAGGCTCCGACAAGGAGTCAGATGTGGGTGGCGTCAGTCGGCAGCGGGTGGCCGCTGGCTGGGCGCGATGGCGCCCCCCGAATAGTGGGGTCGAACCAGCATTCCAAGTTGCCGTCTCGGTCCTTCGTGACTTG
>DATJIX010000390.1:0-4641 GCA_035492865.1 Mycobacterium sp. | reverse complement strand
GTAGCGGATTGCCAGAGTCTGTCCAGCGATCGTCCAGTTCAGCGGGGAACTCTCAAGACATCCGCACGTAATTCAAACGCGCGCCACAGAGACCAGGAGGGACATCATGCAACAGTCGACAAAGTTGCGAGCAATACTGGTCGCCGGAGCGGCCCTCGTAGCCGCGGGTGCTTTCGCAACGGCACTAGGCGAGGAGACGGTCAACGGTGGCACCGCGCCGATCGTGTCCAGCGGTCAAATGACACTCGGCAGCACCGCTACCACGACCACCCCTCCCACCGCGGTTCCCATCGCTTCTCCTGCCCAGAAGGCGACTGTGCCTTGCGGATTCACCACGGGCTGCTGATCAGCAGCATCTAAGGCGCCGGTCTGGGAGCGTTACGCAACCTCTCGCTGCGCTCGAAAGCCGGGCGCGCCGACACGCTTGGTCGTGACAACGCGCAGCACGTTGTCGGCGTCGAGAAGCCCGCGCGGCATTGGATTCAGTGCGTGGCGATGTCGCAAGGGGCACGTGCCTACGACCTACGTGCATTCGCAGCCCGATGCGCTCAGCACAGCGGCGCAGAGTTTCGCGCGCGTTGTGGCAATCAGTGACAACTCAGTCTGACTCGAGCACGGCGCGGCAGCGCAATAACGCTCCGACCATGGTGGCAGGTGCAGGATTCGAACCTGCGTAGGCGTTAGCCGACGGATTTACAGTCCGCTCCCATTGGCCGCTCGGGCAACCTGCCTGGGTGCTGCACCAGCCGGTGACCCGGTTTGGTGCGACTAGCAGGGTACAACGAGGATGGGCCTAAGACGAAAACGCACCAGAGAGTCCAGGAGGGACGCGATCCAATGGCGGATTCATCGTTCGACGTCGTCAGCAAGGTTGACCGCCAGGAGGTCGACAATGCGCTGAACCAGGCGGCCAAGGAGCTGGCCACCCGTTTCGACTTCCGCGGCACCGACACGTCCATCGCGTGGCAGGGCGAGGAGACCATCACCATCACGTCCTCCACCGAGGAGCGCGCGAAGGCCGCCATCGACGTGTTCAAGGAGAAGCTGATCCGCCGCGACATCTCCATGAAGGCCTTCGACGCCGGCGAGCCCCAAGCCAGCGGCAAGACGTTCAAGGTCAGCGGCACCATCAAGCAGGGCATCAGCAGCGAGGACGCCAAGAAGATCACCAAGCTCATCCGCGACGACGGACCCAAGGGCGTCAAGGCCCAGATCCAGGGCGACGAGGTGCGCGTCAGCTCGAAGAAGCGCGACGACCTTCAGGCCGTCATCTCGATGCTGAAGAGCGCCGACCTCGACGTCGCGCTGCAGTTCGTGAACTACCGGTGAAACAGCAGGTGTCGGTCCTACGCTGATCGGCATGGCTGCGCAACGCGATCCGAAAGTCGTCGTCCTCGGTGGAGGTTCCTGGGGCACCACCGTGGCGTCCATCTGCGCAAGGCGCGGGCCGACGCTGCAGTGGGTGCGCTCGCAGGAAACCGCCGACGACATCAACAAGAACCACCGCAACAGCAAGTACCTCGGCGAGGAGGTCGAGCTGTCGCCCACGTTGCAGGCCACCAACGACTTCTCCGAGGCCGCCGATTGCGCCGACGTCATCGTGATGGGCGTGCCGTCGCACGGCTTCCGTGGCGTGCTCGAACAGCTGGCCAAGGAACTGCGGCCGTGGGTGCCGGTGGTGTCATTGGTGAAGGGCCTCGAGCAGGGCACCAACTATCGGATGAGCCAGATCGTCGATGAGGTGCTGCCCGGCCATCCGGCGGGCATCCTGGCCGGACCGAACATCGCGCGCGAGGTCGGAGAGGGCTACGCCGCCGCGGCGGTGCTCGCGATGCCGGATCAGCATTTGGCCGCCAAATTGGCGGAACTGTTTCGGACACAACGGTTCCGGACCTACACCACCGACGATGTCGTCGGTGTCGAAATGGCGGGCGCGTTGAAGAACGTGTACGCGATCGCGGTCGGCATGGGGTATTCGCTGGGCATCGGTGAGAACACTCGCGCGATGGTGATCGCCCGTGCCCTGCGCGAGATGTCGAAGCTCGGTGAGGCGATGGGCGGACACCGCGACACGTTCTCCGGCCTGGCAGGCATGGGCGATCTCATCGTCACGTGCACGAGCCAGCGCAGCCGCAACCGTCACGTCGGCGAGCAATTGGGTTCTGGCAAGACGATCGAGGAGATCATCGCGTCGATGAATCAGGTCGCCGAAGGGGTCAAGGCGGCCAGCGTGATCATGGAATTCGCTGAGAAATACGGGATTTCGATGCCGATCGCGCGTGAGGTCGACGGCGTCGTCAACCATGGCTCGACGGTCGAGGACGCGTATCGCGGCCTGGCAGCAGAGAAGCCCGGCCACGAGGTGCACGGCGCAGGGTTCTGAGCGCGCTGAAAGATTTCGCTGGCTTCTTCGTGGTGAACAGGGCCATACTGGTTCACCGTGTCTGGAAAGGAGGAGGATCGTTCGCCGCTGGCTGCCGCAGTAGCCGGTGAAACTCGTGATGTACAGCGCGCGCTGGAAGTACTGGGTCAGATCCTGACGGGGTCGGTGACGTCCCGCGCGACCTTCGACGGGTTCCTGAACTCCTCCTTCGGTCTGCACGGATCCGACCTTGTCTGCGAATCCCGTTGGCTGACCGCCGTCGGCCACCTGAGCGCCGGCCTCGCCGTCGCCGCACTCATCGACAAGTTCGATCCGCCGGTGGGACCCGCCGACGACGAGCCTCCGACGTGGGGCTCGGTTGTGATCGGCGACGAGCGCCTCGCTCCTCCGTCGATGTTGGCGGCGTATTTCGAGGCAGGGCAATTGGCGCCGGTTCCCGCGATGGTGCGGATCTGCGATTCGAGCGGCTTCACCGAAACCTCGCGCATCCAGGTGTTCACCGCTCCCGACGATCGCGCGCACGCGACGCAGGTGCTGGATGCGATCATGGCCGACGCCGACGGCGCGAAGAGCATCTTCCGTGGGCGCACCCTGGCCGCCTCATCGGCGAACGGCTTGACTCTTGACCCCGTCGAGCTGCCCGCCGTCACGCGCGCGAGCGTCATCGTCCCGGAAGAGGTGTGGGCGGAGATCGACCTGAACGTCGCCTCCGTCACCGTGCACCGCGAACTGATGGAGCAACTAGGCCTGGGAGTGCGAAGGGGCGTGCTCCTCGCGGGCCCGCCCGGTGTCGGCAAAACCGTGATTTCCCAGGTGATTTCGAACGAGTTGGTCGGCGAGTTCACCGTGATCAACGTCGATGCGCGCGCGGGTCAATCGGCGCTGTCCGACGTGTACAAGGAAGCCAAGACCTTCGGTCCAACGCTCATCGTCATCGAGGACATCGATCTCATCGTCGACAGTCGTCGCAACCGGCACGGCGCACCGTCGATCCTGTCGGAGTTCCTGGCGGCCATGGACGCTCACCCGATGTCGCCTCTGCTCACCCTCGCGTCGACCAACGATGTCAGCACGCTGGACGCCGCGGCGGTTCGGTCTGCACGCTTCGACTCCATCATCGAGATCGGCTACCCCAGCCGCGAAGCCGCGGCGCGAATCCTTTCGAGGTATCTGGACGGGGTTCCCGGCGCCGACGATGTCGAGGTCGAATCGGTTGCAACACATTTCGGAGCCGACATGAGCGGCGCCGACATCCGCGAGGTCGTGCGGCGCACAGTATTGGCCGGTTCCGGCCGTGTCGACACCGCCGACTTGATCGCGACCGTGAAGTCCGGTCGGTTCAAGCCGCAATTGCCCGACGGCAACTACCTGTAATCGACACGTCAGTTGGAGAACGGACCCCGGTTGTCGGGTCGGTACAGCAGCGGCGATTCCGGGTTGAGGATGAAGCTGCCCGCAGGGCTGAGCACGAAGCCCGACTGACTGCGGTTGTCGACGCACGTCGTCGTCGTGCCGTCGTTGCCGCAGCTGACCGTCTGGTAGCTGATCCGCGAACCCGCAGGCAGCGGCTTGGCCGCTCCGGCCGCCGCGAACACGTTGCCCGGCGCGATCGAGAAACCGGCCGCGCCCCCGTAGGAACTGCTCACCAAGTTCGCACCCTCGGGGGCGGCGGGAATCGGCCCGCTACAGCCGTAGCCGTTGCCCTTCTGCAGCGCGCAGATCACCCCGTCCGGGGTGGTGAAGGCGAACCAGTTGCCGTCCATCACCGCGTAGTCGGACAGCTTGACCGGCGCCAGTGCGTTGACGTTCGGCGGCGGAGGCGGCTGCGGTGGGGGATCCGGCGGCGGCTCGGCCGTCGCGAAGCCAGGCGCGCCAACGACGGCGGCGGCGCCCAAAACGCCCATCAGAACTCTGCTCAGCACGGTCCACACCCTATGACGTGCTGTTCTGGCTCGCACCATACTGAGCACATCGACCTTCGGCTGACGGGCGTTACCGCAGTCCAGGGGCTTCACCCTGGGATTTGTTGGGATCGGTAGCTAGTGCGGCTAGCTGTACTGGCCGGATGGGCGACGCCAAACGGGGCGATCGCCGGATGGAAGGAACTGACCATGAACCGGTTCTCACGGTTCGCGACGACGGTCGCCGGCGCCGTGGCGGTGGCCGGTCTGGCGCTGGGCGCAGGCACGGCGCAGGCCGACACGTTCTCGGCAGACCCACACACGTGGTGTCCTGGTGAAGCGTTACCGTTCAACAAC
>DATJIX010000389.1:0-13702 GCA_035492865.1 Mycobacterium sp. | reverse complement strand
GCGCGCAGTTCCAGCTGCAACTGCTTGCGCAGCTTCGCGTCGAGTGCACCGAGCGGCTCGTCGAGCAGCAGTACGCGCGGCCGCAACACCAGAGCCCTCGCCAGCGCCACCCGCTGCTGTTGTCCGCCGGACAGCTGCGCGGGACGACGCTTGGAAAAGTCGGACATGCGAACGAGTTCCAGCGCTTCGTTGATGCGGCGGTTGGCGTCATCGCGCGACACCTTCTGGTACTTCAAGCCGAACGCGACGTTGTCCCAGACCGTCATGAACGGGAACAGTGCGTAGGTCTGGAACACCGTGTTGACCGGCCGCTTGTGCGGGGGATCGCTCGCGACGTCGCGGCCGTCGAGTTCGATGCGGCCCGAGTCCGGCTTCTCGAAACCCGCGATCATGCGCAGCGTCGTCGTCTTCCCGCAGCCGGACGGCCCGAGCAGCGAATAGAACTGCCCGCCTGGGATGTCGAGGTCGATACCCGTCACGGCGGGCACCCCGCCGAACGACTTGGCCAGCTGCTGCAGCCGGATGGCGCCGCCCGTCACCGGCGCAGGCCCCCGATCAGGGCGCTACCGCCACCGCGGCGGGCCGCGAAATCGCCTTGGCGAACCGGGCGAAGTTGGCGGCGAACCGGTCGACATCGTCCGTGTCGTGCTGAACCGACAACAGCCATTGCTCCACCTTCCCCCATGGCGGGAGAAACACACCGCCATTGTGCTGCATGAGCCAGTGCAAGTGCCCGAGTCTGGCATCAATTTCGAGGAAGTCCCGAAACTCGCGAACCCGGTCGCGGCGGAATGTCACGCAGCCCTTGGCGCCGACGGACACCACGTGCCAGCCGAAGCCGTGTCGCTCGATCACGGCGTCCAACGAGGCGCGTAGCCGGTGGGCGAGTCCGTCGAGGTGTGCGTAGGACTGCGGAGTGAGCACGTCGGTCAGGGTGGCGCGGGTGGCCGCCATCGCCAGCGGGTTGCCGTTGAAGGTGCCGACCTGCTCGTAGCGGCCGTCGGCGATCTGCGACATCACCGTCGTCGTGCCGCCGATCGCCGCGACTGCGACGCCGCCGCCCAGCGCCTTGGCCAGACACACCATGTCCGGGACGACCCCCGTCAAGGCGGTGACGCCGCCCGGTCCGGTGGTGAAGCCGGTCTTCACCTCGTCGAAGATCAACAGTGCGCCGTCGGCGTGGACGAGGTCGCGGATGGCCGCGAGATACCCGTCGTCGGGCGGGATGATGCCCGCGTTCATCATCACCGGTTCCAGGATCATGGCCGCCACCTGACCGCGGTGCTCGGTGAGCGCGCGCGCCACGGCCTCGGCGTCGTTGAACGGCACCACGACGACCAGATCCCGTATCGCGGCGGCGATTCCGGAATTTCCTGGCACGCCGATCGGGTGCTCACGCGGGCCGATCTCGTCCGCATCGGGCAGCACCGACACCTGCACCGAATCGTGGTGACCGTGATAGCAGCCCTCGACCTTGATGATCAGGTCCCGACCGGTCAACGCGCGGGCGAGGTGAACGGCATCCATGGTGGCTTCGGTGCCGGAGTTGGCGAAGCGCCACAGCGGAAGGCCGAAGCGCCGGGAGAGTTCGCCGGCGATCCAGATCGCATCCTCGGTCGGCTGGGCGAAGTGCGTGCCGCGGCGCACCCGGGCGCTGACCGCCTCGACGATCGCCGGATGCGCATGTCCGGCAATGGAAGCGCCGTAGCCGCCGTGCATGTCGACGTACTCGGTGCCGTCCACGTCGTAGACCTTCGAGCCGTTGCCGTGGCTCATCCAGACGGCTTGCGGTTCGGCGATCTGCCAGTTGGACGTCGCCCCGCCCGCCAGATGTTCACGGGCCCGCTCAATGAGCTCGGTGCTGCGCGGCTGACGGCGCAGGAAGACTTGCTCCTCGGCCGCGATCAGCTGGTTGACGATGTCGGTTTCCTGGCTTTGAACCACCGACGAAGACACGGTCAAACCTCCGCTCTGGAACGGTTGACTGAGCATTCAGTCTATGCGAGAGTCCTACCAGCGACAAGGCGAGAAAGCAACGGGGAGGCCCCAGATGCCAGAGCCCACCAGCCGACGACAATTCCTGGCGCGAGCCGCAATTCTCGCCGCGAGCGCCCCGACCCTCGGCGCATTCCTACAGGCCTGTTCGAAGAACGCGCCGTCATCCTCGCAGCCGAGCATGACGCTGGCGTCGCCGGACAATCCGGTGAAATGGCCGATCCCCGACGACAACAAACCGATCGCCGACGGGCTGGCGCCTGAGAAGGGCGCGACGCTCAAGATCTACAACTACGCGGACTATCTCAGCCCGCAGGCGATCAAGGCCTTCGAGGACCAGTACCAGATCAAGATCGAGGTCTCGACGTTCAACGATGGCGATGAGGCGATCACCAAACTCCGCAGCGGAGTCGACTTCGATATCTACAACGCCAACTACACCGAGATCAGCCGGCTGGTGAACGGGGGCCTGCTGCGTCCGCTGAACCACTCCTACATTCCGAACATCAAGAACGTGTGGCCGAGCTTCACCAACCCGTTCTACGACCAGGGCTGGCAATACACCGTCCCCTACACCATCTACACCACCGGCATCGGCTGGCGAAACGATCAGGTGCCCGCCGACATCGGAGCGATGAAGAATCCCTACGACGCGTTCTGGGATCCGCAGTACAAAGGCAAGGCCGCGGTGCTGGACGACTGGCACACCGCGATGGCAATGGTGCTTCTGCGGCAAGGCATTACAGACATCAACACGTCCTCGGCCACCGACCTGAAGATGGTCGGTGAGCAACTGCAGGCGATGGTGAAGGCCACGTCACCGAAGGTGACCATCACCGCCTACAACGACCTGCCCGCAGGCCAATTGGGCATCGCCCAGATGTGGTCGGGCGACATCATCAACGCGCAGTCGTACCTGCCAGAGGGCACCGGGCCCGAGATCCTTCGGTACTGGTTCCCGGCCGACGGCAAGGGCATGGTCGACAACGACATGCTCGTCACGTTGAAGGGCGGCAAGAACCCGGTGCTCGCACACCTGTTCATCAACCACATGCTCGAACCCGACGTGGCGAAAGAGAACTTCTCGGCGATCGGTTATCAGCCGCCGCAGAACTCGATCACCCCGGACTCGCTTGTGAAAGAAGCATTCATCCCGGAGAACCTGCGCAGCGCAATCGTCAAGCCCGAGTACTTCGACACCGGCTACCGGCTGCTCGAGTTGGACCCGGCCAACGATGCCGCCTGGCACAACGTGTGGCAGACGTTCAAGGCAGGCGGGTCGTAGCCCCCGGTGGCGGTCCCGGTAATCGCTGCGCCATCGCAGCACGCTCCACCCCGTCGCGAACGCGTCAGCCGGCTCTGGCCGGCACTGGCCGCGCCTGGAATCGTCTGGCTGTTCCTGTGTTTCGTGTTCCCGCTCTATGTCGTGCTGTGCATCGTCTTCGGTCAGGTCGACCCGTTGTTCCGCACACCGATCCCGGTGTGGAATCCACTGCAGTGGGATCCGACGCAGTTCAGCTATGTGCTCACCCACATCGTCGGCGCCGACGGCATTTTCGGCGCGGCGCTGATGCGCACCGCGGTGTTCGTGGCGGCCGCCAGCTCCCTGTGCCTGCTCGTGGCCTTCCCCGTGGCCTACTACGTCGCGCGGCTTTCCGGTAAGCGCAAGGGCCTGCTGCTGGCGCTGCTGATTGCGCCGTTCTGGATCAGCTACATGATGCGGATGTTCGCGTGGGTCAACCTGCTTCAGAACGACGGCATCGTCAACAAGGTGCTCACCTTCGGCGGCTTGTTGAACGTGCATGTGGACTGGTTGACCGGGCAGCCGGTGGTGGTGATCCTCGGTCTGGTGTACGGCTACGTGCCGTACATGATCCTGCCGCTCTACGCGGGCCTCGACCGGCTGTCGCAGCCGATGCTCGAGGCGTCGCGTGACCTTGGCGCAGACAGGTTTTCGTCGTTCTGGCGGGTGACGCTGCCGCTGTGCCGGCCGACGATCCTTGCCGCGGTGCTGCTGACCTGCCTGCCGATGCTCGGCGACTACTTCACCAGCGACATGCTGTCGGCGTCGCCGAAAACCGCGATGGTGGGCAACCTGATCAATGACAGCGTGCACGCGCCGGGGCGGACGGGGCAAGCCGGCGCGTTCGTCATGCTGGTGTTCCTGGTGGCGTTGTTGCCGATGCTCTACTACATCCGGGTGACGTCGCGGCGCGACGAGGTGGCAGTCTGATGGCCCGGGTGAGGGGGCCCGTCGCGTGGTGGAACGATCCGTGGCGCCCGCCACGCTTCCTTGTCGGCATCACCATCGGCTACCTGATGTGGTCACTGCTCCCGGTGGCGATCGCGGTGCTCTATTCGTTCAACAGCGGTCGTTCCCGCACGACGTGGCAAGGCTTTTCGTTCCGGTGGTACTGGGGCGACAAGACGCTTTCGGTGTGGCACAACGACGCGCTGCACACCGCCCTGCTGCAAACGCTGAAGCTCGGTGTGGTCACGACGCTGATCACCGTGCCACTCGGGGTGCTGTTCGCGATCGGGATCGACCGCTGGCGCGGCAGGCTCCCGTCCGGAGCGAATTTCCTGATGCTGATCTCGTTCGTGCTTCCCGAGGTGCTGCTCGCGGTCGCACTGCTGTTCGTGATCACCACGATCGCGCTGCCGATCGAGCTTGGGACGGCTGCGCAGGTGATCGGGTTGATCACGTTTCAGGTGTCCTATCCCGCAGTACTGGTGCGAGCGCGGCTGGCGACAATCGGCCCCCAATACGAGGAAGCCGCAATGGATCTCGGCGCGTCCCCGCTGGGTGCGCTGCGGCGGATCATTTTGCCAATGCTGATGCCCGCGATCTTCGCGAGCACGGTACTGGTCTTCGCAGATGTCATCGACGATTTCGTACTGGTCCGCTACCTGTCGGGTGACGCGGCCACCGAGCCGGTCTCGGTGAAGATCTACAACACCGCGCGCGGTGCGCCCACGCCCGCGCTCAACGCGCTGGCGACCCTGTTGTTGCTCGCCGCGCTGGCCGCGGTGGTGATCGGCTTCCTGGTGTACCGGTATCTGACCCGCGGCGACACCACCACCGCCGACCGCGGCATCGGGGCCTTCGCCGGGGAAGCCTGAGACCAGCCCACATATGTGTTTGGTATGCGTTTTGGCTGACTCACAGCAGGCGTGCCTAGCGTGGGTCCAGTGGTCGAGCTCAACCGGAGAACATTTGTCGGTGCGTCCATAGCTGTCGGCGGTGTGGTGGCGACGGTGCCGCTGCTCGCCGGGTGCGGCGACGACGACCAGGCAAACACCGCGACAACCTCGACGGTGCGGCTACGCATCAACGGCGAAGCCCGCGAGATCGAGGTGGACAATCGCACCTCGCTGCTGGACATGCTGCGGGAGCGAGCGGGCCTGCCCGGCACCAAGAAAGGGTGCGATCAAGGCGCCTGCGGGGCGTGCACCATTCTGGTGGACGGACAGCGTGCCGTCTCTTGCCTGACGCTCGCGGTGATGCACGACGGCGCGGAGATCACCACGATCGAGGGGCTCGAGACCAACGGCCGGCTGCACCCGCTGCAGCAGGCCTTCATCGACGAGGACGCGTTCCAGTGCGGCTACTGCACGGCCGGGCAGATCATGTCGGGCGTCGGCTGCATCAAGGAGGGCCACACCGGATCCCCCGCCGAGATCCGCGAATGGATGAGCGGCAACATCTGCCGCTGCGGTGCCTACACCAACATCGTCACCGCGGTCGCGAACGCGGCACGAAACGCGTAGCCGACCGTGTTCCCGTTCAACTTCACCAGGGCCTCCGACGAAGCATCCGCGTTGACCGCGGCTGCGCATGGGGCCCGCTTCATCGCAGGCGGCACCACGCTGGTGGACTTGATGCGCGAGACCGTCGAGCGTCCCGCTGCCGTCGTGGACATCAACGCACTGCCCTACCGCGAAATCGACCTGCGGCCGACGACACTGCGCGTCGGCTCGCTGGTGCGGATGTCGGAGTTGGCCGTCCATCCCGGTGTGCGCCAACAGTTCCCGGTCATCGCGCAGGCGCTCGAGCTGTCCGCATCCGCACAGATCCGCAACATGGCGTCGATCGGCGGCAACCTGATGCAACGGCCACGCTGTCTGTACTTCCGCGATGTGTCGGCGGCCTGCAACCGGCGCACGCCCGGTTCCGGATGCGCCGCAATCGACGGACGCAACCGCACCCACGCGATCCTCGGCACCAGCGACGCGTGCGTCGCCACCCACCCGTCGGACCTGGCGGTGGCATTGACAGCCCTCGACGCCACCGTGATCACCCGGGATACCAACGGAGAGCATCGCATTGCGTGCTCCGACTTCTTCCGCAGGCCGGACAACACCCCGGACCAGGAACACAACATGAACGCGGGCGCGTTGATCACCGGGGTCGAACTTCCCGTGGTGCCGGAGGCTCGGCGGTCGGGCTATTTGAAGGTACGCGACCGCGAATCGTATGAATTCGCCCTTGCGTCGGCTGCGGTGGCGCTGGACATCGCAGCGGGTCGAGTTCGAGCGGCGCGCGTCGCCGTCGGGGGCGTCGGGACGGTGCCGTGGCGATTGCCCGCCGTTGAACAGGCTCTGATCGGCAGGGCCCCTGGTCCCGAGCTGTGGCGCGATGCGGCCTCGCATGCCGCGGACGGTGCTAAACCATTGTCGGAGAACGGATTCAAGGTGGAACTGGTGAAGCGCACGGTCGAGCGCCAGCTGGCGACGGTAGCGGGGCTGGCGTGACAAGGCCGCTGCCCGCCGCTGTCGTTTCCGGTCAGCCGGTGACCCGGGTGGACGGCAGGCTCAAGGTGACGGGCAAGGCGGTGTATGCGGCCGACAATCCGGCGCCGAACCTCGTGTACGCGGCGTTGGTGTGCAGCACCGTCGCGCGCGGCAGCGTCGATCGGATCGATCCCGCCGCCGCTGTGCGTGACCGCGATGTGGTGCGCGTGCTCACCGACTTCGGCGGCGTCAAACTGCCATACGACATCCGGCAGGTGTCCTTCTTCGGTCAGCCCGTTGCGATTGTGGTGGCCAAGACGCTCGAGGCGGCCATGCACGGCGCGTCCTTGGTGGATGTCACGTACCGCCCCGGGGCGCAGCTGACGAATATCGATGCGCCACAGGCGGAGCAAAAGCCGGGCAGCAGAACCAAGGACTACGCCCGCGGCAACGCCGACGATGCGTTGCGGGCTGCGCCGGTGGTCACGGATCTGCGCTACTCCATCATGCGCAACAACCACAACCCGATGGAGATCCCGGCGACCGTCGCGAGTTGGGACGGCGATCGGCTCACGGTGTGGGACAAGGTGCAGAGCATCACCGGGGCACAGCAGACCTACGCCGGCGCATTCGGTATTCCGGCCCAGCACGTCAGGGTGATCTCACCGTTCGTCGGCGGCGCGTTCGGAAGTGCAGGTACCACGTGGCCGCACCAACTGTTGACCGCGTTCGCGGCCAAGCAGATTCGACGGCCGGTGAAGCTGATGCTGACCCGCAAGCAGTACTACAGCGGTATCGGCTACCGGCCAACAAGCCGACAGCGGATGGCGATCGGAGCCGACCGGTCCGGTCGCATCAGTGCCATCGTGCACGAGGCCCACACGGAAACCTCGCGCTACAACCCGTACGAAGACAACGTGATGACCGGGCCCCGGTTTCAGTACACCGCGCCGAACATGCGCTCCACCTATCGGGTGGTGCCGCTCGACATCAACCCCGGTTGTCCGATGCGCGGGCCGGGGGCCACCACGGGCACGTTCGCACTGGAGTCCGCAATGGACGAACTGGCGTTCCGCCTCGGCATGGATCCGATCGAGCTGAGACTTCGCAACGAACCCGACCATGACGTATCGGCGAATCTGCCGTTCTCCACCCGGAGGTTCACCGATTGCCTGCGCCGGGGTGCCGACGGATTCGGCTGGTCGCGCCGCAACCCGACACCGCGATCCACAAGGGACGGCAGCCAATTGATCGGCATCGGGATGGCGGGCGCGGTGTATCACACCGCGCGTAGCGAGTGCGCGGCGCTGGCCAGGATCAACGCCGACGGCACCGCCGATGTCGAATGCGGCACCAGCGATATGGGTCCCGGCACGTACACATCGATGACACAGGTGGCCGCGGATGCGCTCGGGTTGCCGTTGAGCCGGGTGCGATTCACGCTCGGCGACAGCAGATTTCCGGAGGCACCGTCGCACTCCGGTTCGAGGACGATGGCGAGCGTGGGGTCGGCGGTGCTCGCCACCGCCAATATGCTGCGCGACCGGTTCGTTCGCACCGCGGTCGTCGATCCCGGCTCGCCGTTGAACGGGCTGCGGCCCGAAGACGTCTCGGTCGCCGACGGGCGGATGTTCCACACCGGGCAGCCCGGCCGCGGGGAGAGCTACCAGGACCTGCTGCGTCGTCGCGGCTGGGGAAACCTTGACACGCAACAGACCTGGTCGCCCGACGATGCTGACCAACGGTTCTCGATGTCCGCCTACGGAGCGGTATTCGCCGAGGTCGCCGTCGACGAAGCACTCGGCACGGTGCGGGTCCGGCGCATCTACGCGTGTTACGACGCGGGCCGGATCATCAACCCGATGTTGGCGCACAGCCAGGCGATCGGCGGAATGGTCGGGGGCATCGGGATGGCGCTGCTGGAGGGCACGCAGTTGGACTACCGCGATGGCCGCATCGTCAATGCGAACATGTCGGACTACCTGGTCCCGGTCAACGCGGATGTGCCTGCCTTGGACGCCACCTACTTGACTGCCGAGGACACCATCGCCGACCCGCTCGGTGTGAAGGGCCTTGGCGAGCTGGTCATCGTCGGGGTGCCCGCGGCGATCGCCAATGCCGTGTTCAACGCGACGGGCAGGCGTGTCACAGGCCTGCCGATCACCCTGGAGAAGCTGCTCTAGTTCTCCCGCGAGCAGACGCAAAAGTGCCCTTTTTCGCGCGTTTTAGGGCACTTTTGCGTCTGCTCGCCGGGAAAGGTAGACCGGCACCCGGGCGCGCAGCTAGGCTGACTGTATGTTCAAACAGGGTGGGCCGGCCCCGGTGCCTGCCGACGGCCTGGCAGCGGCGCTGGCACCCTTCGGCCAGTCACGCATGCTGCCCCGCGAGGCCTACGTCGATCCCGCGGTGTTCGACTGGGAGCAACACAACATCTTCTCCGGGTGGACCTGCGTCGGCCACGCTTCAGACCTCGAAGCCGTCGGCACCCAGAGGGCCGTCGGCAGCGGGCCGAACGCAATCCTGTTGGTGCGCGCTGAAGATGACGTGGTTCGCGCGTTCGCCAACACCTGCAGGCACCGCGGACACGAACTGCTCGCCTGCAACGCGACCACCAAGGGCCGCGCCATCGTCTGCCCGTACCACTCGTGGTCGTATCGGCTGGACGGCCGGCTGCGCAACGCGCCCGGCTTCCGCGACGCCGAGGGCTTCGCGCCCGACGAGTTCGGCCTCGCCGAACTGCGGCTGGAGAACTGGCACGGGTGGCTGTTCGTCGATCCCAGCGGTGCAGACGCCGAATTCGCGACGCACGTTGCGGGACTGGACCAGGTCATCGGTCCGTACCGGCCAGAAGATCTGACGATCGTCGCCCGCCATTCCTATGAACTCGCGACCAACTGGAAGGTGATCGCCGAGAACTACCAGGAGTGCTACCACTGCTCGACCATCCATCCGGAGCTGTCCCGAATCAGTCCACCCACCAGTGGCGAGAACCTCGACCTGCCCGGGTCGTGGATGGGCGGCTGGATGTCGATCATCGAGGGCGCCGAAACCATGTCCTTGACTGGAAAGAGCGGTGGCGTCGCGATCCAGGGCCTTTCCGAGCACGAACTGCGCACTGTCATGTACCTGGTCGGCTATCCGAACCTATTGGTCAGCCTGCACCCCGACTACGTGATGACCCACCTGATGACGCCGCTCGCCGCCGATCGCACCCATGTCGAATGCGCGTGGGCCTTCCCGAAAGACGTTGCCGCAAAGCCTGATTTCGATCCGTCCTACGCGGTGGACTTCTGGGACCTGACCAATCGCCAGGACTGGGCGGCGTGTGAGTCCGTACAGCGCGGCCTGACGTCGCCGCACGCGCGGCCAGGCCCGCTGGCCCCCGACGAGGACGGCGTCTACCAGTTCGTCACCAGGGTGGCTAGGGCCTACTCCGGTGCCGCTGGTCCCTCGCCGGAACCCCGTTGACGCCGTCGACAGACTGCGCATAGCTGCTCACCGCGTACGCGATCGCCTGACCCATCACCGACAGCGCCTTGCGGTCGATGTTGTCGATGTTGTCGCGGGGTGTGTGATAGTTCGGATCGAAAGCGACGCCGGCTTGTCCGCCCCAAAGCCGCGCCTGCACTTCGGTTTTCCGCTGTGACCAGCCTGAGGTCAGGCCTCCGATCGGGACGCCCGCTGCCAGGAAAGGTGAGTAGTCCGCCACCCTGCTGAGCGGCATGTCGGCGGACCGCGCCCCACCGAGATTCAGATAGCCCGACAGCGTCCGCTCCAGACCAGCCGATCCTGCGGGCACGGTCTGCGGCGGAATGTCGGGATTGGGCGTACCGGATTGGTCGCCGTCGTAGGTGAAGTACCCGGCGTTCGGCGAGCCGAGCATGTCGACGCCGAGATACAACGCGATGTCGTCGAGTTGGTCACCGGCAAGTCCGCCAACGTATTTCGTCGGCCCCTCCGCCTCGGACCCCCAGAAGACGAATCGGACCGCGTTGGCGATCCGGGGCTGCCCACCCAACGCGGTTGCGGTCTCCAGCAGGGCGGCTACCCCGGAACCGTTGTCGTTGAGGCCGGGGCTGCGTGCCGCGCTGTCGAGGTGGGCGCCTGCCACCACCATGTTCTTGGTATCACCGGCCTTGGTCTGCGCCACCACATTTCGGCTCTTCACCATCACCGGCTTGCTGTCCAGTACCAGCCGGACCGGCGCGTTGGTGCGGCGCAGCGCCGCGTCGGCGTCCTTGTCGATGACACCGACCGGGATCTTGAGCTGCTCGTAATAGCCGGGTGCGAACAGTCCGGCGGGGCTGTTATTGGGGCCGCTCACCACAAGTAGCCCGACCGCGCCTTTGGCCATCGCGGCGTTCTGCTTGTCGCCGACCGAACACGTGGTGTCGTCGACGACGGCGATCGCGCCCTTCACCGCGCCGTAGTCGGCCGCCGCGCATCCCGGCGCTTTCTGCGGCCGCAGCGTTATCGCGGTCAACCCGCCCGGCGCGGTGCCGACAAGCAGCGAAGCCTGGTCGACGTGATATCCGCGACCGGAAACCGTCAGCGTCGGGTTGCCGCCCTCGGTGCGGTCGAGCCGCTCGAACTCCGGCGTAGAAACATCGAAACCCTTGTCTTTCAACACCTTCGCGACGTAGTCCACGCTCGCGTCGAAACCGGGCGTGCCTTGCGCGCGGTTACCCCGATTGGCGTCGGCGATCTCCTGAAGCTTGCGAAGATGGGTGTACATGCCGTCGGCGGTGACCTTGCCCGCCACCTCGCGGGGCAGATCGGCTGCGGGTGCGGGTTCGGTGGACGAACACGACACCAGCGCCGTCACCGCCATGACCATGACCGCGGCGACGGCCCTCATGATTCGAGGACGTGCCGCGTGCGGTCATCCCGAATCGGCACGCCGTTGCGGCCGCCTTGATCTTGGGAATACAGCCCCACCGCGTATGCCACTCCGCCTCCGTTGATCTCGAGCGCCGTCCTGTCGATGTGATCCAACGTGTCGGATTTCTTGTGGTAGTTCGGATCGAACGGCTCGTTGGCCTGTCCGCCCCATCGCTCGGCCTGCTCGACTGTCTTGTTCTCCTCGGCACCGGAGAAGATGCCGCCCGCGGGCACTCCCGACAGGGTGAAGGCGTCATAGTCCGAGCGGCCATCGAACGAGGTGTCCTCGGGTGGCTTCCCGGCGCCCTTCAGGAACGCGACCAGGGTGCGCTCGATGCCCGCCGATCCCTCGGGCACACGCGACGTGCCGTCGTTGTCGCTCGGCTTGGCCGACTGGTCGCCGTCGTATGTGAAGTAGCCGGGGTTTGGTGAACCGAGCATGTCGAAATTGAGGTAGAGCGCAATGTCTTTCAGCGCGTCCTGATTCAGCGACTTGACGTAATTGTTCGAGCCCAGCAAGCCGGATTCCTCGGCGCCGAAGAAGCCGAACCGCACCGCGTTGGTCACCTGCGGTGAATTGCCCAGCTGCAGCGCGGTTTCCAGCACCGCCGCGACCCCGGAGCCGTTGTCGTTGATGCCGGGACCGGCGGGCACGCTGTCGAGGTGCGCGCCGACCATCACCACGTTGGCGGCGGAGCCGGTCTTGGTCTGGGCGATGACGTTGCGCGTCCGCTCGGTGCGCACGCCTGCGTTGAGCTTGATCGTGGTGGGTCCCGGTGCGCCGCGCAGCTGCTGACCGGTGGCCTTGGTGACGCTGATGACCGGGATCTTCACGTCGGTCGTCTCGCCGAGGGTGCCGCCCATCTGGTCGCCGTCCTCGTTGTTGGTGACGATCAACGCGATCGCGCCGCGTTCCGCAGCGACGGCCTGCTTGACGCCGAACTGGCACTTACCGCGATCCACCAACACCACGGCGCCTTTGGTCGGCAGCCCGTCGTAGTCGGAAGCGGTGCATCCCGGGGTGTCGTCGACCCGAGCGGGCACCAGCGGACCCGACACCCCTTCGGGCGGGGTGCCCTTGGTGTATTCGAGCGGCTTGGCGGTGATCTTGTCGCCACCGACAGTCACCGATGGTTCGTCGGCGAACGGCAGCCGCACCTCGAAGTCGGGGGTGGCCACGTCGAAACCTTTGTCCCGCAAGGCCGTGGCCACGTAGTCCACGCTGGCGTCGTAGCCCGGCGTGCCGAGGGCGCGATTGCCCCCGTGGGCGTCGGCGATCTCCTGCAGTTTCGTCAGGTGCGCCATCATCGCGTCGGCGGTCACCCGCTTCTGCAGCGCCGCGGCGAAATCCGTGGCCGGCGTGGCCGGGGTGGTCTGAGTGCTCGTCGGCTGCGCCTGCTGCGGCCGCATCTCACGGCTGCAGCCACCCAGCGCCACGGCGGCGACGACCACCGTCAACAACGCCAGGGATTTGCGCACCATCGCACCCACGTTAGCGTGCTCACGCGTCGCGACGATTCACCACCACTAACGCCGCCGCGTACACCACCGCGACCACGACGACGAAGTACATCAGCGAGCCGACCTCTCCCCACGGCATCGAGTAGCTCGGATAGAGCCACTGCACGCCGATGAACCGAAACACATTCGCGAACGGCAGGTAGGGGCCCACCTCGGAGCCGATATCGGGCAGATTGCCCAACACCGGTTCGACAAGCAGCGGCCACAGCAACAGCACCGCGACCACGCCCGCCGAATGCCGCAACAACGCCGCGACTCCCACGCCGAGTACCGCGGTCAGCGCCGCGTAGAGGGTGATCGCGCCGATCAGGCGCCAGGTATCCGGGTCGATGAACGACAACTGCGTGCCGACAAGCGGCGGCGTCGTCAGATGTGCCACCACCACCGCGATCACCGTCATCACCGCCGCGTATACGGCGGAAAACACCAATGCGACAACGGCTTTAGCCGCCAACACCAAGCTGCGATTCGGGGTGGCCATGAATGTTGTGCGGATCATGCCGCTGCGATACTCCCCCGTCACCGTCATCGCCGAAAGCACCATCAGCACCGGGACCCCGAACACGGCTAC
>DATJIX010000388.1:0-2014 GCA_035492865.1 Mycobacterium sp. | reverse complement strand
AACACGACGAACGCCTCAATCACCTCGCCGCGCAACGTATCTGGAACGCCGATGACAGCCGCCTCCGCAACGGCCGGATGTGCGACGAGTACGGACTCCACGTCGAAAGGGCCTATCCGGTAGCCCGCCATGATGATGAGGTCGTCGTCCCGACATGAGAAGAAGAAGCGACCGTCTTCATCGCGCATGGCCGTGTCCCCGGTCAGGTACCACCGGCCGTCGGCGGTGAATCGTTGCGCTGTCTTCTCCGGAGAGTCGTGGTAGCCCGCGAAGGCGAACAGTGGCGCGGTCGCATCGACGGCCACTCGGCCGAACGTGCCCGCGGGCGCAGTCACGTCCGCATCGTCGTGCAGCACAGTGACGTTGTGCCCGGGCAGCGCGGTTCCCATTGACGCCGGCTTGACGTCGCGGATCAGATCTGGATGCCACGCGTTGGCCACGACCATGCCGAGTTCCGTCTGCCCGTACTGATCTCGGATCGGCACGCCCAGGGCGGATCGGGCCCACGGGATCAGATCAGGTGTCAGCGGTTCGCCGGCGCTCGATGCGCAGCGCAGCCGCACGGTTGTCGGCGCTTCCGCGTTGCGCAGCGCGCGGTAAACCGTGGGCGCCGCAGCGTAATTGGTGACGCCTAGCTCGGCGAGCACCCGCCACGTCGACTCGGGCGTGAATCCGCCGTGGAAAAGGATGCTGCGCCTGCCCGCCGCGAGCGGACCTGCGATCGCATAGAAGAGCCCATAACCCCAGCCTGGGTCCGCCGCGTTCCAATACGCGTCGTCGTCACGCAGGTCGTAGCCGTACTCGAGGTACATCAGCATGTGCGCCAAACCGCGCACCGGCACCGGCACGCCCTTCGGTTTCCCAGTGGTGCCGGAGGTGAAGATCATGATGAACGGAGCGTCAGGGCCGCACGACACGGGCGCCACCGGCGTGCCCGAAGTCGCGACAAGCTCATCGAACGCCAGGTCGCCGTCACGTCCGGCGCCGACGGTGATCACCCGCCACGGTGGATCGGCGGGAATATCGTCGGACGGGTCGAGCTTGTCGCGTTGGTCGGAGTCGACGACGACCAACGTGGCCGCGCTGCCGTTGAGTCGCATGGCGATCGCTGCCGGGGCGAACGCCGTGAACAACGGCACATGGATCGCGCCTCGCCGCCAGATCGCCAACAGGGTGACGATCAGTTCGGCGGACTTCCCCATCAATACGCCGACCGCGTCGCCCGGCCCGATTCCGAGTGCGGCGAGCGCGGTAGCCATCCGGTCCGATCGCTGGCGCAGCACGCCGTACGTCAGATCGCTGCGTGTCAGATCCGGCCCGACGACGGTGAACGCCACCCCGTCGGGCGGGTGGTCGTCACATAACAGCGATGCCAGGCATATATCGGGTGCCCCGAACAGTGCCACGAGTTCAGCGATACGAGCTTCCGGTGCAGACATGGCCCCCACTCCCCCAAAGCGAAGTTCTGCCGATCATACGAGCGGCTCCACACCCTGATTCGGCTTTGCTGAATCCGACGCCGACCCTCGTTGACAAGACAATGACCCCGGCTCCTCACGGCACGGTCGGCCTGGCGGTGCCGCTGGCGTCGACGGTGAACCTGCCCGCCTGCGCGCCGTCGAACGTGCCGTTGGTGATCCACTCGGCCAGTGTCGCAGTGACAGTGGAATGCGCTCTTTCCCAGAGCATCTCGTGCGTCGCGCAGTCCACCTGCACCAGAACCTTGTTGGGTATCGACGGCGGCAACGCGTTGTACAAAGCCGAACCGCTCGACGGCACCACCACATCGTCGAGGCCCTGCATAACCAACGTGGGCAGGCTCAAATGACCCGCCACAGCCTCATTGAAGCCATAACTCGAGAACGTCGGCAAGCGCAGCAGGCCGGTCGAGTCACCCTGGAGTTTCATCAGCTGTCGCCACGCCTGTTCCCCGCTGCCGTCGACTTGGTAGCCGGCGCAAGCGGACTCGCGCGCGGGAGTCGCCATCCGTCCGCCATCGACGATCTGTACGCGT
>DATJIX010000387.1:0-10078 GCA_035492865.1 Mycobacterium sp. | reverse complement strand
GCCGAGACTCCGGTGGTGATTCCGGTGCGGGCGTTCACAGACACCGCGTAGCCGACGCCCCGGGGGTCCTCGCTGACCGCGACCATCGGAGGCAGGTGTAGCCGATCGAGGTCGGCCGCGGGCATGGGCACGCACAGGATGCCGCCGGTGTGCCGAACCATGAACGCCACTCGCTCCTGCGTGGCGTAGGTGGCTGCCAGCATGAGATCGCCGTCGTCATGTGGGTTTTCCGCGTCGACCACGATCACCATCCGGCCTGCGCGCAACGCTGTGACCGCCGCACCCACCGTGTCATCGGTGCGGTGTGCGCGCCGGCGGATCCCGATCACGCCCATGTTCAGAACTCGCGCAGCGTGTCTCGCAGGTGTGCGTGCTTGTACTCGCTGCGGGCCAAGCCCTTTCGCTGAAGCGCAGGGAACAACCCGTCGCATATCTCGGTGATGTACTGCTTGCTGACCCGCTGGGTGCTGATCAGGAAGCCGTCGCCGCCAACCGCCGCCATGGCCTCGCCGATCTTGTCGGCGACCTGATCGGGTGTGCCGACCAACTCGATCGAATCGGACGTCCCGCCGGCGTCGAGCACCAGCTGGCGCAGTGTCTTGCCGCTGCCCCACTGCGCGAACTTGTCGAGGGAACCGCGCTCGCCGTTGGTCTCGAGCTCGGGCAGTGGCTCGTCGAGCTCGAACTGCGAGAAGTCGATGTCGGTGACCGACGAGATGCTGGCCAGTGACTGCTCGAAGAAGGCGGGGTCCTCGGCTGCGGCCTTCTTGCGGGCCCACGCCTCCTCCTCCGTCGTGCCGAGCACCGGACTCACGACGAACAGCACCTTGATGTCGTCCGGATTGCGGCCCTGCGCTGCGGCCCTGGCGCGGACGTCGTCGCGGTAGGCCTTCATCCCCTCCACTCCGTTGGCGACGGCGATTATCGAGTCCGCGTACTTCGCCGCGAACTGGCGCCCCTTTGGCGATCCCCCGGCCTGCACGAAGGTGGGTTGCCCCTGCGGTGAGCGAACCGTGTTCAGCGGACCGCGGGACTTGAAGTACTTGCCGGCGAAGTGAATTGCGTGGACCTTCTTGAAGTCCGCGTACGTGTTGGTCTCCCGGTCGCGGATCACCGCGCCTTCCTCCCAGGAGTTCCACAGCTGGCAGACGAGGTCGACGTACTCGTCGGCGATGTCATAGCGCAGGTCGTGCTCGGTGAGCTTGTCCATGCCGAAGTTCTGCGCAGAACCGTCCTCACCGGAGGTGACGATGTTCCAGCCGAAGCGGCCCTCGGCGATGCTGTCGAGGGTGGAGGCCAGGCGGGCGAGGAGGAACGGCGGGTAGAAGGTCGTGGACATCGTCGCGACCACGCCCATCTTCGAGGTGGCCGCAGCCATGATCGCGGCCAGCGGCGCCGGGTCGTGCTTAGGCGCCATCGTTGCGTACTTCAGATACACCTCGGAGTTGCCGCCGTAGGCCTCCGACACCATCAGAGTGTCCTCGATCATGATGTAGTCGAAGCAGGCCTTTTCCATCGCCTGGGCCATCTCGATGTAGAACTTCCCATTCCACGGATTTCCGTCGTTGCCGAACGGCGTGTTCCACTCGTTCGCCGTGAAGTTCATGAACCAGCCGAAGTGTAAACGCTTGTCGGCCATCAGAACTCACGTAGGTGGTCGCGAAGCATGGTCTTGGTGTACTCCGAGCGGACGAGGCCGCGCTTCTGCAGCTCCGGAACCAGGCCGTCGGTGATCTCGGTGACGTAGCGGCGGTTCAGCCGCATCACCGGACTGGTGATCAGATAGCCGTCGCCGCCGACCTCGTCCATCACCGCCCCCATCTCGTCGGCCACTTCGGCGGGTGTGCCGACGAAAGGGACGTTGCCGGAAATACCGCTGCCGGTGACGATCTCGCGCAGCGTCTTGCCCTTGCCGCGGGCAAGGAAGCTCTCGAGGGCGCCGCGCTCGCCGTTCGTCGACAGTTCCGACGGTAACGGCTCGTCCAAATCGAACTGGGCGAAGTCGATCTCGGTGATGGAGGAGATCTCGGCCAGCATGTACTCGATGTAGAGCGGGTCGGTGAACCAGCGTTCCTGCTTGGCCAGCGCCTCCTCGTGCGTATCGGCAACGATCGGGGTGACGAGGTAGAGCAGCTTGCAATGCGCGGGATCGCGACCGTTGGCCTTCATCCTGGCGTGAATGTCATCGCGGTAGGACTTCATCGCCTCGACGCCGTTGGCCGGTGCGACGATCGTGTCGGCGTGTTGCGCGGCGAGCTCGCGTCCCGGCGGGGATGCACCCGCCTGGGCGATGGTCGGGCGGTACTGCGGTGACGGCGCCGTGTTCAGTGGACCGCGGGACTTGTAGTACTTGCCCTCGAAGTCGATGGTGTGGACCTTCTTGTAGTTGGCGTACGTCCCCGTCATGTAGTCGCGCTCGATGGCGTCGGGCTCCCACGACTCCCATAGCTTGCTCACCAGTTCCAGGTATTCGCTGGCCCGCACGTATCGCTCATCGTGTTCGTAGAGCTTGTCGAGCCCGAAGTTCTGCGCGGCGCGGTCCTCGCCGGAAGTGACGACGTTCCAGCCGAACCGACCGCGGGCGATGTGGTCGATGGTGCTGCACAAGCGGGCCAGCAGGAACGGCGGATAAAAGCTGGTCGACATGGTGGGGACGACGCCGAGCCGGGTCGTGGCGTTGGCCATCAACACGGCGAGCGGAACCGGATCGTGCTTGGGGTTCACGCCGTGCTTGAGGTCATGCTCCATCGTGCCGCCATACGCGGTCGACACCATGAGCTTGTCCTCGATCAGCACATAGTCGAACTTCGCGCGCTCGAGATCCTTGGCCATCTCGACGTAGAAGTCGCCTGTGAAGTCGCGGCCGCCGTCACCCCAGTTCCCGTTCCACTCGTCGGCGACGAAGTTCAGGAACCATCCCAGATGAAACATGTTGCTCATGTCCACAAGGGAAGTCGCGAAGCGTTACTCCGAGATTTCCCCGCTGTACCACAGAGATTGCGCTAGGCGATGTCCCCGAGTGGCGTGCCTTCAAATCGCGCGGAAAGTCTGGTTAAAGCCGAGGCATAGCTCGCAATCCAATAATCACCGGGTGCAGCCTGCTACCGCGTCAACCATCGAAGTTGTGGCTACGCGCCGTTGCGTCATCGAGGCCGCCCGAGAACACTTCACGCGGAGAGGCTTCAGCGCCACCACGCTGCGAGACATCGCCGACGAGGTTGGTGTCACGCGTTCGGCCATTTACTACCACTTTCCTAACAAGCTGGAACTGTTCGGCGCTGTCCTCGATGAGGTCGACGAGGCCGTCCTCACCCCGTGCATCACCGCTGCCCGTGCCGCCGGCGCCGCAGCCGAGCAGTGGCGGGAGCTTCTCGCGGGTATTCGGTGTTGTCCCGTCGAGAAGCGTTCGGCAGTGGCCTTTCTGGTGACTGCGGCGCTCGAAAGTCAACGCCGTCCCGACGTGCGAGCCCTTGTGTGTGCACGACTCACCGATCTGCGGGCATTCCTGGGTTCGACGGGCGATGTCGATGGCGCCGGGGTCGAGATGATGTTGTCGATACTGTGGGGCTGGGCCTTAGCCACAGGACTTTCTTAGTCGCCGTCAAGCTGGCACCCAGCGTTAGGAGTTAGCGTCCATGGTGTCTCGATGGACGGGTAACCCCCCGGTCCGGACGTCGAGTGTGGGGCACACAAGCGCATCCCCCGTCGCTTGTGTGCCCCACCTTCGTCGGCTAGCGAATAGGGTTGACGCGCAGAGTTATTGGGACGTGACCAGGCGTCGCAGTATGCTCTGCAACCGGATGGCCGATTTCAGCGCCACGCTGTCGCCATGAACGCGTCCGAAATGCAGAAGCAGCGTCGCCCGCACGGCATGGGGCGCACAGGGCATGTTGGCGTGCAGGCTCCGGTAGCCCCAAAACAGATACACGTTGCCGACTTCCATGTCGACCTTCTGAATATCGCCGCTTCGGTCGAGTCGACGCAGGATTCGCGATCGGTAATAGCCGCTCTGCAAGACCCACTTGTCGACGATGTTCGCAAGCACGAAACGTCGGAACGGTCGCTTGTTGAAGTATCCGACCAATTCCCCCGACGATCCGCGACCGGCATCGGGCAGATAGATCGGCACCACCATTGTTAGTGCGCTGGCGTCGAAGTGAAACCAGAAAGCGTCGCCTTCACCCTTGGGTCCCGCGATCACCCGCAGTGCGGTGCCTGTGAAGTCGGCTTCGGTCACGCGATGCGGCAAGCGCGCGCACACGATGTCATGCATGAGGGCGCGAACCGAGAGGCTGGAGATGAACGCTTCGACGGCAGAGTGGTCAGAGCCCTGCGGTGAACGGATGAAGTGATCCTTTTCGCCACCGCTGGACAGCAAGTTGTCGATGCCGACCCGCGCTGCGGCCAACCAATTCGCGGGGACGGCTTTCTCCAGGCACGCGACGCCATCTCGATCGAGTTCGTCGGCGATCTCGGTCGGGTTTCGGAAGTCAAGCCTCGGGTGCCTCATCGGATCAGGAGTTCCGCCTCATCTCGAACGCTGCAAATCAGGTCAATATGAATGTTAGAACTTCAATAACATTCTAACAACACTTGCCGCGCCGAGAATGGCTGATACCCATTGGAAGTGCGGCTATTTCAGCCCCGCAGCGGATGCGCAGGGCTTCAGGGGCGAGCCCCGGGATGATGCGCCGGCGAGGATCCCGGTTTCGGGCCATCGTCGATCGACGTCGAGGGCGGACGTCCGGGCCGCAACGGTGACAGCTGCCCTGGCCCCATCGGCGCCGGTCCAACCACCGGACCGGGTCCGGACAGAGGCGGAGGGCGCATGCCGGGCCTGAACATCGGGCCGGGTCGGTTATCTGTCGATGGCCGAATGGAAGTCGTCGGCGCGGGTGTCGCCTTCGTTGTGACCGACCGCGTGGAGGGGGCACGCTCTGGCGAATTCTGCGGCGGCGCCGATGTATTCGTGGTGGCGACCGGTGGTGCGGAGGGCAATGTCGACGAAAGCACAGGCGCTGGTGTGATACTCGTCGTCGCCGCTGGACCGGGTAGGAAGCCGGCGGAATCCGTCGGCGTCACCGCGGGCGAATTCGAATAGAAGGCGGTGAACACGATTGCGACCGCGCCGACCAATCCCGCCAGCGCGGTGGCGACGACGAGCTCAACGGCAGAGCGACGCGGCTTTGATCGTGCTATCCCTTTCAAGTCTGCCGATTCAACGAGTTTCCGCGAATTCCCCGCGGCGTGCTGGATCAGTGGTCCGAGGTGGCGCCGGGCATAGTTCTCGATGTCGATGCGGGTGTCGAGGGGGCGTGTGGGTTGCGGCACCAGAAGTACCGAATGGGCAAGGCGCACCACGATGTCGGCCAGCGCTTCTGGGTCGTCGAGGTCGAAGCCGCTGGCATTGGCCCAGCCTCGCAGGCGGTCGGTAACAAGGGCCAACGCCGTTTGCATCGTCGGGTCCGCTGGCGGGATCGAAGATGACAGGACCGTCTCGCGTTCCCGTGTCATCAGTGGGTGGTTGCGCACTGACCAGACCACGGCGGTGAAGGCACCGATTACGTTGTCCTCGAATGTGCCGCGGTCATCGAGACGGCGCACCGCCGCGGCGAAGATCGTGTTGAACTCGCGGAGCACCGCGGCACCCAACAACTCGCTCTTCGTCGGCCAGCGACGACAGACCGCCGTATGTGAGACGCCTGCGTACTTGACGACCAGATCCACGGTGGCGCACTCGAACCCGAAATCGACCAATACCTGAACGGCGGCATCCAGCACCCGCGCACCCATCGCATCGACTTCGACTGTCACGGCACCGCCCCCGTCGAAGGATCGCCGAGGTCGGGTCGGCGCATGGCATGAACCAGCGGGACAAAGCAGCGTCGGGCGTAGCGAGCGACATCGGCGCGGGTGCTCATGGGCTGGCTCAACGTCGGTGCGAGCAGCAAGGATTGGATCAGCCGGGTGGTGACCTCCTCGAGAGGCTCGATGTCGAGGGCTGTGCCCGAGTCGTCGCGAACCGCACCGCCCACGCTCTCGACAAGCAACCGTGCCGCGATGGTGATGACAGCGGAGACGGACTGCTCGGTGGCCAGGATGATATCGGCGTCCGATCTCAGCGCGCCGCCAACCATCGGATGGCTGTCCAGAAACCAGTGCATCGACGCGAACGCTTCGACGATCTTGTCGTCGAGGGTGGCTTGTGCTCGGATCAGCTTGGCCATCACGTCAATTCGCTGTTGCAGATCCCGAATGACGACCGCGATTACGAGTTCCCCGACGCTGCGCCACTGTTCATAGACGGAGTCGACGTCAACCTCGGCACGTCGGGCGATATCGGCGATCGTGATGTGCTTGACGCCGACAAGCGTGCACAGGTCGGCTGCGGCAGTCAGGATGCGCTCCGCCACGCAGCTTGGCGCGGTCGCCTCTCGCGCTGGAAACTCGCCTGGCATGGCAGTCATGCGACGTTAGACATCGACGCCGAGCGCGGAACGGGTGAGGGGTCCGAGGTAGCGCTGGGCATAGTTTGCGATGTCTATGCGGGTGTCGAGGGGGCGTGTTGGTTGCGGCACCAGAAGTACCGAGTGGGCAAGGCGCACCACGATGTCGGCGAGCGCTTCCGGGTCGTCGAGTTCAAGGCCGCTTGCTTGGGCCCAGCCCCGCAGGCGGTCGGCGACGAACCCCAGCGCGGTCTGCATCGCCGGACCCGACGACGTGGTCAAGAACGGGAGGACGGTTTCGGGTTCGATCTTCAATTCCCTTGTCATCAGTGGGTGGTTGCGCACAGACCACACCACGGCGGTGAAGGCACCGATTACCTTGTCCTCGAATGTGCCGCGGTCATCGACGTGGTGTATTGCCGCGTCGAAGACGGCGCTGAACTCGCGCAGCACCGCGGCGCGCAACAATTCGTTTTTCGCGGGCCAGCGGCGATAGACCGTCATGTGCGAGACACCGGCATACTTGGCGACGAGATCCACAGTGGCGCGCTTGAAGCCGAAGTCCACCAACACCTGTACGGCGGCATCCAGCACCCGCGCACTCGTCGCATCGAGCTCGGCCCCTGATATAAGCGGGGCATCTTCCTCACGCGGTGTCACGGCACGCATCACCTACCAGCACACTCACGGCTCTAGACGATAACACCGATAAACCCCGTGGTCATGGGCGATTTCCTGAGACACGCCACCGCTGGGTGTCAATAATATGTTATGACGAGGCCGATGTTATAACATCGCTGAATCTCGTCCCCGGAACGGAGTCGGTATGACCCAGGTGAGCCATCTCGATGGGACAACGGCGCGACGGCGGCTTCGCGTCCTCAGCCGACCCGACGGGCACCCTGTGCGGGCGCTCGTCGTCGACAGTGAGCCGATGATGGCCGACGTGGTGGCAAGTGCGCTGCGCTGCCAGGGGTGGGCAACCTCCGTTGCAACGAACGGGGCGGCGGCCATCAAAACCGTTCGGGAGAACGCACCGGATGTCGTCGTTGTCGAGAACACGCTGCCGGATATGACGGGGCTCGACGTGTTGGCACATCTGCGAAAAGCGCGGCCCGAATGCCCGGTTTTGCTTCTGAGCGCCAATGATTCGCTCGAGGAGCGTCTTGCCGGCCTGAGCGCCGGGTGCGACGACTACGTCACGAAGCCGGTCAATCTGGAAGAACTCGGACTACGGCTGCGCGGACTGGTGCGGCGTGCCGGACTGGCCAGCACTGCAGATTCGGCAAAAGTCATCGTCGGCGACCTGGTTCTCGACGAGGACTCCCGTGAAGTCAGCCGCGGTGGCGACGTCGTGGAGTTGACCACCACCGAGTTCGAACTGCTGCGCTACCTGATGCGCAATCAGCAGCGAGTCGTGAGCAAGACGCAGATTCTCGACAACGTCTGGGGTTACAGCCGCGAGCGTCGGGTCAACAACGTCGAGATCTACGTGTCCTATCTGCGAAAGAAGATCGACTCCGGTCGTGATCCGATGATTCACACCCTGCGCAGGGTGGGTTACATCCTGAAGGCCGCGAAACCCTGAAAGCTCGTGTCACTCCGCCTGATAGCGGGGGAACACGCCGACCGGCGCAGGCAATGCGGTGCCCGGCGCCAGCCGAGTGCCGATCGCCGCGAAGCTCCGTTGGTCTTCGGCCTGGCCGAGCAACTCGAGAAGCTTGGCTGTCGACTCAGGCATCACCGGCTGGCTCAGCAGCGTCGCGATCCGCACCGCCTCCAGCGTCGTATAGAGCACGGTGCGGAAGCGCTCTTCGTCGGTTTTTCGCAGCACCCACGGCTCCTGCACGGAGAAGTACTTGTTGGCCGCACCCAGCACCGACCAGATCGCTTCGAGCGCGAGATGCATTGCGGTGGCGTCGTAATGGCCACGCACCCGGTCAAGTAGCCCGTCGGCGGCTTCCAGCAGAGCCTTGTCATCGGCGGTGAATTCGCTTGGCTCCGGGACGATTCCATCCAAATTCTTGGCCACCATGGACAGTGAGCGTTGCGCCAGGTTGCCCAACTCATTGGCCAGGTCGGCGTTGATGCGGCCGATGATCGCATCTTCGCTGTAGCTGCCGTCCTGCCCGAACGGCACCTCCCGCAGGAAGAAGTACCGCACCTGGTCCACCCCGAAGGTGTCGATGAGGTTCAGCGGGTCAACGACGTTGCCCACCGACTTGCTCATCTTCTCGCCGCGGTTGAGCAGGAAGCCGTGCACAAAGACCTTGCGCGGCAACTCGATTCCCGCCGACATCAAGAACGCCGGCCAGTACACCGTGTGGAACCGGATGATGTCCTTGCCGATCATGTGCAGGTCGGCAGGCCAGTACCGCTTGAACAACTCCGATGACGTATCGGGAAATCCGACGCCGGTCAGGTAGTTGGTCAGCGCGTCCACCCAGACGTACATCACGTGGTCGGGGTGGTCTGGCACGGGCACACCCCAGTCGAACGTCGTGCGGGAGATCGAGAAGTCGCGCAGCCCGCCGGAGACGAAGCTGACCACCTCGTTGCGCCGCACGTTCGGCTCGATGAACTCCGGGTGCGCCTCATAGTGCGCAAGCAGCCGCTCGGCGTACGCAGACAGCCGGAAGAAGTACGTCTCCTCCTCGGTCCATGTCACCGGTGCGCCGGTGTCGGTCGCCACCCGGACACCATCGGGGCCGACGCTGGTTTCGGCCTCGGTGACAAAGCCCTCGTCGCGCACCGAGTACCAGCCCGCGTAGGTGTCCAGGTAGATGTCGCCGGTCTCGTTCATCCGGCGCCAGATCTCCTTGGACGCCTCGTAGTGGTCGGCGTCCGAGGTGCGGATGAACCGGTCGAACGAGATGTTCAGCCGCTCCTGCATCTGCTGGAACACGTCGGAGTTGCGCCGGGCGAGCTCCGCGGTCGGGATGCCCTGCGCCGCGGCCGTCTCGGCCATCTTGAGCCCGTGCACGTCGGTACCGGTGAGGAAGCGCACGTCGAACCCGTCGAGTCGCTTGAACCGCGCGATGGCGTCGGTGGCGATGTATTCGTAGGCGTGTCCGACGTGCGGGTCGCCGTTGGGATAGGCGATGGCTGTGGTGATGTAGTACGGCTCGCTCATTTGTCCTCACCTTATTGTGTGGGTGGTGTCCAAGCGTTTACCGCCGCCCGCTCCGGAGCCGCTGACCCCGCTGATCGATGCGCACACCCACCTGGATGCCTGCGGCGCCACCGACGCCGCGAGCGTGACCGCGATCGTCGACCGTGCCGCGGCGGTGGGCGTGCAGGCGGTCGTCACCATCGCCGACGACCTCGACTCGGCGCGCTGGGTCACCGAGGCCGCCGACTGGGACCCCCGCGTCTACGCCGCCGTCGCGCTGCACCCGACGCGGGCCACCGCGCTCACCGACGAAGCCAAGACGGTCATCGAGCGGCTGGCCGAGCATCCGCGCGTGGTCGCCATCGGCGAGACCGGCATGGACATGTACTGGCCGGGCAAGCTCGACGGCTGCGCCGAGCCCGCGGTCCAACGGGACGCGTTCGCCTGGCACATCGACCTCGCCAAGCGCACGGGCAAGCCGCTGATGATCCACAACCGCGACGCCGACGCGGAGGTGCTC
>DATJIX010000386.1:0-2575 GCA_035492865.1 Mycobacterium sp. | reverse complement strand
GTCAGCAGGAAAGCCGCCACCACCAGAAAAGCCACCTGCACCAGCCGCGGCCGCTGCTTGGCCGTGAGCACGACGTAAGCGATTGCGATGCAACAGGATACGAACAACACCGCCGTGACGGCGTTCAGTATCGTCGGCGGCTGCCAGAACCCAAGATTCTGGTCGAAGCCGCCCCAGCCGGTGAACGACTTCACCACGTTGTACAGCGAATCCATGTCGTCGCCGCGCCGGGTGTTGAGCCGGAAGAATTCCGACCATCCGCGCGGGAACAGCACCATGATCGGCAGGTTCACCACCAGCCACGTCAGCACTGTGGCGATCGCCGCCTTGCCCACCTCACGCAGGCGCCCGGTGCGCAGGCCGAGGAGCACCATCGGAATGAACAGCAGCAGCGGATACAGCTTCGCCGCGACGCCCAGACCGATCAGCGCGCCTGCCAGCCACGGTTTTCGCCGTGCCCACGCCAACAGCGCACCGGTCGCGAATGCCGTTGCCAGAGCGTCGAAGTTCGTGAAGACTTGAAAGATCAAGATCGGCGACGCCGCCACCATCGCCGCGTCCCAGACCCGCCGCTGACCCGCCAACCGCGCGCTCGCCCACACGGTGACCAGCCACGCCAACGCCAACCCGAAGGCGGCGATGTTGAAGAACATCACCACCTCGGCGATGATCGGCAGTGACACCAGCTTTGTCACCGCGGTGTACGTTTTGGCCAGCGCCATCGACAGGTACTGATACACACCCGTCAGCACCGGATATTCCATGTACCGCACGGCGGTGTTGCCGTCGTATTGTTTGCGCGGCTTACCGTCGCTGTCCGTCTCGATCCAGCTGGACTTGTACGGAAACTTGCCAAGGTTCAACAACTCCGCGGTGTACAGCGGAACCGTGTCGGAGTAACAGAGCTCGTAGTACGCCCTCTGGTTCTGCCAGTTGCCCACCCGCTGATCGGCAGTGCCGGTGCCGGTGGTCTGCAGGCACGCCGCCTTTGTGGAGTAGCCCAATGCGAGGAACACCAGCGCGATGATCAGCATCACCCGCAGCGGCGTGAGAAAGCGTTGGCGGCCGATCAACGCGTGCCTGCCCACCGGACCACCGATCACACCGGAGAGCGCCGCGCCGATCGTGTCGGTGCGGCTGGGCAGGTCGCGGTCGTCGAGGCTGCGCCGGTCTTTCGCGAGCGGAGCCGGCGAGACGGTCTCGGGCCCGGTCACGGGGGCGGAGGAGGCCCTGGCGGCGGCCCGCCAGGCGGCGCCGGCGGAACAATGGGCACGGTGGTCGGCGGGCCGATCGGGATCGTGATGCCTGGCGCCACTTCGATCGTCGGCTGAATGACCGTCTCCGTCGGGATGGGCGGCGCAGTGGTCGACGGCGGCGGTGGCGGCGCCTGCGGTACACCGGCATAGCCGCCGATCTCGGTGGGCTTGGGGAACGACTCGTTGTCGGTGCCCTCGAGCGCACCGTCCATGGTCGCCTTCCAGATGTCTGATGGCAGACCCGAGCCGTAAACCGATCCGCCCGAGGCGTTCTCGAGTGGCTTGGTGCCCTCGGTGGTACCCACCCACACCGCGGTCGACAACGACGGGGTGTACCCGACCATCCACGCGTCGCGGTTGGCGTCGGTATCACCGAGCTGGTTGGTGCCAGTCTTGGCTGCCGACGGACGGCCACCGGCCAGGTTGTGGCCCCTCGACCATCCGGCGATCGGCTGCATCGCAGACGTGACGTTGTCGGCCACCGCCTTGTCGATGCGCTGTTCGCCGCTGTTGTCCTCCTGGCCGGCGTCGAACAACACCTCACCGCGCGAGTTGACCACCTTCTGCACGAAGTGCGGCTTGTGGTACACACCGGATGCCGCGAGCGTGGCGTATGCCGACGCCATGTCGAATACGCGCGTCTGGTACTGGCCCAGCACAACTCCGTTGTTGGGCGGGCCGCCCTTGCCATCCTCGGAGAGCGTGTGGTCGACACCGGGGAAGCTCTCGGCGATGCCGGCCTTGTGCGCCGCGTCGGCGACGTCCTGCGGTCCGTTCTTCAGCTTCAGCATCAACCGGTAGTAGCTGGTGTTCAGCGACCGCTTCAACGCCTCTGCGATGTTGCAGACGCCGCAGCCCTCACCCTCGACGTTGGTGATCTTGATGCCGTTGACCGTCACCGGCGAGCTGTCGACCTGATAGCCCAGGCCCATACCCTGCTGCAGTGCGGCCACCAATGCGAACACCTTGAACGACGACCCCGTCGGCAGACCGGCCTGCGCGAAGTCGAACCCCTGCGCGTCGGTGCCGCCGTAATACGCCTTCACCGCACCCGTTTTCGGATCGATCGACACGATCGCGGTGCGCATGTCAGGGTCCTGGCCGTCCATGTACTTGGCGGCGGCTTCTTCGGCCGCCTTCTGCGCCTTCGGGTCGATCGTCGTGGTGATCTGCAGACCTTGCGTGTTCAGCGTCCGCTCGTCGATGTTGAACAGGTCGAGCAATTCCTGGGTGACCTGCCGCTCGATCAGCCCGTTCGGGCCGCTGGTCTGGTTCTGTGAGCGAGCCTGCTCCGGCGGCACAGTCGGCGGGAACTGTTG
>DATJIX010000385.1:0-11944 GCA_035492865.1 Mycobacterium sp. | reverse complement strand
CGCCACGTCGGGTCCATCCCCGGGTGGTCGTCGCGGGTGTGGCCGCCGCGGCTCTCGGTGCGTTCCAGCGCAGCCTTGGCCACGCACTCGCTGACCAGCAGCATGTTGCGCAGGTCGACCGCCAGATGCCAGCCGGGGTTGAACTGCCGGTGGCCCTCCACCTGGATGCGCTTGAAGCGCTCGCGCAGTTCGGTCAGCTTGCCGATCGCCGCGGAGACCTCCTCCGCGTTGCGGATGATGCCGACCAGGGTGTTCATCGTGTCCTGCAGGTCGAGATGCAGGGTGTACGGGTTCTCCGCGCTGTCGCCGTTGGTCGGGCCGTCGAAGGGGGCCAGCGCCAGCTTGGCGGCGTCGGTGATGGCCTCCTCGGACACCTTGGGACGCTCCGGCAGCGCCCGGACGTAGTCGGAGGCGCCGAGGCCCGCGCGACGGCCGAACACCAGCAGGTCCGACAGGGAGTTGCCGCCCAGCCGATTGGAACCGTGCATGCCGCCAGAGCACTCACCCGCGGCGAACAGCCCCGGCGTCTTGGCGGCGCCGGTGTCAGGGTCGACCTCGATGCCGCCCATCACGTAGTGGCATGTCGGCCCGACCTCCATGGGCTCCTTGGTGATGTCGACCTCGGCCAGCTCCATGAACTGGTGATACATCGAAGGAAGCCGCCGCTTGATCTCCTCTGCGGGCAGCCGCGACGCGATGTCGAGGTAGACGCCGCCGTGCGGAGTGCCGCGGTCCGCCTTCACCTCGGAGTTGATGGCGCGCGCCACCTCGTCACGGGGCAGCAGGTCGGGGGTGCGGCGCGCCGAGTCGTTGTCCTTGAGCCACTGGTCGGCCTCTTCGATGGACTCGGCGTACTGGCCTTTGAACACCGGCGGGATGTAGTCGAACATGAACCGGGTGCCCTCGGAGTTCTTCAGCACCCCACCGTCGCCGCGCACCCCCTCGGTGACCAGGATGCCCTTCACGCTGGGGGGCCACACCATGCCGGTCGGGTGGAACTGGACGAACTCCATGTTGATCAGCGTCGCGCCTGCCCGCAGCGCCAGCGCGTGGCCGTCGCCGGTGTACTCCCACGAGTTCGACGTCACCTTGTAGGACTTGCCGATGCCGCCGGTGGCCATCACTACCGCAGGCGTCTCGAACAGGATGAAGCGGCCGCTTTCGCGCCAGTAGCCGAACGCCCCGGCGATCTTGTCACCGTCCTTGATCAGGTCGGTGATGGTGCACTCGTGGAACACCTTGATGCGGGCCTCGTAGTCGCCGAACTCGGCCTTGTCCTCCTGCTGCAGCGAGACGATCTTCTGCTGCAGGGTGCGGATGATCTCCAGGCCGGTGCGGTCGCCGACGTGCGCAAGCCGCGGGTAGGTGTGGCCGCCGAAGTTGCGCTGGCTGATGCGGCCGTCCTTGGTGCGGTCGAACAGCGCACCGTAGGTCTCGAGCTCCCAGACGCGGTCGGGTGCCTCCTTGGCGTGCAGTTCGGCCATCCGCCAGTTGTTCAGGAACTTGCCGCCGCGCATGGTGTCTTTGAAGTGGACCTGCCAGTTGTCCTTCGGGTTGGCATTGCCCATCGCCGCCGCGCAGCCGCCTTCGGCCATCACGGTGTGGGCCTTGCCGAACAACGACTTACAGACCACTGCGACCTTCAAACCACGTTCGCGCGCCTCGATGACCGCACGCAAACCCGCGCCGCCGGCACCGATTACGACGACGTCGTACTCGTGCCGTTCGACCTCAGCCATATACCCTCGCTATTCGCTATAAATGTGATGAAAGCCGTTCTCAGCCAATGAATCTGAGATCGGAGATGGTTCCGCTCGCAACCAGCATGATGTAGAAGTCGGTGAGCATCAGCGTGCCGAGCGTGATCCACGCGTACAGCTTGTGGCGGTTGTTGAGCACGCTCACCTGTGACCAGAACCAGTACCGCACAGGATGCTTGGAGAAATGTTTGAGCCGGCCGCCGACGATGTGCCTGCATGAATGGCAGGACAGGGTGTACACCCACAGCATGATCACGTTGATCACGAGAATCACGTTGCCCAAACCGAATCCGAAACCGCCGGGGCCCTTGTCGGAGTGGAAGGCGACGATCGCGTCGTAGGTGTTGATCACCGAGATGATCCCGGCGATGTAGAAGAAATAGCGATGTGTGTTCTGCACGATCAGCGGGATGCGGGTCTCGCCGGTGTATTTCGCGTGTGGCTCAGCCACCGCGCACGCGGTCGGGGACTGCCACACCGACCGGTAGTAAGCCCCGCGGTAGTAGTAGCAGGTCAGCCGGAACAAGAGCAGGAACGGTAGCGATAACGCCGCGAACGGAATCCACCACACGTCGGGGATGATCTGCGGCCAGAAGTGGCTGGCTTCGGGCACGCATCCCTTGCTCACGCAGGGTGAGTAGAACGGCGTGAGGTAGTGGTACTGCGCTACGTAGTAATTGTTCTGAAGGAACGCCCGCACCGTCGCGTAGATCACGAACGCGGCGAAGCCCAGATCCACGATCAGTGGCGACTGCCACCACCGGTCGGTGCGCAGGGTGCGCTGCGGAATCTGGGCACGGCTCGGCGAAAAGACGCCGGTCGCCTTGCGGTCGGCGGTGGGTGCGCTCACATTTCCCTCTCGGTGTGGTTATTTCCCGCTCAGAAAGCCTCGGCGCTAGCCGGCGACTCCCCGGTCGTCCTCATCGCCCCAGAAGGCGGCGTCGTACGGGGTGTCGGGGATGGCGATCTTCTCCGCGCCGTGGTGGTGCCGGGTCACGCCGCGGGTGAGCTCCAGTTCCTCGGCGTCGATGTCGAGCCGGTCGATGTCGTTGAGGATGCGTTCGGCGTCGTTGACGATTCGACGAGTAGCGGGGCTGTCCCCGTACTTCGATGCCAACGATGTCACGCACCGCCGTAGGCTTCCGATTAGCTCGTGCAGCTCGGTAAGTTCGGTAGTGCTCGACATTTGACCTCCTTGGGCTGAAGGGTGTCTCGGATCACAGTACGACACCCGATGTTAGTTACATCAGGGGGTTTGGAGTGAGACAGATCACGTCAACCGGGGGAGGTAGCTCGATGTCCGACCAGGTCCTCAGTGAGCGCGCCGAGGCATTGCTGGCCCTGCACCAGCCCGGCAATCCGGTGGTGCTGCCGACGGTGTGGGACGCGTGGTCCGCGCGGTTGGCCGTCGATGCGGGGTTCGTCGCGCTGACGGTCGGCAGCCATCCGATGGCCGATTCGGTGGGCAAGCCAGACGCAGAGGGCATGACGTTCGACGACGTCGTCACCCGCGTCACCCAGATCACCTCCGCCGTCGACGTGCCCGTGTCCGTCGACCTCGAATCGGGTTACGCCGAATCGCCCTCCCGCCTGATCACGGGCCTGCTGGAGGCCGGGGCCGTCGGTCTCAACATCGAGGACACAGTGCACAGCGAAGGTGGGCGGCTGCGGTCGTCGAGCGAGCACGCCGAGCTCGTTGGCGCGCTCAGGGAGGCGGCCGACGCCACCGGTGTGCACGTGGTGGTCAACGCCCGCACCGACCTGATCTTCCGCCAGGATGGCGACGAAGCCGACAGGGTTGACCGGGCCATCGAACGGCTGAAAGAGGCCGCCGCCGCAGGTGCCGACTGCCTTTATCCGATCGGCCTTCACGACTCGGATACATTGCGGCGCTTGGCTTCTGAGCTACCGTTGCCCATTAACGCGATCGCGCTGCCTGATCAGTCCGATCCCGCGTCGTTCGGACCGCTCGGTGTCGGCCGCATCAGCTTCGGCCCGTTCTGGCAGTACGCGCTCGCGGCGTACTCCAAGGAGATGTTGGCCCGCTGGGCATAGCATTCCGGCCGTGAACGGTGACGACGAAGGCAGCTGGCACGACCAGCAACCGGTGATAGTGGCCGCCGGGGTCGCGGGGCTGGTGCTGCTGGCGATCCTGGTCTGGGCGGTGGTCCACACAGCGAACAACTCGTCGCGGCCGCCGGAGCCCACCGATCTGCCCACGTCGTCGGCGACATCGTCGACATACACCACCAGTTCGTCGTCGAGCACGAGCTACAGCGTGCCGAGTGTGCAGACCAGCCAGGACAATCCGGTGGTGTCCGGGCCGCCGCCGTCAACCGGGGTGGAGGGTCCCGACGACGACACGACGACGTCGACCACCGCCACGATCCCGTACCCGACGACCACACCGACGAACGCAGGCCACATCTAAGCGCTGCAAAGCCGCGGATTCGACTGCGTGGCTTCGTAGGCAAGAGAAGCATCGGTTCCCATGACGGAGGACATGTGGGGGACGGGCGACTACAGGGCGGTGGCGGAGAAGGTGACCTCCATCGGCGACGTGCTGGTGGCGCGGGCAGCGATCGAGCCCGGCATGGAGGTGCTTGACGTCGCCTGCGGAACAGGAAATGCCGCGATTCCGGCAGCGCAAGCGGGAGCGCGGGTGACCGGTATTGACCTTTCGCCGGGTCTGATCGCAATGGCGCGCGAACGCGGCGCCGAGGCGGGAGTGCATGTCGACTGGCTGGAAGGCGATGCTCAGTCGCTTCCGTTCGGCGATGACAGCTTCGACCGGGTCATCTCCGCGATCGGGCATATGTTCGCGCCCGATCACAAGCGCGCGGCCGACGAATTGCTGCGCGTGTGCCGACCGGGCGGCCGCATCGCGATCGCGTGCTGGACGCCGGACGGCGCCATCGGCGAGATGTTCGCCCGCCTCGGCGCGATTTCACCGCCACCGCCCGCGGGCTTTCAGCCGCCTGTGCTGTGGGGTACCGAAGCGCATGTGCGTGAACTGCTCGGCGATTCCGTCGAGTTCGAGCGCCACGATGTCGATTTCGACGAACCCTCGCCCGAGAGCTACGTCGACTTCATGCTCGACAGCTTTCCGCCGTTGATCGCCATGCGGGCCCAGCTTGGCGATGCGCTGGTTCGCCAGACATATCTCGATTGGGTCAATGAGGTCAACGAGGCCGACGACGGATCACTGCGCTACCGCGGCGGATATCTGGTGTCGGTGACCTAGCGACGAATCCGGTGGAACCCCAACGGGTCCCACCGGATTCGGTGTCGCGAGTGCTACTTGCTCTCGATGGCGATGCGCTGCGCCTCGGCGCCCTTGTGGGCACCGGCGACCCGTACGGTCAGCACCCCTGCGTCATACGACGCCGAGATCGCGTCGCTCGTGACGTGAGCGGGCAGCTTGAAGGACCGACGGAACGACCCGTAGCGGACCTCGCTGAGCGTGCGTCCGTCCTTTTCCTCGGCGCGTTCGTCGCGGCGTTCGCCACGAACGACGAGTTGGCCCTTGTCGACCTCGACGTTGACGTCCTTCTCGACGTCGACACCGGGCAGTTCGAGGCGAACGACAGCATCGTCGCCGTCTTTGGCGATCTCGGCGGCCGGGCTGAAGCCGTTGAACACGCCCTGCTTCACCCAGCGGTCGATCTCCCAGGTGGGCCGGGCCCACAACGTCACTTGGCTCATCGATGTATCTCCTTGCTCTACCGTGACCGGAACCACACCGGTCCTCTGCCTTGTAGAACTTGAGTCGGCGGCGCTCAAGTTCCAGCAGCGCGTTCGCCGTCAGTGAACGGCTCACACCTCTTCGGCGACGGCGGTGAGCACTCCGTGATGGCCGCTTCACATGAGCGAACATTGCGGCAATATCCGCTGCTTAACCTCGGCGGCATGCGGTCTACATCAAGCGTCGTGGTCGTCGGCCACGGCATGGTCGGTCACCGGTTCGTCGAAGCGCTGCGGTCGCGCGATGCGGATGGCGCGTGGCGGGTGACCGTACTCGCCGAGGAATCCGACGCCGCCTACGACCGGGTCGGACTCACCGGCTACACCGAACACTGGGACCGCGGCCAGATGGCGCTGCCGGGAAACGACTACCGCGACGACAGTCTCGTCGAGCTGCGGCTTGGCAGCCGGGTCGCCGAGATCGACCGGGCCGACAAGTCGGTGCTGACGGCCGACGGCGAGCGCGTCGACTACGACGCGCTGGTGCTGGCGACAGGTTCGTACGCATTCGTGCCGCCGGTGCCGGGTCACGACCTGCCGTCGTGCCACGTGTACCGGACGCTCGACGACCTCGACGAGATCCGCGCAGATGCCCTGCGTGCGGCCGAAGGTGGCCATGCCCCCGTCGGCGTAGTGATCGGCGGCGGTCTGCTGGGCTTGGAAGCCGCAAATGCGTTGCGCCAGTTCGGCTTGCAGACGCACGTCGTCGAGATGGCGCCGCGGCTGATGGCGCAGCAGCTCGACGAGGCGGGCGGTGCGCTGCTCGGCAGGATGATCTCCGAGCTCGGGATCAACGTGCACGTCGGCGTCGGAACCCAATCGATTGAGCCTGCCCAGCGCAATCGGCCGGTCCGGCGGTCTGCCGACCATGACTCGGTGCGGGTGACGCTGAGCGACGGGACCGTCATCGATGCCGGCGTCGTCGTGTTCGCGGCGGGCGTCCGCCCCCGCGACGAATTGGCCCGCGCGGCCGACATCGAGGTGGCCGAGCGCGGCGGAGTGCTCACTGACTTGTCTTGTGCCACAAGAGACCCCAACATCTACGCGATCGGTGAAGTGGCCGCGATCGAAGGCCGCTGCTACGGCCTCGTCGGCCCCGGCTACACCAGCGCCGAGGTCGTCGCCGACCGGCTGCTCGGCGGCAGCGCGGAGTTCCCCGAGGCCGACATGTCGACCAAGCTGAAGTTGCTCGGAGTCGACGTCGCCAGCTTCGGCGATGCCATGGGCCGTACGCCGGACTGCCTCGAGGTCGTGGTCAACGACGCGGTCAACCAGACCTACGCCAAGCTCGTGCTCTCCGATGACGCCAAGACGCTGCTCGGCGGCATCCTGGTCGGTGACGCGTCGTCCTACGGTGTGTTGCGGCCGATGGTCGGCGAGCCGCTGCCCGGCGACCCGATGGCGTTGATCGCACCCGCCGGATCCGAGGGTGGCTCAAGCGGATTGGGCGTCGGCGCGCTGCCGGCAGGCGCGCAGATCTGCTCGTGCAACAACGTCACCAAAGGTGCTCTCACCGAGGCCATCGCGGGCGGTTGCTGCGACGTCCCCGAATTGAAGAAGTGCACGCTGGCGGGCACCTCGTGCGGGTCCTGCGTGCCGCTGCTCAAGCAGCTGCTGGAGGCCGAGGGTGTCGAGCAGTCCAAGGCGCTGTGTGAACACTTCGGCCAGTCACGGGCGGAGCTGTTCTCGATCGTCGCCGCGACATCGATCCGGACGTTCAGCGGACTGATCGAGCGATTCGGCACCGGAAAGGGTTGCGACATCTGCAAACCCGTGGTCGCGTCGATCCTCGCGTCGACCAGCTCCGGGCACATCCTCGACGGCGAGCAGGCCTCGCTGCAGGATTCCAACGACCACTTCCTTGCCAACATCCAGAAGAACGGCAGCTACTCGGTTGTGCCCCGGTCGCCCGGCGGCGAAATCACCCCCGAGCAGTTGATCCTGATCGGCGAGATCGCGCTGGATTTCAACCTGTACACCAAGATCACCGGCGGACAGCGCATCGACATGTTCGGTGCGCGGGTGGATCAGCTGCCGGACATCTGGCGCCGCTTGGTCGACGGAGGCATGGAGTCCGGGCATGCCTACGGCAAGGCGCTACGCACGGTGAAGAGCTGCGTCGGCAGCACCTGGTGCCGCTACGGCCAGCAGGATTCCGTCGACATGGCCGTCGAGATCGAGAAGCGCTACCGGGGCCTGCGCGCACCGCACAAGATCAAGATGGCCGTCTCGGGTTGTGCGCGCGAATGCGCCGAGGCACAGAGCAAGGACGTCGGCGTCATCGCCACCGAGCAGGGCTGGAACCTCTACGTCTGCGGTAACGGCGGGATGTCGCCTCGGCACGCGCAGTTGTTGGCCAGCGACCTGGACGACGAGACGCTGGTGCGCTACATCGACCGGTTCTTGATGTTCTACATCCGCACCGCCGACCGGTTGCAGCGGACAGCGCCGTGGCTCGAGGCGATGGAGGGCGGACTGGATCATCTGCGCGACGTCGTGTGCAACGACTCGCTGGGGCTGGCCGCCGAATTCGAGGAGGCGATGGAGCGCCACGTCGAGGGCTACGCCTGCGAATGGAAGGGCGTCCTCGAAGACCCCGACAAGCTCTCGCGGTTCGTCTCGTTCGTGAACGCCCCCGATGTGGTGGATCCGACCATCGAGTTCACCGACCAGTCGGGTCGCATTGTGCCGATCGGTATGCCCAAGGTACGGGGGTAGCTCAACATGACTCTTCTCAATGATGTTCAGGTGTGGACGGCGGCGTGCCGGTATGACTTCTTGATTCCGAACCGCGGGGTCGGAGTGCTGCTGCCCGACGGCGCGCAGGCGGCGCTGTTCCGCCTCGACGACGGGTCGCTGTATGCGGTGGGCAACATCGATCCGTTCTCGGGAGCGGCGGTGATGTCTCGCGGCATCGTGGGGGACCGCGGTGGCCGCGCCACCGTGCAGACCCCGATCAAGAAGCAGGCGTTCGCACTTGACGATGGCAGCTGCCTCGACGACCCCGAAGTCTCGCTGCCGGTTTACCCGACACGCGTGGTGGACGGGCAAGTGGAGGTCGGTACCTAGGCGTCCGACGTCGAGCGTGTCATCCGCCGGGCGGAGCCGGCACGGTGATCGGCGGGATGGACGGTGGCTGGATCACGGTAATAGTGCTGGTACTGGTGCTGGGACTCACGGTGGTCGTGGAGGTCGGTGCCGTCGACGATGGTGTGGTCTCGGTAACCGTGGCCGGCGGAACGGCAGTGGTGGTCGCTCCGGTAGTGACCGTCGACGTCGATACTGACGTCGAAACCGAAGTGCTGGTGGAGCTTTCGGGGCTGAGCACGCCGCAGGCGAGGCGCTGGTCAGACGACGTGTCGTCCATGTTGGCGCTTTGATGAAGCACGATCGACGACCCCTGCGTGCCCTTGAGGTCATCGGCAGTGAAGCTGTCGCTGGTCGCCACGAGCTTGCCGGAGCCGTCCGAGCGCACAAGCAATGGAGGCAGATCCCCGCTGGCCGGCGAACCGCTATGCCCCGAGGCCTGGAAGTGCTCGCCCGCGGACGTGAAGTCACCGTCACACTTGCCGACGGCATGGATGTGCAGGCCGTGGAAGCCGGGGGACAGGACGCCTGCCTCCGCGGTCTCGACCGTCACCGTGGCGTAGCCGCTGGTGAAGTCGATCGTTGCGTTCGCAACGTGTTTACCGTCGGCGGTGTTGAGCTGTGTGGTCAACTGCTGGGCGTTGGCCCCGGTTGTGGTCGTGGTCCCCGTTGACGGGTTGTTGGCCGACTGGTTCGCACAGCCAGTTGCAATGGCGACCGGGGCAGCGAGCACCGCAATGGCGGCGACGATCTTCGTCATCTGCGCCGCGTACCCCGTCAGTGCCCGCAACAAACGGGCTGTTTGCGAGCTAGGCCGCGACCGAATACCGGGCGCGGGTGAATCTGTTGGCGATCAGCCGCACCAGTCCGGCATGCGCGCCGAGCGGTTCGGTGACCACGTCCGCGCCACTGTCGCGCAGTCGATCCTGAAACAGACCCTCCGACAACAGGTATGACGCGACGATGACCCTGCGCGCGCCGCGTCGCCGCAGTGATTCGACCGCCTCGTGCACCCGCGGCGTCCCCGTCGCCGCAAAAGCCAACTCCACCCGCGAACTCGTGATGGCCGACAATCCCGTCGCCATCGTGTGCAGGTCACGCTGCGCGCCGGGGTCGGAGGTGCCTGCCGCCGCGAGGATCACCGAATCATCGCGACGCCAACCGGATTCGACGAGCCGGTCCGCCAGCACCCGCACCAACTGCGGTCCTGGCCCAAGGGCTTTCGTCACCGTGACGTCGGGATGTCCGCTCGCTTCGACGTGGGCGGGGATATCGCTGACGACGTGGTAGCCGCGCGACAGGAAGGCGGGCACGAGGGTGACGGGCTCGTCGGTCAACCGGGCCAACACTTCGGAAGGGGTCGGACCGAGCACGTCAACGAACGCCACCTGCACGGGCTGCCGAAGCGCCGCCGACACCCGCTCCGCCAGGTCGCCGACCATCGCGACGCCTTGCCGCTTGCGGGTGCCGTGTGCGACCAACAGCAAGCTCATAGCGCGTGCGCCAACTCGTCGTCGACAGCCAGCCGGTAGCCACGTTTGACCACCGTCGACACAATGTTCTTGTCGCCCAACGCGGTTCGAAGGCGCAGCACCGCCGTCTCGACCGCGTGGGTATCGGTGCCGCTGCCGGGCAGGGCACCGAGCAGATCGAAGCGCGACACCACCGCGCCCGGGTGGTGCGCCAGTGCGCGGATCGTTGCCATCCCCGCCGGCGATACGGCCTTCACCGCGCCGTCGACCATCACGCAGGTGCCGCGGATCTCCAGTAGATGCCCTGCCACTCGCAGGGTGCGCGACTGCAGCAGCGGCAGTTCGTCGGTGATGTGGCGGGCCAGTGCGCCCAGCCGCATCCGCTCCGGTGCCGATGTCGGCACTCCCAGCCGAACCAACGGCCGCGCGGTAACCGGGCCCACACACATCGCGTGTACATCGGTGCGCAACGCGGACAACACCTTGTCCTCGACGCCCAGCTCCATCGCGCGCATCAGAACCGACGCGACCGCGGGCGCGGAGGTGAAGCTGACCGCGTCGAACTTGCCCTCGGCGAGACCGATGACCAGCTGATCGAAGTCGCCATTGCGGGGAGCGGGATGCCAGCGGTACACCCGGATCGGCACCACTTCCGCACCCGCAGCACGCAATTCGTCGAGAAACTCGGGGAACGGATCCCAGTCGTCGGTGGCGCCGTGCAGCTGGACCGCAATGCGCTTGCCGGCGATGCCGCCGTCGACCAGGTAGTGCAGAAGCTCGCGCAATGACTCGGACTCCGGAGACCACTCCTCCGGCAGCCCCGCGGCCCGCAGCGCGCCGGTCGCCTTCGGCCCGCGGGACACGACGCGCGCCTTGCCGAGTGCCGCGAGCAGTTCCTGTGTCAGCCCCCAACCGTCGGCCGCATCCACCCAGCCACGGAAACCGATGCCGGTGGTGGCGACGACGATGTCGGGCGGGGTCTGGATCAGCGCTGCAGTGTGAGCGCGCAACTGCTCGTCGTCGGGGAGCGGCACCATCGCTATCGCGGCGGCGCACGTCACGCTGGCGCCACGCCGTTCCAGCAGGGCGGCCAGCTCATCGGCACGTCGGGCGGAGGTCACCGCCACCCGAAAGCCGGTGAGCGGTGCCCAGTCGGGCTCACTCATGTTCCATGTGTACGCACGCCATGTTTCCAACTCATTACTCGGCCATTGCCGAGCCATGTCGGCAGGTGTGGGCTGGACAACGCCGTTGTTGCCCAGCCGCCCTGGCCCACGCGAAGGAGGGTCACGCCCGGGCCAAGTCCGTGGCGGGTTCCACAGTGGTGACCGGCGCCGACACGGGCCGCCGGACGTACATCAGCCATGTCACCGCGCAGGCCACCACGTAGAACGTCAGGAAGATCCAGAACGCGGTGGTCGCAGAGTGGCTACTCAGGTAGGACTGCCGCAGCGCCAGGTTGATACCGACCCCGCCGAGTGCGCCGACGGCCCCTGCGAAGCCGATCAGCGCGCCCGACATGGACAGTGACCACCGCGCCCGCTCCTCCTCGCTGACCTGCAGGGAGTGGCTGCGGGCCTCGAAGATCGACGGGATCATCTTGTAGACCGAACCGTTGCCCAGGCCGCTGAGCAGGAACAGGGCGATGAAGCCGATGACGTAGCCGATCATCATCAGGCTGTTGGCCGCCCCGGCGGTGTGATCGTCGAACATGCTGATCGCGACGAGCAGGCCGGCCGCCAGGATCATGCCGCCGAACACCGCCAGGGTCACCCGTCCGCCACCGATCCGGTCGGCCAGCTTGCCGCCGTACACCCGGGACAGCGAGCCGAGCAACGGTCCGATGAAGGCGATCTGCGCGGCGTGCAGTGAGGCCTGGGC
>DATJIX010000384.1:0-2570 GCA_035492865.1 Mycobacterium sp. | reverse complement strand
ATCGCCCAGAACGGCCGGTACGGCGGGTTGTCCACCCAGGCGACCGGATTGTTCGCTCGAAGATGGGTCAGTGCCGCGTGTAGGCGTGCGTCGTCGGCGTAGGCCGTCGGATCGGCCAGGACCTTGGCGGCGTCATCCATCGTCGGCGTGCTCATACAGGCTCCTCACTGCCGGGCTGCGGCAGAACTTGACGGGTGTCAAGTTCTGAGTGTATGTGACGGCCGCCACTGAAGGGAAGGGGCGTCCGCATCTGCCGCCGCTAGGCTCTAACCACATGCTGTCTCGATCGCTTCACCGCCTGTTGGTGCTTGCCTGCACGCTGGTGCTGGCGGTCGGATGCGGCAACGGCGGCACCGAGCCGCCGAAGACTGCCGTGCCATCGGATCCCGCGGTGGTGCGGACCGCCGCCGGAACGGTGCGCGGTGCCGTTGCACAGGACCACCGGTTGTTCGCCGGAATCCCTTATGCCGCACCGCCGATCGGCCCGTTGCGCTGGCAGCCGCCGACGCCTGTGCACGGCTGGCCGGGTGTGCGCGACGCAACTCGCCCCGGACCGCGGTGCCTGCAGGATCCGGGTGGTGACCCGGAATTCGGGCGGCAGACCGACGAGGATTGCCTGACCCTCAACGTGTGGACGCCGCCGACCAGCCAGAGCGGCGGCGAGCGACTGCCGGTGATGGTGTGGATCCACGGTGGCGCGTTCATCAACGGCAGTGCGTCGATCTACGACGCGCGGTGGCTGGCCAGCCGCGGCGACATGATCGTCGTCACCGTCAACTACCGGCTGGGCACGATGGGCTTTCTCGCCCATCCCTCTCTGGGACCGCCGGGCGACGTCGGCAATTACGGCCTGGCTGACCAACAGGCCGCGCTGCGTTGGGTGCGCGACAACATCTCCAACTTCGGCGGCGATCCGGAGATGGTCACCCTGGCGGGTGAGTCCGCGGGCGGCATGTCGGTGTGCGATCACCTCGTCGCACCGGACTCAGTGGGGTTGTTCAGGGCGGCGATCATTCAGAGCGCTCCGTGCCAGGCGCAGGTGGCATTGCCCGCCGCGGTAAAGGCCAGTCTCGACTACGCGGCCGAACTTGGTTGCGGGGAACCGCATTCCGCTGCGCAGTGCCTTCGTGCGTTGCCGGCTGGCAAGCTGCGGGATCCGGTCTGGTACTACCACATCGGCGACGACGCGCTCAGCGGTCCGGTCACCGGGACACAGCGACTGCCCGTCGATCCGATGACGGCATTCGCCGACGATCGCGCCGCCCGTGTACCTGTGCTGGTCGGCACCAATCGCGACGAGTTCACCTTGTTCGTCGCGATGCAGTACCTGAGACACGGTGAGTACAAGCCCGATCAGTATCCGCAGCTGATCGCCGAGACGTTCGGCGAGCACGCCGCCGCGGTCGAAGCGCACTATCCGCTGCAGAGATATGGCGGTGTGCCCCTTGCGTATTCGGCGGCGGTCACCGACGGGGTATTCGCCTGCCCGGCCGAACGGATGGCCGACGCGATGGCGCGGACCGAATCTGTTTACGCTTACGAGTTCAACGACCGCGATGCACCGACGCCCGACCCGTTGCGCACCCTGCCCTTCCCGGTCGGCGCGAGCCATTCCCTGGAACTGCGCTACCTGTTCGACGTCGGCGGTGCGCCGCCACTCAATCCCGCCCAGCAGGTGTTGTCCGACCAGATGATCGACTATTGGGCGCACTTCGTCCGAAACGCCGAACCCGGTTCGCAGTGGCCTGCGTTCGGCACCGACGAAAAGCGGTTGTCCTTTCAGCCCGGCGGAAGCACAGTGATTACCGACTTCGCCGAATCCCACCAGTGCGCGTTCTGGGCCAGCGTGAAAGGTTGACCGCCATGCCGACTCCCGACCCGAACGGCTATGCAGAGCAGTGGGTGCGGGCCTGGAACGCACACGACATCGAGGCAGTGCTCGACCACTTTCACGACGACGTCCTCTTCACCTCGCCGGTGGCGGCGCGCGTCGTCCCCGAAAGCGAGGGAGTGGTGCGCGGCAAGCCGGCGTTGCGGGACTACTGGGCGGCCGCCCTGGCCAAGCAGCCCAACCTGCAGTTCGACCTCGTCGGCGTGTATCGCGGCGAGTCGACGCTGGTGATCAACTACCGCAACCATCGCGGCCAGTTGGTCAACGAGGTGCTGACCTTCGATGGCGACAAGGTTCGCGAAGGCCACGGCACATATCTGGACTAGCGCCGAGCCAAGCCCTTGACCGTCGCGGTTGCGAGCGCGAAATCCGCCCGCACCGACCAGATCGGATGACGGGCCAAGTCGCGTGCAGATCGAGGCAGATTGCCTTCGGCGATGTGCCCGGCGATGAGGACGGCGTTCGCGAACGCGAACATCCCGGCCGCGCGACGCGGTCGGCCTGACAGCAACGCGATTGCGCTCGGAATGACCGAGTAGTTACCGACCACCGCGCACCATCGGTTGAACGGGGTCAGGTGCTCACCCCGGTGCTCAGCTGCGAATTGCTGGTAAGACGCAACCACCTGTAGAGCGTCGCACGCGCGATTCGACGAAACTGGCAAACGAGCGGATTGGCC
>DATJIX010000383.1:0-2721 GCA_035492865.1 Mycobacterium sp. | reverse complement strand
ATGGAAATGGGAACGCTGATCGCTCCGATGCCGAGGACCACACCGCAGACCACGCCGGCTATTCTGGCCGCCGACTTGAAGTGCCACACCCCGATGAGATCTCCCCAGGGATGTGCGTCCGGCCGCTGTTGCGCCTCGTAATTTGCCGCGGTCGCGGCAAGCATGCGTCGGTACGACTTGCGGCGACTCATCAGCGTGCCTACCACCAAGCCCCCGCCCAGCCAGACGACGAGAACGCCGATGCTGAACACCATCGGTGGCAGTCCAAATGGTCCGTGGTTCATCGGTATTCGACCCCCCAGTGTTTGATGCCGTTGATGAAGCTCGACCGCAGCCGCTCAGGCTCGGAAACGGGGGTCAGCCGCGGAATGTGGTCGGCGATCGCGTTGAACATCAGATCGATGGTCAACCGGGCCAGATTGGCGCCGACACAGTAGTGCGCGCCGGTGCCCCCGAAGCCCAAGTGCGGATTGGGATCTCGCAAGATGTTGAAGGCGAACGGGTCGTCGAAGACCTCTTCGTCGAAGTTGGCGGACCGATAGAAGAGCACCAGCCGGTGGCCTTTCTTGATCTGGACGCCGCCGACTTCGGTGTCTGCCAACGCGGTGCGCTGGAACGCCGTGATGGGCGAGGCCCAGCGGATGATCTCGTCCGCGGCGGTCGTCGGCCGCTGCGCCTTGAACAGCTCCCACTGGTCGGGGAAGTCGGTGAAGGCCATCATGCCCTGGGTGATCGAGTTGCGGGTCGTCTCGTTGCCCGCCACGGTCAACGTCACGACGAACATCCCGAACTCTTCCTCGGTCAGCCGGCCGTCGGCCTCGGAGTCGATCAGCGTGCTGACGATGTCGTCGCCGGGCTCTTCGGATTTTCGTTGCGCCAATTGCATGGCGTACCAAATCAACTCGCCTGTCGAGCCGAGCGAGTCGTACTCCGCGAACTCGGGGTCGTCGCCGCCGACCATCTGATTGGTCCAGTCAAACAGCTTGTCGCGGTCCTCCGCCGGGACCCCGAGAAGTCCTGCGATGGCCAGCAGCGGCAGCTCACGCGAAACCTGCAGGACGAAGTCGCCGGACGACTGCGCGGCCGCGTCGGCGGCGATGCGTTGCGCTTGCTCGTTGAGCTCCGCGCGCAGCCGCTCGACGGCGCGGGGAGTGAACCCGCGGGAGACGATCTTGCGCAGCCGGGCGTGCTCGGGGTCGTCCATCATCAGCATCGACAGCTTGGAGGCCTTGATCTGGCCCTTGACGTCCACTGCCGGGTTGAAGTGCGGGACCACGGTCTTGGCCGCCGACGAGAACACGTCGCTGCGCAGCGACACCTCACGGACGTCGCGGTGCTTGCTGACGACCCAGTAGCCGCCGTCCCCGAAGCCACCGACGTCGCGCGGTTGCTCGTTCCACCAGATGGGCGCCGACCGACGAAGCTCGGCGAGCTCGGCAACGGGCAGGCGCAGGGCGTAGATGTCGGGATCGGTGAAGTCGAAGCCGGGTGGCAGATTCGGTGCAGCCATTTTCCGGATGGTAGCCAGCAACGCGCACTACGGTTCCGTTATGGACGACGCCGTAGGGGCGTTCATGCGTGAATTGAACGACGGGTTCCCGGCCGTCGAGACAATGACCGCAGAGCAGGCGCGGGCCGTGCTCGTCAGCCGTCGCCTTCCTGTGGAGAACTTCGACGACGTCGCGGTTGCCGAGAACTTCCTGGCTGGCGATGTACCGGCGCGGATCTACCGCCCACACGGGGATGGCGGTCCGCGGCCCGCGGTGGTGTTCTGCCACGGCGGTGGCTTCGTGCTCTGCGACCTGGACTCCCACGACAGCTTCTGCCGGGCGATGTCGCGCCACACCGAGACCGTCGTCATCTCGGTGGACTACCGGCTCGCGCCCGAGCATCACGCACCGGCGGCCGCGCAGGACGTGTACGCCGCGTACTGCTGGACAGTCGCCCACGCCGACGAACTCGGGATCGACCCCGCTCGGGTGTTGATCGCAGGCGACAGCGCGGGCGGGAACCTGGCGGCGGTCACCGCGCTGATGTGCCGTGAGCGCCAAGCGCCCATGCCCGTCGGGCAGGTGCTGATCTATCCGGTGATCGACCCGACGTTCGACACGGCCAGCTATCGGGCGTACGCGACCGGGTACGTCAACACTTCGGCTGCGATGCAGTGGTATTGGCGGCAGTATCTCGACGGCTCGATGCCGTCTGCCGAGTATCTCGTCGCTCCGGCACGTGCCGAATCGCACGAGGATCTGCCGCCCGCGATCGTGGTGACCGCGGGGTTCGACGTGCTGCACAGCGAGGGTGTCGGATACGCGGATCAGCTTCGCAAAGCGAATGTCGCTGTGCTGCATCGCGATTACCCTGGGTTGTTCCACGGCTTCGTGACGATCATGCCGCTCGCGGCGGGGGCGGCGGCCCGCGATCTGCTATGGGCGGACATGCGAGGGCTGCTGTCGTGAGCTACGACGCCATTGTGATCGGTGCGGGCTTCGCCGGACTGTACGCGACGCACCGTGCGGCCTCGGCTGGGCTGACGGTGTTGGGCATCGAGGCGGCGCCGGGCGTCGGCGGCACATGGTATTGGAACCGGTATCCGGGTGCGCGGTGCGACGTCGAAAGTGTGGACTACTCCTACTCTTTCGACGAGCAGCTGCAGAGCAGTTGGACGTGGACGGAGCGGTTCGCGGCGCAGCCCGAGATCCTGGCCTACCTCGAGCATGT
>DATJIX010000382.1:0-10846 GCA_035492865.1 Mycobacterium sp. | reverse complement strand
CATGTGCCCCGCGTTGTGGATGACGACGTCGATGCGGCACACCTCCGCGAGCACCGCGGCCACCGCGCCGTCAACCGACGACTGATCCGACACGTCCATCTCGATCGGTCGCAGCGTCACGCCGTGTTCGTCGGCGTAGCGCCGTGCTGCCGCGGCGGCCTGCGCATTGCGGCCTGCGGCGTCCCGCATGCCCGCGTAGACAACGTGTTTGGCGTCCGCAAGGGCGCGGACCGTCATGGCGCCGAATCCGCTCGATGCGCCGGTAACGAGGACGACTTTTGGTGTGCTCATTTCAGATCACTCCTCCGTTTGCGTAGATGATTTGGCCGTTGACCCAGCGGGCGGGTCCGGCGAGGAAAGCGACAGCTTCCGCGATGTCGTTGGGCTCGCCGAGGCGTTCCAGCGGCGACGCGGACTTGGCGCGGTCGATGACTTCTTGCGACTTGCCTTCGAAGTAGAGCGGGGTGGCGGTAGGTCCTGGCGCGACGGCGTTCACGGTCACGTCGCGGCCGCGCATCTCCTTCGCCAGGATCAGCGTCATCGCGTCGACCGCACCCTTGGTTGCCGCGTAGGCGCTGTAACCCGGCGCGGCGAGCTTGGTCACCGAGGTGGAGAAGTTGACGATGGCGCCGCCGTTTCGGACTCGACGGGCGGCCTGCTGGCTGACGACGAAGGTGCCGCGCACGTTGGTGCGGTGCATGCGGTCGAAGTCGTCGAGGTTCAACTCGGCCAGCGGGGACAACAGCATGATGCCCGCAGTGTTGACGACGACATCGACGCCGCCGAACTCGGCTTCGACCTGATCGAACAGGGCAGCGACCCCGGCTTCATCGGCCACGTCTGCGCCGACGACCATGGCTCGGCCACCTGCGGCAGTGATCTCGTCGGCGATGGCCTGCGCGCGGTCGCGGTTACCGGAGTAGTGCACGGCTACGGCCATGCCCGCCTTGGCGAGACGGACTGCCACGGCGTGGCCGATGCCCCCAGAACCGCCGGTCACGATGGCAATACGGTCGGTCATCTCGATCTCCTCACTTGTGTACGGTGTGTCCATATAGCCGTTAAGTGTACGATTCGTCCATATATTCCCGGGAGGAGACAGCGATGACCGATGGACCCCGGCGCGGGCGTGGCCGTCGCCCCGCCGCCGAAGTGCGCGAGGAGATCCTCGAGGCCGCCGCCGGGTTGCTGTTCGACGAGGGGATGACCGGGTTCACGATCGAGAAGGTCGCCAAGCTCTCGGGCGCCAGCAAGATGACCATCTACAAGTGGTGGCCCTCCAAGGGCGCCCTCGCGCTCGACGGTTACTTCCATCGGGTCGACCCGCAGCTGGTTTTCCCCGACACCGGCGACATCGAGGCCGACCTGCGCGCGCAGTTGCACACGTTCATGCGAGTCATCCGCGACAGCCCGGCCGGCCGGGTGATAGGCGAGTTGATCGGCCAAGCCCAATCCGACCCCGAGCTGAAAACCGCTTATTTGGACCGGTATTCGGGTCCGCGGCGGGCAAAGGCGGTGGCCGCCATGGAGACAGCGAAGAGCCGCGGGCAGCTTCGCGCGTCCCTGGATCCCGAGTCGGTGGTGGACCAGCTGTGGGGCGCCTGCTATCACCGGCTGTTGCTTCCCGATCAGCCGCTGACTGATGAATTCGTTGACACATTGGTGGACAACCTTTTTCATGGCATCTCCGGACATTGAAAACCCGGCCGGAGCACTCCGGCCGGGCTTCAATTGGGTCAACGTCGCGAGCAGTCAAGCGACACGGTAACCGTGCGGTCGACGATCACCGGAACCACGCCGCCGCGGTCGCGGTCGCCGAGCACCGGCACGAATTCCGTTCGGTTCCTTGGGTTTCGCACGTTGGTAACGATGCAGTCGGCGAGCGGTGCGCTGCCGACTCGATCGATTTTCACGTCGAAGCCCTGGGCTTGCAGCGATCCGATCGTCACGATCGCGGAATCGGCCGCCGAGGCCAAACCCGCAGGGGCGAGGATCAATCCGCAAGCCGCCGCAGCCAACCCGATCAGTGTGAGCAATATGGCACGCATGGCGGGCCTCCGTTTCTTCCGTTTAGTCGGTGTCACGCGGTTCAACGGGCGGAGGTCAAAGGGGGTTCAAAGGAATTTCAAAATCTTTTGCGGCGCATACGCCGAGACTGCGGGGAGATCGCGAATTCCAGTGGAATCGCGATCTCCCCGCAGTCTCGAGGCATGAAAAGGCCCGGCCGTGGGGGGTTCCGGCCGGGCCTTTCCTTCGCGCGCCCTATGCCGACACAGGGATTCGCTGCTGTGCCGGTTCTTCGGCGAGCGGGGCGCGATGGTCATCAACCATGGTGAGTTCGTCGAACGGATCCTCTCCACCCAGAACGGCGTTCACCTTGTCGCGGTCGATCGTGTTGGTCCACGAGCCGACCAGCACCGTCGCGACCGCATTACCGGAGAAGTTCGTCACCGCGCGAGCCTCGGACATGAACCGGTCGATACCGACGATGAGGCCGACGCCGTCGAGCAGGTCGGGACGGTGGGCCTGCAGGCCTCCTGCCAGGGTGGCCAGCCCGGCGCCGGTGACACCGGCGGCACCCTTGGACGCGACGATCATGAAGACCAGCAGGCCGATCTGCTGACCGACGGACATCGGGGCGCCCATCGCGTCGGCGATGAACAGCGACGCCATGGTCAGATAGATCGCGGTGCCGTCCAGGTTGAACGAGTAGCCGGTCGGCACGACGACACCGACGGTGCTGCGGTCGACACCGAGGTGCTCCATCTTCGCGATCAGCCGTGGCAACGCGGATTCCGACGACGAGGTCGAGAAGATCAGCAGGTACTCGCGGGCCAGGTAGCGCACCAGCTTGAAGATCGACACACCGGACACCACGCGCAGGATCACGCCCAGCACGCCGAACACGAACAGCACGCAGGTGATGTAGAAGCCGAGCATCAGCGTCAGCAGCTGGGTGACCGCGGTCCAGCCGGTCTGCCCGACGACGTTGGCGATAGCGCCGAACGCGCCGATCGGAGCCAGCCACAGGATCATCACGAGCACCTTGAACACGAGCTTCTGCAGATGCTCGATGCCACGCAGGATCGGCTCGCCCTGGCGGCCCATCGCCTGCAACGCGAAACCGACGAGCAGCGCGATGAACAGCGCCTGCAGCACGTTGCCTTCGGTCAGCGAGGAGAACAGCGTGTCGGGGATGATGTGTTGGATGAAGTCCATGAGTCCGCCTGACTCATGCGCCTTCTCGGCGAGCTCGGCGCCCTTGCTGGCGGTCTTCTCAGTGATGTGCATACCGCTGCCGGGGTGGATCAGGTTGCCCACCACGAGGCCGATCGCGAGCGCGAACGTCGACATCACCAGGAAGTAGACGAAAGCCAGGCCGCCGACCTTACCGACGGTGGCGGCTTTGCGGACCGAGCCGATGCCCAGCACGATCGTGCAGAAGATGACCGGCACGATCATCATCTTGATCAGGCTGACGAACATCGTGCCCAGCACGCCGACGCTCTTGCCGACATCGGGTGCCACCAGGCCGACGGCGACGCCGGCGAGCACCGCGACGATGACGGCGATGTAGAGCCAGTGAGTGCGGTCGCGGCGGCGCGGCGGCTCTACCGGCGGCCTGTCCAAATTCGTCGTCATGGCTTTCCTCCAGCGCTCGAAATCCAAATGTGGTCTGCAAGGATGTTCGGCGAGGACGTGAGCCAGGTCACGTTTTAGTTCATTACGTTCAGGAGGCGGCGTGACCGAGGCGGTGAGTGCCCGCGACGGCCGCACGCTCGCCTACCTCGAAGTCGGCGATCCCAACGGGCCGCTCGTGCTGCACAACCACGGCGGCCCCAGCAGCAGGCTCGAGGCGCGCCTGCTGGCAGATGCCGCATCCAAGAACGGGCTGCGACTGCTCTGCGTGGACAGGCCCGGCATGGGCCAGTCCAGCCCGCAGAAGGCGCGCAGCTACTCCGGCTGGGCCGACGACCTCGTCGCGGTCGCCGACGCGCTGGGCTACCGCGAATTCGGCGTGACGGGCTGGTCGGAAGGCGGACCGTGGGCACTCGCCGCGGCCGCCTACATCGATCCGTCGCGGCTGCGCCACGTCACCAGCATCGCGCCGGGAAGCTACGGCGCATTCGGCGACAACTCCGCAGCCCAGTACCTCTCCAAGATCGACGCGCTGGGCGGGACCCTCGCGCTGCGCTTCAAGCCGGGCTTCCGGCTGATGTACGCCAACCTCGGGTTGCTCGCAAAGCGTTTTCCGCAGAGCTTCGTCAAACAGGTCCGAAAACAGCTCAACGAATACGACCAACAGATCCTGCGGCGACCCGAGGTTGCGACGGCGTTCGGTGACGCTTGTGCCGAATGCTTCGCCCACGGCAGTGACGGGCTCGTGCGCGACGCCGAACTCCTCTATCGCCGTTGGGCGTTCGACGTCTCCGCCATCACGCGGCCCGTCCACATGTGGCAGGGGCTGGACGACAAGCTGGTACCGGATCCCATCAACAAGGCGGTCGCCGACGCGATGCCAGGCGCGGTATGGCATCCCGTCGAAGGCGCAGGCCACTTTGTGGCCGTCGGCGCGGGCGACGACATCCTCGCCATCGCGGCCGGCGAACTATGACCGCGGGACGACGCTGATGCCTGCGGACAGCCCCGAATCGTGCAGTTCGATGGTGTCCACGGCGGTGCTGCCCGCGGGCACGGTGAACGACACCTCGACGGTGGCCGACTTACCCGGATCGAGTTTCACGCTCGCGGCCCCGGCCTTGGCGGCGGCGGCCTTGTCGGGCACGAACCAACGGCCTGCGATCCACAACCGCTGATTGTTGGCCCAGAACACGGTCGGCCGGTTGCCCACGTTCTTCACCGTCAGGTGGACGTTGACGGAGGTGTCCGTGGTGTCGACGGCGGTGACCACGAACGAGAGGTTGCCGTCGCGCGCTTCCTGGTTCAGCTTGACCTGCGCGGGCTGTTGCGGCGTCGGCGGAGCCGCGGACTGGTCCGAACTCTGCGTCGACTGCGACTTTCTAATCGCATGCTGACCCACTGCTGACATGTAGAGCACGCCTACGGCGGCGACGACTACGCCGAAAAGGATGGCGATGACCATCCCACGCGAACTTTTGCGCTTGGCAGGCGGAAACTGCCATTGCTGGCCATCCCAGTAGGCCTGGTCCGGACCGCCCCGCGGGTCCGGGTACCAGCCCGGCGGCTGGGGATGTGGCCACATAGGCGCCGATCGTAACGAGACAAATCGATTCTTCGCGATCGGCCGATGTCAGAGGCGTCGGCAGAGAAGATGAACCCGTGAACCGATCGCGGCCGTGGTCCCTGGCGACGCAGGCGATCGCACTGCAGATCCTGGTGATCGCGGTGGTGGTGTTGGCGGGCAGCGCGCTGGCGCTTTTCGACGCCTCCCGCGACGGCGACGCCGCCGCGCGCCAACAGGTGCTCGGCATCGCCACCGCGCTGGCCGACTCGCCGTCGACGTCCGCCGCGATCGAATCCGGAAGGGCCACCGAGACTTTGCAGCCGGTCACCGAGGCCGTCCGCAAGAACACCGACATCGCGTTCATCACGATCATGGCGCCCGACCGCACGCGCTTCACCCACACGGACCCCACTCAGATCGGCGGGAAGTACATCGGCACGATCGACCCCGCGCTGCGCGGCGAGACGTTCACCGAGGTCTATACGGGCACGTTGGGGCCGTCGATTCGCGCCGTTGCCCCGGTGCGCGACGGCACCGGCCGCATCGTCGGCCTGGTGTCGGCGGGCATCCTGCAACAGAGCCTGGCCGACCGATGGCGCGCACAGGTCCCGACGATCGTCGGGGTCAGCCTCGCCGCGCTCGCCGTCGCGCTGGTCGGTGTGTGGGCCATCCGGCGCCGGCTGTTTCGGCAGACGCACGGCCTTCGCCCCGACGAGCTTCGTGTCATGTACGAGCATCACGACGCGATCCTGCATTCGGTGTCGGAGGGGCTGATCGTGCTGGATCGCAACGGCGTGGCGCTGGTCAACGACGAGGCCCGCAGGCTCCTCGCGCTGCCGCCGGGTCCCGTGGACCGGACCGATCTGCCACAGTTCCTGCGCACCTACAACCCCGGCGCCCGCGACGAGGTGCACGTGACGGAGGACCGGGTGCTGGTGGTCAACCGCTCCCCCGTCGAGGACGCACCGCCGGACTCCGAGGTGGTGACCATCCGCGATCGCACCGAATTGCAGGGCGCGCTCGGCGAACTGAGCTCGCTGAAGGTACTGACCGACACGTTGCGGTCGCAGGCGCACGAGGCGGCCAACAAGCTGCACACGATCGTCACGATGGTCGAGATGGGTCGCGCCGACGAAGCGGTCACGTTCGCGACTCACGAGTTGGAGCTGTCTCAACAGCTCGTCGACCGGCTCTCCAGCGCCGTCGGCGAGCCCGCATTGGTCGCGCTGCTGCTTGGCAAGACGGCCCAGGCGGACGAACGCGGTATCGAGCTGACCGTCACCGAGGAGACGCACTTGCCGTCGAACGCCGACGATCTCGCGCTGTCCGGGCAGGAGATGGTGACCGTCCTTGGCAACCTGATCGACAACGCGATGGACGCCTGCGACCGCGAAGACCCGTGGGTCGAGGTAACGGTCGCCCAGGACAACGGCACGCTGCTGATCCGGGTGGCCGACAGCGGGCCCGGCATGGACGCAGCGACCTTCGAAAAGGCGATGCAGCGCGGCTATTCGACGAAAGATGAGGCCGAACAACACGGCTTGGGCCTCGCTCTGGTCGCGCAGGTGGTGAACCGGCACAACGGCACACTGACCGCCGATGTGACCTACGGGTCGGTGGTGACCGTGACGGTGGCGTCATGATCAGCGTTCTGATCGTCGAAGACGAACCACTTATCGCCGAGGCGCATCGCACGTATCTCGGTCGACTGCAGGGCTTTTCGGTGGCCTCCGTCGCGCACACCGCCCGTGACGCGATGCGCGCGGCCTCCGAGGCGGCAGCAGCCGAGGCACCAATCGATTTGGTGTTGCTCGACATTGGCCTGCCCGACGCCAACGGCATCGCGCTCGCGTCGGCCCTGTCGGGGTTGCGGCCCGCGCCGGACATCATCGCGATCACATCCGAACGCGATCTGGAGATGGTGCGCGCCGCGGTCGGCCACGGCGCGCTGGCGTATCTGCTCAAGCCGTTCACCTTCGCCGCGTTCCGCGACCGGCTCGAGCGCTACCAGCGCTATCGCGAGGCGCTGCCAGCAGGCACCGATGCGGCCAGCCAGGCGGAGGTCGACCGCGCGCTGGCCGAATTGCGGGTCAGCGCAGACCGATCCGCCGCGCCCAAGGGAGCAGCGCCCGGAACCAACGACGAGATCGCTCGCGCGGTGCGGGATTCCGCCGACGGCATCACCGCCGACGAGGTGGCCAAGCAGGTCGGCGTGTCACGCGTGACCGCCTGGCGCTACCTCGAACGCCTCGCCGACGAAGGCACGCTCACGCGGCAGACCGACTACGGCAAGACGGGCCGTCCGAAAACCCGCTACACCTGGCGCTAGCTTCTCTGCGCGAGCGACCGTGTTTGTACGCCGACACGCCGCGTACGAACGTACGAATGCGGTCGCTCGCGCCCGTGCGAGTGCGCGATGATGCCCGCCGCCACAAGGATCGCCGCGCCGCCGAATGCCTGGGCCGACGAGATGCCCTCGCCCAGTACAAAGCCCGCGAGCACCACCGTCGCAGCCGCCTCCAACGTCATCACGACCGCGGTGTGGCTGGCTCCGATGCGGCCCAGCGCCGCGAACGTCAGCCCGAACGCGGCGGCGGTGACGGCGCCGTACCCGACGATCTGCACAAGGTGGCCACTCGGCATATGCAACGTGCCACCGACGGCCCCGCGCATCAACGACGCAGCGGCAGCGCCCGCGGCAACCCAGCAGGCGGCTGTCATGGAATTGGTGCGCTTGCGGACATTTCGCCCGACGACGAGATAGAGCGCGTAGGCCGTCGCCGCCGCTAGCGCGAGGACGACGCCCGTCGCGGTGATCGACACCTCGCGGCCGATTGCCACCACGCTGGCTGTGCCGGCCACCGACAGCACCAACGCGACGGAGGTCGGCTTGGTGATTCGCTCTCTGCCGCTGACCAATTCGATCACGGTGACGATGGCGGGATACGCGTAGAACAGCAGGATGCACGCCGCAGCGGTCCCGTGTCCGAGCGATAGATAGAAGAGCGTCGACTCGAACGTGTAGCCGACCGCCCCAAGCAGAACGATCGGCAGCCACTCGCCCGTACAGGGACGCAGCGAGGCGCCGCGCAGCCAGATCAGCACCGCCAGGATGATGGCCGCAACGGAGAACCGAATGCCAAGTGCTGACGCTGAGTCGACACCGGCGGCAGCCAGCGCGCGGCCGATGACCGTTGCGATGCCGTATGCGACGGCGCCGACCGCCGCCAGGGCGACTCCCGTAAGGCCGATGCGGTCAGGCCGCGACGCGGTCATGGATCACATCCGCGAGTGCGGAGGCGAAACGCGCCCGCTCGTCATGGCGGGGCGCGACGATGCGCAGCGCGTCGGGTCGCACGCCGTGTGCCGCGCCAAGCACGCGCACGCCGATGCCGTGCCTACCGAACACCTCGGCCACCTCGACCGAGTGTTCGCAGAACGCGTACTGGAAATGCACGTTCTTGTTGGCGCACAGATCGAGGCCGACCACGCCCGACAGCATTTCGGCCAGCCACGCGTTGTCGGAGTGCATCTGCACACGGCTGGTGTCCGACCAGTCGATATCGCGGACCGCGGCGCACGCGACGCGCACGTCGACCCCTGAGAGGCCCCAGTTTTCCTGTTGGCCGAAAAGGTATGCCAGTGGCGCGGATTCGGCGCACCACGCGATGCCGGTGCGGGTGGCGGCGATGCCGTAGAACTTGGTCGTCGAGCGCAGCACCACGATGTTGGGCACCTCGCAGCCCAGTACCGACCACCCGCACGGGTCCGGCGTGAAGTCGACGTATGACTCGTCGACCACAAGAGTTGCGGCGGGATGCGCCGAGGCGACAGCGACGAGTCCCTCGGGCTCGAGATGAACTCCGGTCGGATTGTGCGGGTTCGAAATGATCACGACGCCAGCGGCATTCAGCGCCGCATCGATCTGCTCGAGCGAAGGAATCTGCGTGTCCGCCGGATTGAACCCACGGCCGGGGAAGGCCTTCAGATAGTCGGTGTAAGCGGGCATCGGCACTTGCACGGAGGCGTGGTCGAGCTCACGGCTCATCGCCCAGATGAACTCGCTGGCGCCACGACCGGCGATCATCGCACCGTCGGGTACGCCGGTCGCTTCGCGATACAACTCGATCAGTTGGGGCGCCGCCTCGTACGGATGTAGCACGATGTCAGCGGGTTCGATGGCGCGAAGCGCCGCGATCGCGGCAGGCGCTGGGCCATATCGGTTGACGCAGGTGCTGAGGTCCATGTCGACCCCGCGACTCGGATCGCCGCCCTGCGTACCGAAATCAGGCGCTTGCGCGTCGGTCCTTGGCGCGGGCATGGCGTCCTCCTGGTCTGCGCACGTTTATCGATTGCGCTTGACGGTAGGAAGGACGTTCGAATCGGGCACGCGTAGTTCGCTACTCGTTTCCCGGCGCGTAACCACTCAGACTGTTGCGGGCTCCAGCTTGGGCGCCGCGGTGAGGGCGAGCGGCTCGGTGACCACGAGCTGCGAGTACAGCTGCGGCAACGTCGACGCGACGGTGAACACGGTGACGTCACCTGCGTAGTCGGCGACTACGAGGCGATCACCTTCGGAATCGACTGCGACACAAGACGGCCGGGCGCCGACGGTGACGTTGGTGACGACCTCGTGGGACAGCGTGCACAGCACCGCGACGTGGTCGTAGTCGACGATGTAGGCGCGAGTCTTGTCCGGCCCAAGCGTCATCTGGGTGGGCGCGCCGATGCCGAGCTCGATGGTGTCGGTGATCCGGTTTGTCGCCATGTCGATAACGCTGACCGCGCCGCCGCGGGCCCGATCCGACGTCAGGACATAGGCGGTGCCGTCGGCGAACGCGATGTCGCGGATCGGCGAACCGACCCACACCTTGCGATCGACGCGGGTGGTCTCGGCGTCGACGACAACCAGCTGGCTGCCGCGGGCGTCGGTGGTGGCCACATACAGGCGGGTGCCGGTGGGGTCGACGACGATCGCGTCGATACCGATGCCGGCGCCGGTCGCGATGTCGATGGTGCCGACCCGGTCAGCGGTGGTGTCGATGACGGCGACATCCACGTGGTCATGGCCGGTGCGGCCTGCGTAAACGCGCTTGCCGTTGGGGCTGACGGCCAGCGCCGTCACTCCAAAAGCCAGCGGATAGGTAGCGATGACGGTCCTGGTGTTCGTGCAGATCACCGAGACGGCGTCATGGCTCGCGGAGGAGGTGCTGACATAGGCACGGTCGTCGGACATGACCACCGCGAACGGCTCACCGGGGACGCCGATGGTCTCCTCGAGGGCGAGCGTGTCGGGGTTGAGGAACGACACGCTGTCGTGGCCGAAGTTCGTGACCACGACGACGTCACCGGCGGCGATGTCGCCGATCGGGCCGCGCCGGACCGCGACGGTACCCACCAGGGCTACGTCCGGGTCCACGTGCGCCTCGTTATTCACATGCGAATCAGTAGTGCTCTCAGGCAACAAAAAGTTAGCCATCTTCATTTGGTACCTCCGCCGGTATGGCGTGCGCCGGCCCTAGATTGCAGGTCTATCTGCGCCTGTCCGGCGCGATCTGAATCGAGTCTAGCGACGGAAAAGTGTGTTACGAGCGAGTGACTTCGCGGATTCGCGGAAATCCGGCCGAACCTCTCAGACCA